>NZ_JBJJLC010000003.1:0-282359 GCF_045449855.1 Marinobacter alkalisoli | reverse complement strand
TACACGCTGTATTTAAGCTGTCTCTTCGCCTCCCCGTTCAGCCCCTTGTACAGACTTACGCACATCAGAATGAGAATGACGGCGAATGGCAAGCCGGCGGTAACTGCACCCGCTTGAAGCGCATTCAGCGCCTGCGCACCACCGCCAAACAACAGGGTTGCGGCAATCACGCCTTCCATGGTCGCCCAGAATACACGCTGGGCGACGGGAGCATCCTGTTTGCCACCGGCGGTAATTCCATCAATCACCAGCGATCCCGAATCCGAGGAGGTGACAAAAAACACCAGCACCAGAACAATGGCGAGGAAAGAAATCAAAGAGGTCAGCGGCATGCTCTCCATCATCTGGAACATGGCGAGCGGTACTTCGGTAAGCCCACCGCTCAATGCGCCCACTTGAGCCTGGATTTGATCCAGCGCGTTGCCACCGAATGCCGTTACCCAGATACCACAAACAAGGGTCGGGATAATCAATACCGCGAGCATGAATTCACGCACAGTGCGCCCTTTGGATACACGGGCGATAAACATGCCAACGAAAGGCGACCAGGAAATCCACCAGGCCCAATAGAACACGGTCCAGCCATGGAACCAGGTCTCATCTTCCCGGCCCACCCAATTACTGAGCGGCAGAATGTTTTTCCCGTAGGACCAGAACAGGTCAAAAAGGTTGGCGAAGAAGCCGCTGATGGAACCCACGAGGATGACGAAAAGCAGCAGAACGAACGCAATGACCATGTTGATATTGCTGAGCAGTTTTACGCCGCCATCCAGACCACGAACCACGGAAAAAACGGCAATGGCGGTGATGAACGCGATCAATCCGACCTGCGTACCGATGCCGTTCTCCACGATTCCGAGGTAAGCCAGGCCACTGGCGGCCTGTTGCGCGCCAAGGCCAAGAGACGTGGCCAGGCCGAAGATGGTCGCCAACACGGCAACAATATCGATTACGTGGCCAATTGGCCCCCAAATAAGGTTCCCGAGAATCGGGTAAAAGGCGGATCGAATCGTAAGTGGCAAGCCTTTGTTATAAGCAAAAAATGCCAGCGAAAGGCCGACTATGCCGTACATGGCCCAGGGATGAAGGCCCCAATGGAACATGGTGGCGCCCAAAGCCAGGGATTTACCTTCTGCAGTATTGGCGGCCACACCAAGCGGGGTGCCGTACCAGTCGGTAAAATAGGCGACAGGTTCGGCGACGCTCCAGAACATCAGGCCGATGCCCATACCCGCCGCAAATAACATTGAAAACCAGGATAAGGTGGAAAATTCCGGTTTGGCATGGTCACCGCCAATACGGACCTTGCTGACTGGCAGGAAAATCAACGCCAGGCAGAAAACCACAAACAGGTTGCCACCGGCCATGAACAGCCAGTCGAAATGCTCAATCACCCAGCCGCGGGCACCCAACAGCATACCGTTGGCTGCTTCGGTCGCGAACAGGGTACCGGCAACAAAAACAAGGATGAGTGCGGCGCTGATGCCAAACACCGGGTTGTGGACGTCAAACCCGGCAACTTGGATATTGTCTTGCCCTATCTGGTAATCGACGTCGTCGTAAGGACGATCAGCGTCGACCGAGGGTTGCACACGTTCGGTCATAAGGGGCTCTCCTGAATAATTCAGTATTATCGGATTGTTGTTTTTCGAGAGCCCGAGGCCATATCGAATAAGGCCTGCATGTCGGGTTTACCTGAGCACGGCTACCTTGCTGCCAGCCGCTCCGATCTGTCCCGGGCGAAGATTATGGTATGGCATTGCAGATCAGGCCAGAACTCCAACTGCGACACGGAAAGGGCGTTGCGTGTCTTAAAGCGGCAAGGTGGTGATATCCCTGCCGCCTCGGGAAACTACCTCACCACGCCCTCTGCAACCAGCAGCTCCATGATCGCCTCAGCCTTCTCCCGGTCCGTGCCGTCACGGATGACTTTGCCGCCCTGCCCCTGGGGTTTTGCCGTGGCCGCCTTGAACCGGTCGGCGGCGGATTTGGCTTTGACAACGTTGAGGCGCTTGGGTCTGGGTTTGGCGGGGTTCTCTTGCCACTCCAGCCGGGCTTCATCAACCGGCTCGTTTACTGCCACACCATTCATCAGTCCGCGCCGGGCCGGGCCGAAAGCGTATTGCCGCGCCTCGGGAGCAGCATTGTCGACGGTCGCAATGAACGGCAGCGGAACGCGCAGCAGGCGGCGTTGACCACGTGGCAGGGCTTGCAGCACTTCGGCAAAGCCATCCTCTACCTTCTGGATGTCGGCGATACGGGGAACGATGGGCCAGCCGAGGTGTTCCGCCAACAGGTAAGGCACCATGCCGGAGGCCTCGCCGCGCTCGGCGTGAATGCCAGAAAGGACGATGTCAGCAGGCTGTTCCTTGAGATAGCTCGCCAAAATGGGGACGGCATCCGCCCTACCGTCAGCCTTGAGCAGGGTTATTTCCGGCAAGCCCATGCCAAGGTACTGGCGCAGGCCGGTTTCATCACCACCACCGACATGGATGAGTCGGGAGGCGGAGCCTGTCATCTTCAAGCCGAGTTCGACGGCCCGGGCATCCTGGCTGGCCCGCCGTGCGCGACCGGACTTGGGATGTTGACCAACAGAAACAAGCGAGGCGACCTTGAGGTCGGGGTTGGATAAAGAGTTAGGGAAAGAGTCAGGCGACATGACGGTCCTCCTCTGTGGATTCGGCCGTTGCTTCGGGTGATTCGAGCTCCATCCCACTTTGGCGGGCTTCGGCCAGCCGCAGCAACTCACCGAGGATGCCCTGGCTTTCACCAATCACACTCAGGTCGGCCCGTTTGATCATGTCGCAGCCATCATCGAGGTTGATGGCCACCACCTTGTCGCACCGGCCGATACCCTGCATATGCTGGATCGCGCCGGAAATACCCACGGCAATATAAACCCGCGCTGTCACCCAGGTGCCGGTGGCACCGACCTGGCGGAAACGCGGCATGTGACCATCGTCCACGGCGACCCGGCTGGCGCCTTCCGTGGCGCCAATGGCTGTGGCTACTGCATGGAACTGTTGCCAGTCACGTACCCCATTTCCGGCGGAGAGAATGAATTCGGCTTCCCCAAGGGCTATCTTACTCGGGTCAACCTCGACCTGGCCGAGGTCTTCGATTCGGGGGGTTACCCTGGGAATCGACGCCAGTTCGATCGGTTTGGCTTCGTGCCGGGTCTCGTCGATTGGCAGTGCGCATTCCTCGGCCAGCAGGATGACGCGGGCCGTGGGTCGATGCCAATCCGTCAACTGGCTGCCGCCGCGACAGACGCTGTGGTCGGCATCCACTTGCCAGGCATGCACGGCCGGGCGTTCGCCCAGGCGGGCAGCCAGGCGGGAGCCGAGGTCGGCGCCGCCGTGGACCGAATCCGGGAACAGCCAATAACGCGGTGCAAGTTCGGATTCAACCGCTTCAAGCACGGCCAGTTTGTGCTCCGGACAGTAGCCGGTCAGCGACTGGCCGTGAACCTCGGTCAAATGCACCAGGCGGTCGGCGCCTGCCTTGTCGAAGTTCGCCTCCCGTGCTTCGCCAAGGGCGACGGCCACAACAGCGCCCTCGCCTTCCGCGGCTTTCACCAACTGATGCGCCTGACCAAGCACGTCCTTGTCATGACTGCTCAAGCGGCCGCCCGCCAAGTCGACAACCACGACCACATGGAAATCGGGTTGCTCAACCCGATGCAGGGGCAACTCGACTTCTGCCTGGGCCGAGCGGCCTTTGGCACGTGACGACAGACCGCCTGCGCCGCCGGTCAGACCGGCGCTGCGGTCGATGCGTTTGATACCATTGGGTCCGATAAAGCCAACGGCGTGGGGATTCTTACGTAACAGGCCGGTGGGGCCGCGCACCGGACCGCTGTTAACGGCGATCATCTCATCATACTGAGGGTGCAGACGATTACGCAGTATCCATTCGATGCGCGGGTCGCGCCTTGGGATATCCGTCATCAGTGCACCTCCTCAGCTATCGGTTGGGCCGCTGGAGCGGTCGATTCGGCTGCTTCGATGATCAGGCCATCGGCCACCAGCTCGGCCAGGTCGCGAATCTCGGGGCGCGGCTCCACCACGCCTTCGAGCATGGCGGTGCATTGCTGACAGGCGACGGCGATGGTTTCGGCCTCCACCTTGCGGGCGTCATCGACACGCATGTCGGCGATGCGGTGCTCCCCCGGAATGTCGGTAATGGGCGCTCCGCCCCCGCCGCCACAACAGCGTGAACGGTAGCCGGAGCGTTCCATCTCGCTGACCTGGATACCCAGGGCATTGAGCAATGCGCGCGGGGACTCGTACTCACCGTTGTAGCGCCCCAGGTAACAGGGATCGTGATAGGTGACGGTACCGCCCTTGAAGCGGTCCAGTCTGAGCCGGCCCTGTTCGACCAGTTCGTTGATGAAAGTACTGTGGTGCAATACCTCGTAGTGACCACCAAAGTCGCCGTACTCGTTTTTCAGCACGTGGAAGGCATGCGGGTCCGTGGTGACGATGCGTTGGAAGCGGTACTTCCCGAGCGTGGCAATGTTGTGTCTGGCCAGGGTCTGGAACGTGGCGTCGTCGCCAAGACGGCGGGCGACGTCACCGGAATCCCGTTCCTCGTTCCCGAGTACGGCGAAGTCGACCTCCGCAGCCTTCAGGATTTGAACGAAGGCTCGCAGGATGCGCTGGCTGCGCATGTCGAAACAGCCGTCGCTCACCCAGAACAGCACCTCGGCTTCGTGCTTGTCGGCCATCAACGGCAGGTCAAGGTCCGCCGCCCAGTTCATCCGGCTACCGGGTTCGTTACCGCCAGGATTGTCGGTGGCGATCAGGTTATCCAGTATTTCAGCACCCTTGTTCGGGGTTTCACCTCGTTCCAGGGTCAGGTGACGGCGCATATCGACAATGGCGTCAACGTGCTCAATCATCATCGGACACTCTTCGACACAGGCGCGGCAGGTGGTGCAGGACCATAGGGTGTCTGCACTGACCAAGCCATCGACAATGGGCTGGTGCGGGTTGCCTTCCGCCTTGCCGACTTCGGTGCCGGGATAGGGGCTACCGGCGTAGTTGGCGTCGGTTCCCCCGGCCAGACCCACGACCATATCCTGAATCAGTTTCTTCGGGTTCAACGGCTGGCCGGCGGCAAAGGCCGGGCAAACGGCTTCACAACGGCCACATTGCACACAGGCATCAAAACCCAGCAGCTGATTCCATGTGAAGTCCTTGGGCTCCGCCACGCCAAGCTTGCCATCCAGATTGACCGGTTTCAGGCCTGTGGAACGGCCGCCGCCGAAGCGTTCCGGGCGACGGTGGAATGCCAGGTGCAAAGCGCCGGCAAACGCATGTTTCATCGGCCCGCCCCAGCCCATGCCGAAGAGCATTTCGGACAGACCCAGAGTTATGCCCACCAGCAGTACGGCCACGAGCACCCAACTCCCGAAATTCTCCGGCAGGAAACCGGAGGTCAACAAGGTGAGCAGGAAAAACGATGCGGAAAACATCAGCAGGCTTTTCGGCAGTCGCATCCAGGGGCCCCTGGACAGACGGGCCGGTGGATTGCGACGGCGCCGGTAGACGAAGATGGCGCCGGTGAACATGAGGGCCGTGGCGATCAGCAAGGGAATGCTGAGCCACCGGCTTTCCAGCCCGAGCACATGCACCGGTATGATCAACAACATGGACAACACGAACCCGCCCGCCGTGGCGACGTGGGTATTGGACATGACTTTGTCGCGCTCAACCACATGGTGCAGGTCGACCAGGTAGCGGCGCGGCATGGCCATGAGCCCGGCGATGATGCTTACCGGTTCGGGTTGGCCCGCACGCCAGAGCAGGACACGGCGTATGGCGCCGATAACCAGCAAGGCGAGTGCCGTGACCACGAGTGCTGGGAGCAGCCAGTCAAGGAGCATGGTGTACCTCATCGGATTGAACTTGGGTTACAGATCCTTGCACAAACGCAGTGCGTCATAGATCGCTGCGTGCGTATTCCGCTGGGACACGCAATCCCCCAATCGCCACAAGATCATGCCCTTATCGGCTTCCTTCAAAACCGGCTGGGCGTTACAGGCAAACAGGGTTTCCACATCAATCTGTCCCTTGTTGATCGAGCCGTCCTTCAGCTCGTAATACAGGGCTTCGTTCGGTCGGGTACCGTTCTCGATAACAACCTGATCGACCACCCTCTCCTCCTTCTGCCCGGTGTACTCGTTCTCCAGCACCGCGACTTTCTTGTCGCCCTCGGCGTAGACTTTTTCCAGCATCATGTCGGAACTCATGATGACTTCGCGCTCATACAGACTGCGGTAGTAGGTTGGGAAGGTGGTGCCGCCGATACCGACACCGGGCTTGATGTCGTCGGTGACCAGTTCGACCTGTGCCCCCTTGGAAGCCAGATAGTCCGCCGCGGACATACCGGAGAATTCGCAGATGGTGTCGTAGACCAGGACGTTCTCGCCCGGTTCAACCCTGCCGCTGAGGATGTCCCAGGAGGACACCACCAGGCCGTCCTCGAACCCCCATTCCGGGATCTGCTCCATGAACGGAACACCACCGGTAGCAAGGATGCAGACGTCCGGCTGGAAATCCCGCACGACAGAGGCATCGGCTTCGGTGTTGAAGCGCAGGTCGACGCCAAGGCGATCCAGTTCCAGGGCGTACCAGCGGGTAATGCCGGCGATCTGGTCCCGCTGCGGCGCCTTTGCGGCAAGGGTGATCTGGCCACCAAGCTCGCCGGCTTTTTCGATCAGCGTGACCTCATGACCGCGTTCGGCCGCGACCCGTGCCGCTTCCATGCCGCCGGGACCACCGCCGATGACCAGCACCTTGCGGATCGGGCCCTCAGTCTTTTCGATGATGTGTGGCATGCCCAGATGCTCGCGGGAAGTGGCGGCATTCTGAATGCAGAGCACGTCCAGGCCCTGGTACTGACGGTCGATGCAGTAGTTGGCACCGACGCACTGGCGGATCTGGTCCACCTGGTTCATCTTGATCTTGGCAATGATGTGCGGGTCGGCGATGTGGGCGCGGGTCATGCCGACGAAGTCGACGTAGCCAGCTTCCAGAATACGTTCGGCCTGGTTCGGGTCCTTGATGTTCTGGGCGTGGATCACAGGCACGTCGACCACTTCCTTGATGCCGGCGGCCAGGTGCAGGAACGGCTCCGGCGGGTAGGACATGTTGGGAATGACGTTGGCCAGGGTATTGTGGGTATCACAACCGGAACCGACGACGCCGAAGAAATCCAGCAGGCCGGTGTCGTTGTAGTATTTGGCGATCTGCTTCATGTCGTCGTGGTTGAGACCGTCCGGGTGGAATTCGTCGCCACAGATGCGAATGCCGACGACGAAGTCACGGCCAACCTCCTCGCGCACGGCCTTCAACACTTCCATGCCGAAGCGCATGCGATTTTCGAAGGTTCCGCCCCATTGGTCTGTGCGCTTGTTGACCCGTGGCGACCAGAACTGGTCGATCATGTGCTGATGCACGGCGGACAGTTCGACACCGTCGAGCCCGCCTTCTTTGGCGCGGCGGGCGGCCTGGGCGAAGTCGCCGATGATGCGCTGGATTTCCTCTTCCTCAATGGTCTTGCAGGTAGCACGGTGCACGGGTTCACGGACGCCGGAGGGCGACATCAGGTTGGGCCAGTTTTCGCCGTCCCAGCGGGAGCGACGCCCCATATGGGAAATCTGGATCATGATCTTGCCGCCGTGTTTGTGGACGGCGTCCGCAAGGTTCTGGAAATGGGGGATGATACGGTCGGTGGAAAGGTTGACCGAGCTCCACCAGCTTTGCGGGCTGTCGATGGAAACGACGCTGGAGCCGCCGCAGATACACAGACCGCAGCCGCCCTTGGCCTTCTCTTCGTAGTATTTGACGTAGCGATCGGTGGTCATGCCGCCTTCGGTGGCGTAAACCTCGGCGTGGGCGGTGCTGACGACCCGGTTGCGGATGGTCAACTGGTTGATCTGTAACGGTCGAAAGAGTGCTTCGAATTGGGACATGGTGGCTCTCTCATTATTCTGTACGCAGGTTCCTCAGGCTTTGCCCCATCCATCAGGCAAAGCCCTGTTTACCTCCGTACTGAATTTTCTGTTTTAGTTGGCTGTATTAAAGTCCGGTGTCGGTGTCACTTCGAAGACGCCGTAATCGACGCCCTCCTCCGCGGCGCTTTGCGTTTGCACCGCCTGGGTGCGCACCTCGTATCCGATGTCATTGGCGATCTGGTCCATGGCACCGGCGAACCAGCCGGTGAACATGTAGTCGATCTTGCGTCCGGCTTTGCCGTAGTGGTAGACGAAGGCGGAGTGGTCAAGCCGAACTCGCGCCTGACCGCTGGCGATGTCGAGATGTTCAACAGTGAACAGGCCCCAGCCACGCTGGGAGAGCCGTTTCATGTAATGATCGAACACCTCACTACCCTTGAGGCCGTGCAGGGCCGCTTCTTTTTCACACCAGTGCCAGGCGGATTTGTAACCGGCCTTGTAGAGAATGTCGGCGTATCGTTCAGGACCGATCTCCGCTTCAATGGCCTGGTGGTTGTTGATGAAGAAGTGCCGTGGCACATACAGCATGGGCAGTGCGTCGGTGGTCCAGATGCCGGTTTCGCTGTCGACTTCGATGGGCATTTCCGGTGCGTGTGTGGTCATGGTCATTCCCCCCATACCTCGCCAAGGATGCGCAGCCAGTTCTCACCCATGAGCTTGCGGGTGAGCTCTTCGGAGAAGCCGTTGCGGAGCAAGGCGGCGGTCAGGTTCGGGAATTCACCGACGGTGCGGATACCCTCGGGGTTGACGATTTTGCCAAACCGGGTGAGCTCTCGGGCGTACCCCTTGTCGTGGGTGAGCATGTCGAAGAAGGCCTTGTCCTGTCCCTGGGTGAAATCGGTGCCGATGCCGACCTGGTCTTCGCCGACGATGTCGACGATGTAGGCGATGGCTTCGACGTAGTCATCGATGGTGGCGTCGACGCCCTTCTTGAGGAACGGTGTAAACATGGTCACTCCGACAAAACCACCATGCTCGGCGATGAACCGGAGCTCCTCGTCGGATTTGTTGCGCGGATGCTCTTTCAGGCCAGACGGCAGGCAGTGGGAGTAGCAGACCGGCTTACTGGATTCGAGGATGACTTCCTCGGAGGTCTTGCTGCCAACGTGGGAAAGGTCGCACATGATGCCGACGCGGTTCATCTCCGCGACGACTTCGCGGCCGAAACCGGACAGGCCACCATCCCGCTCATAGCAGCCGGTGCCGATGAGATTCTGGGTGTTGTAGCACATCTGGACAACGCCGACGCCGAGGTCCTTGAAGATCTGGATGTAGCCGAGCTGGTCTTCGAAGGCGTGGGCGTTCTGGAAGCCCATGATGATGCCGGTCTTGCCCAGCTCCTTGGCCTTGCGGATGTCGTCAGTGGTCCGCACTTTCATCACGAGGTCGCTGTTATCTTCGATCAGTTCGTTAACCAGGACGATGTTGTCGACCGTCGCCTGGAAATCCTCCCAGACGGAAACGGTGCAATTGGCGGCGGTCAGCCCACCCTTGTGCATGTCCTCGAAGAGTTCGCGACCCCATTTGGCGATGATAAGACCATCGATGACGATGGAGTCCTGGTGCAATTCGGTTTCGTTCATGTGACACCCCGACGGTTGTTTGGTTGAGCATAGAGGGAGTGTATCCATGAGGCGTTCAACCGAGTTCACTGGAAGCGACAGGGGAAACACCAAAATCGGCAGCTCACCGAGGATGAGGAGGGGGAGCACCGGGCCGGAGCCATAACGAAAAAAGGGGCCGAAGCCCCTTATTCTATCCGCTTTCCCGAATTAACCCGAGGCGGCAAGTTTCTGAACACTCGGCACTGAAACCGACATGAAGTTAACCGCACCGCAGGACGGCTCCGCCTTAGCCAACTGCAGGGCAATATAAGAGGAGGTAGGTATGGTGGCGACTTCACCGGAACTTGACGGCTCCGATTGCTTTAGTGACCATACCTCGGCTCGCTCCTCCTTGGGAGAGATGCCGATGTACTTGCGATAACAGCGACTGAAGTGGGGGGCGGAAACAAAACCGCACATGGAGGCGACTTCGATGATGGAACAGGTGGTCTGTTTCAGCAACTGGCGCGCCCGATCCAGCCGGAGCTTCAAATAGTAGCGCGAGGGGGTGCAGTTCAGGTGCCTCAGGAAGAGCCGTTCCAGTTGACGCCGGGAAATACCAACGAAACTGGCAAGTTCCTCGAGTTCAATGGGCTCCTCCAGGTTGGCTTCCATTAACTCAGTGACTTCTGCCAGCTTGGGCTGGGCCGTGGTCAGCAGACGACGTAACGGGGTGCGCTGCAATTCGTTATCCGGGCGGACACGGTCGCAGACGAACATGTCGCAAATCGCATTGGTTAATGCCTTGCCGTGCTGGCGAGCGATCATGCTGAGCATCATGTCCATTGGCACATTGCCTCCGGTACAGGTCATGCGATCCCGGTCCAGGGTGTAGAGCTGGTTGGTGCAGTTTACCCGGGGAAACCGCTCCTGGAGGGAGGCCAGACATTCCCAGTGGGCGCTGCAATGGTAGCCGTCGAGCAAACCTCCGCTGGCCAGTACATAGGCTCCGGTGCATACGGCGCCGAGCAGGACTTTTTTCTGAGCCTGCTGCTGGAGCCAGCTCACTTCCTTGCATGTATAGCTCCGGGTGATGTCAACTCCGCCAACCACGATAACAATATCGAACACTTTCTTGTCGGCAATCGAGCCGTCTGGAGAAATCTTAAGGCCGTCACTGGCCTTAACCGTCTCGCCATCGCGGGACAATAGCTGCCAGGTGTAAAGTTCGGTGCTGGTGAGCTGGTTGGCCATACGCAATGGCTCTATGGTTGACGCCAAGGCAGCCAGGGTAAAGTTATCAATCAACAAAAAACCAACCCGGTAGGGCTGTGTTTCAATCAGGTGAGGCTGAGAAACGACGTTCTCTTTCATGGACTTACCCCTCTCTCTTGTATTGCAAGTCCAGTTGATCAGCGGGTCCCGAAATACATCCGGGTCGAGCGACCACTGTCAGGATTTTGTTTTTATTGGGAAAAGCCAACGCCTTCCCTTCCCGTCATAATTGATTAATGTCAGGTGCTTATAGTATGCCCCGCGCTAAACGGTGAACAGTCTAAAAACGTCGTATTGCGTACTAATTTGAGCTCAATTACGACATGAGTGCCCTGGCCCGCAGGTAACCGGGGGCCAGGGCGTCTGGTCAGGGCGATCCAGTTAACTGCCCAAATTAACCGTCGATACTGAGATCGGATAGCGGGGTACTGCAGCAGGAGAGAATGTAACCCTCTGTCAGGTCTTCCTCGGTTATGCCTCCGTTGTGCTGAACATCAACCTCGCCGCACGTCTTCAGCACCTTGCAGGTACCACAAATGCCTACCCCACAGGCCTTCGGAATATTGAGCCCCAGACGACTGGCTGCAGCGTGGACAGTTTCGCCGGGCAGGATCTGGACGCTCATGCCGGAGGCAGTGAAATCGACGGTGAAGGTATCCGCGTCCTTGATGTCCTCGGCCTGTTTGACGGCGATTTCCGCTTGTTCCAGCACATCCTCGGTGACGTCGGCCGGAGTGGCGCCGAAAGATTCCTCATGGTACCTCGACATATCGAAGCCATTTTCAATGAGAAGGTTCTTGATGGCGCGCATGTAGGGGGTCGGGCCGCAGCAGAAAATGCGACGGCTCTGGTAATCCGGTGCGATCATTTCGAGTTTGGTATGGTCCAGGTAGCCCCGGTAGCCATTCCAGGCGTGGCCAATCTCGGTCCGTTCGCAGATAACACTGAGGTTAAAGTTAGGGACTCGCGAACACATGTGCTCGAGTTCACGCTGGAAGATGATGTCCTTGGGTGCGCGGGCGCTGTGGATGAAGGTCATGTCCACATCCGCGTTGGTGTCGAAGTACCAGCGCGCCATGGACATCAGGGGCGTAATGCCTACACCGCCGGAGAGAAGCAGGACCTTCTCGGAAGGGTAGTCCATGCAATTGAAGTTGCCGACCGGGCCATGCACGGCAAGCTCGTCATGCTCGCTGAGGTTGTCGTGCAACCAGTTCGAGACATGGCCGCCGGGCACGCGTTTTACGGTGATCGAGAAACTGTAGGGGACGGAGGGCGAACTTGAGATAGTGTAGGAACGCATCACCTGTTCGCCTTCGATTTCCAGTTCGAGGGTGACGAACTGGCCGGGCTTGAAGAAGAACATGATGGACTCTTCGGCGTTGAAGCAGAAGGTTTTGACGTCCCAGGTTTCCTGGATAACGCGAACACATCGGACCAGGTGACGGCCGTTGGCCCAAACCCGGGTGTTGAGCACATTGAAATGGGACGAGGGTTCGGTGACTTCGGTGACGCTGGTCATTATTTAATCTCCATCGTGGGTGATTCGGCACCAGTGGACTGTGATGATCCATTCTGGTGAAAATCCCAAGCCACGAGTTACCTATTTACGACAAAGTCTTGATCAACTTCTCCAGCCGCCGAACCCGTACTCATCATCCCTTCCCGCCAAGTCGAATTGATAACCGCGAATGTCGTTAACGGATAACCGGCGACTGTGGCCCCTGCGAAAATGTGTTACCGGAATCCCGCGCCCATATCATTTGCGGGTAACGCCACATGCTGAGGTACACCCTTTTAATAGGAAATGCTCCGATGACCGAATACGACCTACTCAACTTACAATACAACCACATAGGGGAAGCCCGACGGGACATCAGCCGGACGCTGACTGAGCGGCCCCGGAACGTTTCCCTGCCCCGGGCGCTGTATAACGATCCCTTCCTCTTCCGGGTGGATATGGAAGAAGTGTTCATGAAGGAATGGTTGTTTGTCGGCATGACCTGCGAAGTGCCAACACCGGGTGCCTACATAACAGTGGAGATCGGGCAGAACCCGGTGCTGGTAGTACGTAACCGTGATGGTGAAGTACGCGCATTCCATAATGTGTGCCGCCACCGGGGCTCACGGGTGTGTACCGCAAAGAAAGGCAAGGTGGCCAACCTGACCTGCCCCTATCATCAGTGGACCTATGATCTAAAGGGCAATCTGATTTTTGCCGGGACGGAAATGGGCGATGGTTTCGATAAAAACGATTTCGGTTTGAAGCCGGCGCATTGCAAAACGGCTGGCGGCTTTATCTATGTCTGCCTTGCCGAGGGCGAGCCACCCGAGATCGATGCCTATCTGGCCGCCCTGGATGCCTATATGGAACCTTACGACATGGAAAATACCAAGGTGGCGGCAGAGTCGACTCTGGAGGAAAACGCAAACTGGAAGCTGGTGGTAGAAAATAACCGCGAGTGTTATCACTGCTCTGGCTCCCATCCGGAATTACTGCGCACCCTGCTGGAATGGGACGATACTACGGATCCCCGAGCCACACCGGAATTCAAGGAGCACTACGAACGCCAGGCCGCGGAATGGGACCGTGAAGGCATTCCACACAAGCATGTGGAGTTCGGCTTGCAAAACCGGATCGTGCGGATGCCGTTAAAGGAAGGCACAGCGGTGATGACCATGGACGGTAAACCGGCCTGCAAGAAAAACCTGGGACGCATTCAAAACCAGAGCCTGGGTTCGATGCGGATTCTCCACCTGCCGAATTCATGGAATCACATGCAAAGCGATCACGTTATCGTGTTTCAGGTGCAGCCGATTTCCGCGCAGAAGACGCTGGTAACGACCAAGTGGCTGGTGCATAAGGATGCGGTGGAAGGCGAGGACTACAACGTGGAGCGCATGCGTTATGTGTGGGACCAGACCAACAAACAGGACAGGGAACTGGCGGAGCAAAACCAGAAGGGTATTAATTCGCTGGCGTATCAGCCCGGCCCCTATTCGGAGACTTACGAATTTGGCGTGATTAACTTCCTGGACTGGTATGGGGAAACAATCCTTAAAAACCTGACCCACGACAGTTTATAGGTCCCAGGACAGAAAAGGCGGAGCCTTCATTTTCGGGTGGGCGGGAGCATGCAAAAGAATCCATGCATCTCGCCCACCCGAGCCTTTGTCAGCCCGCTGTTCTAAACTGCTTGACCAGATCCCCGAGTTCCTCCGACAGACCATCCAACATCACCGCGGTCTGATTCGCATTCACTGCCACTTCCCGGGCGCGAGATGCATCGTTGTAAGCCCCGGTGACATTCCGGCTGATGTCTTCGGCAACGGAATGCTGTTCCTCGGTGGCCGTTGCGATCTGCATGGCCATATCCCTGATCCTGCTCACCTGCTCCTGGATGGTACGGAATATGTCCGCGGCGGCCTCGGTGGTCCTGACGGTCGAGTCCGAGTGCTCAGAGCTGCCCGCCAGTTTCGTTGATACCAGTACCGTTCTTTCGTTCAACGATGAAAGAAGCAAATCGATTTCCTGAGTTGAACGGGCCGTTTTCCGGGAGAGTTCGCGTACTTCGTCTGCCACTACGGCAAACCCTCGCCCATGCTCTCCTGCCCTCGCCGACTCGATGGCGGCATTCAAAGCAAGCAGATTGGTTTGCTCCGCAATTGCCCGGATGGTGTCCAGGATAGTAGTGATACTCCGGTTTTCCTCCGCCAGTTCTTCCATGGCGGTATTGGCCTCACTCAGGGTTGTAGCAAGCAGGTTGACGCTGTTGCGGGTTTGCCTGATCAGATCCGTGCCGGTGTCTACTTCGGCCAGACACCGGTCCGCGGACTCCGCTGTATCATTACAGCTTTGTGCGACTTCGTTTGCTGTGGCGACCATCTCGTGACTGGCGGTGGATATCTGTTCCAGCGACTCCGACTGGGTGGAAGCGATCGACTCGATATGACGGGACACCTCTGTCGACGTCTTCGCTTCCCGGGCAACGGACCTGGCCCGGTCCTTGATCGCAACAATCAGGTCGTGGATGACCGTGGAAAAGTCATTGAACGCCCTGGCCATCTGCCCCGTTTCGTCTTTCCGGTGGGCAGGCAACCGCTTGGTGAGATCCCCTTCCCCGCTGGCGGCTTCATTCAAGCCATCCGTGACCGCTTTGATGGGGCGAGACATAACACGGCTCATCCAATACCCCAGGCCACCAAACAGCGCGACAAGCACGACACTTATCCAGATAATAAACTGCTGGAGCCGGGAAACCTTTGCCAATACCTCATGCGACGGCACAATCCCAATGAACTTCCAGCCACTGTCTGGCGAGGTGTACTGGTTCACGTACCAGTGCTCCCCCTGCCATTCAATCTCCTGAAGATCGGAACTGGCATCAAGGCCGCTATAGACGGTCTCCAGTTCATCGATTGAACGAAAGTTGTTCTTTGGCTCCCGCGGGTCCGCCAGTATCTTGCCGGTATCTTCCACCAGAACGAGATAGCCGCTTTCCCCCAACCGGACCTGGCTTATCAGGTCCGTCAGCTTCTTGAGCGTGACATCGACGCCAACGACACCGGTCAGACCGCTCTCGGTACTAAACTCAACGACATAGTCGATAAGCGGGGCTCCGGTATTCACGTCCGCATAGGCCGGAACCCGGACCGGCTCCCCTTCGCCTTCCTCTCCGGCACTGTACCAGGGCCGTACCCGGGGGTCGTAGTTGTCCGGCAGACTGCCGTTGGGCCACTGGATGTAGCCGGCATCATCCAGCCCTAAATAGACGTAGGCCAGGTCCTTTCGTGACCGCCCAAAGTCATCCATCAATGCGAACGCCGCCGCCTCCACTTCGCTGACTTCAGAGGGAGGTTCTGTGGCGTTTGATCGATCGACGTACTTGGTGACAGAGCTGTCCAATTGCCTGATAGCATCCGTGTTCGCAAGGAAAGCCGCACTGGAGGACAGCCCATCAAGATAGAACGTAAACCCCCGTTCTATCTGCTGCATTTCGGCCAGGCTGGTCGCCTGGTAGTTAGCAAGGATATTCGCGCGGAACTGATACAGGGAAAGGGCTGCGACCACAATGGTTGGTAGAGTGACCCCAGCCAGAAGCACAGCCAGAAAACGGCTTTGGATTGTCATGGTTTGTTTGCCGGTGTTTTTGTGATTGTAGGCGGCGTCAGACTGGTAAGGACTCAGGGGGGCGGTTTAAAGCCCCCCGAGTCGGTCGGTCAACCGAAGCTGGCCTCAGGCAGCCACTGATGCATGCGGATCGATCACAAACTTCTTGGCCGCGCCGCCGTCAAAGTCGGCGTACCCTCTGGGGGCCTCATCGAGGCTGATCATCTGCACGTTTACCGCGCTGGCGATATCGACGCGCTCAAACAGGATGGCCTGCATGAGCTGGCGGTGATACTTCATGACCGGGCACTGACCGGTGTGGAAGGAGTGCGACTTGGCCCAACCGAGACCAAAGCGCATGCTCAGCGCACCCTGTTTAGCGGATTCTTCGGCGGCGCCGGGGTCTTCAGTCACATAAAGACCGGGAATGCCGATCTCGCCACCGGCCCGGGTAACCTGCATCGCGGAGTTCAGTACCGTGGCCGGTTGCTCGTGATGGTGATGATGGCCGCAGGCATGTGCTTCGAAGCCGACACAGTCGACGAAGCAGTCAACTTCCGGCTCACCGAGGATTTGCTCAAGCAATTCGGGCAGTTCAGCATCCTGCTTCAGGTCGATGGCTTCACAGCCAAAGCTGCGAGCCTGATCGAGACGTTCTTCGATCATGTCACCGACGATGACGCAGGCGGCGCCGAGCAGCTGAGCACTGACGGCAGCAGCGAGGCCGACCGGACCAGCACCGGCGATGTAGACGGTGGAACCGGGGCCGACGCCGGCGGTGACACAGCCGTGGAAGCCAGTGGGGAAGATGTCGGACAGCAGCGTGAGGTCCTTGATCTTCTCCATGGCCTGGTTCGGGTCGGGAAACTTGAGCAGGTTAAAGTCGGCATACGGCACCATGACGTACTCGGTCTGGCCGCCGACCCAGCCACCCATGTCCACGTAGCCGTAGGCGGCGCCGGGACGGGCGGGGTTAACGTTCAGACAGATGCCGGTCTTGCCTTCCTTACAGTTACGGCAGCGGCCGCAGGCAATGTTGAAGGGTACGGAAACAATGTCGCCCACTTCAAGGAATTCAACGTCCCGGCCGCATTCGATAATCTGGCCGGTTATTTCATGGCCAAGCACGAGGCCCGCCGGCGCGGTGGTGCGCCCGCGTACCATGTGTTGGTCGGAGCCACAGATGTTGGTGGTCAGTACTTTCAGAATTACGCCATGGTCACAACGTCGGTTGCCAAGGGTAAGTTTGGGAAAGGCGATGGATTCGATGGAGACCTGGCCGGGGCCCTGGTACACCACCCCGCGGTTGGATGCATTGCTTGTCATTGTGTCTTCCTTCATTGTCAATCTGTTGTGGTGGAAGTGCCCTCCCTACTTTAAACACCCGGCCGCCGGGCACATGCCTGTATACGACAGATTCTTTCTTGCACAGGACACGGACAACGCTAAAAAGAGGACGCGCCTCCCCTGCTCCCCATACTCCCTGTCGCAAATCATTCCTCCCATGTCGTGCCCGAGCAGATCAACATCCTCCGTCGGGCCTACTATGGCTTCAAATTAGTCAGCGCCTGATCCATCAGGTTTGTTTTTACCATCGAGAATCCAAGCCATGTCCATATTGACGGGGTTAAGCTTTACGGACCCAAGTGGATACCCCGTCCTTTTTCTCTCCTGAAGTCAGGTTCTTCGTGAATGGTAACGGACTGCCTCTATAGGACCTTTTATCAGCTTCGACTGAATACGGGTACCGATATGAAGAAGTTCCTTGCCTCTTGTTTTCTGCTATTCACCCTGCTCAGTACCGCTTCGGCGGACCCCTTGCGGCTAGTCACCTCGGGCAACCTTGCGCCGTTTACCGGAGAAGAGTTGAAAGGCCGTGGCATGATTGTTGAAATCGTGAATCGCATCATGCCGGAAGCCGGTCTGGAGCATGAAGTCGTGTTCCAGCCTACCTGGAACGCCCTGCTTTCCGACACCGAAGCAGGACGTTACCAGGCAACGTTTCCCTGGTACTTCAATGAAGACAGAGCCCGGAGGTTCCTCTACACGGAACCCCTGATGTCGAATTACATCGTGCCGTTCGTCTTAACCACCGGCAAAGTCCGGACGACGGAACTGGAAGGGCTCGCCGGGCATCGTTTCTGTCGCCCCCAGGGTTATTTCATGCACGACCTGACCAATTTACTGCAGCAACCCGGCACCACCCTGGAACAACCCGAGACCCTGACCGACTGTTTCAAACTATTGAAAGCCGGTGCAGTGGACGTCATTCCCGTGGACATTTTCTCCGCCAGGAAAGCCATCGATACGGTCTTTGAAAACCCGAACGCCGTGCGTCGGCTCAGCTTCGTGTTCTCGCGCCAGAAAATGCACATCCTGGTCCCCAAACAGGCCCAGAACGCCCAGGAGCTGGTGGATCGAATCAACCTCGCCCTCGCCAAACTGGAATTGCGTGGCGTGCTGCAAACCATACGAGACATTCATGCGAACCGGTTTCTGAGGCAATACCAATGAGTCGCGGGGTGCCCCAAGTAAAGACACCACTGCGTATCGGTTTTATTCTGCGCGAGCACTTTTCCATGGTTACCTTTACTGCCGCCGTTGATACGCTGGTTACGACCAATCTCATCACGCCAGAACCGGTGTTCGAACACTTCACTATCGGCATCGGAAGCCGGACCGTGCTCAGCGACCTTGGAATCGAGGTATCCACCGGAACCACTCTGGATTCCTTAATGGTCAAACCCGGGCACGTCGATATGTTGATTGTCTGTGGCGGCTATCGCAGCCAGTTGGCCCCAGAACCGTACCTGCTCAACACACTGAGGACAGCCGATCAAAAAGGCATTCGTTTGGGCGGATTATGGAACGGAGGTGTGGCCCTGATTCAAGCTGGCCTGATGGAGCATCACGCCTGCGCCCTGCATCCGGACAACCATGCCTATGTACGCGAAAACTTCCCGAACGCGAAGATGTCCACCAATGCTTACGAGATCGAGGACCACCACGCCACCTGCGCCGGCCCGGTCAGTGCGTTGGAGATGATGCTGAAGTTGATTGGCGAACTGCTGCACAACCCACATATCGTGCGGGCAGTACGCGAAATCCTGAGCTGTGATCAGGTTGCCGAGCAGGTAGGCCCAATGCCACTGAACATGGGTGACGACCCTACCTTTCCGGAAGCATTGCAAACCCTGCTGGCGCTGATGCGGGCCAACATCGAAGAACCACTCTCCCTCCTGGAGCTGGCGGAATGCGCCAATATTTCCCGACGACAGGTGGAGCGCCTGTTCCAAAACCACCTGGACACTTCACCTTCACGCTACTACCTGGAGCTCAGGCTGGTTCATGCACGCCGCCTTCTAATGCAAACGAACCGGAGCATCCTGAACATTTCCCTGGCAAGCGGCTTTGTCAGTAGCAGTCACTTCAGCAACTGTTTCAAGGACTACTACGGAATAACGCCATCCGAGGCTCGTCACATCCGGCAATAATGTTTCCAATCAGAGATCCTGGCGTGTAACAGGCTTCTGTCGCAAATTCTCGATCCAATGTCGTGCCCGAGCAGATCGACTTCCGCCATCGGGCCTACTATCTCTCCCAATAACCCACGCCTGATCCATCAGGTCCGTTTTCACTATCGGGAATCTCAGCCATGTTCAGCAAAACAAAAACGCTTTCCTCTTACGACGACACTCTCTGGGCGGCCATGCAGGACGAGGCGGCGCGCCAGGAAGACCATCTCGAGCTGATCGCTTCCGAGAACTACACCAGCCCCTTGGTGATGGAAGCCCAGGGGTCTTGCCTGACCAACAAATACGCCGAAGGTTATCCGGCCAAGCGCTACTACGGCGGCTGCGAACACGTCGACCGGGTGGAACAACTGGCGATCGACCGCGCCAAGGCGCTGTTCGGTGCCGACTACGTCAATGTACAGCCGCATTCCGGCTCCCAGGCCAACGCGGCGGTGTACATGGCGCTGCTGAACCCGGGCGATACGGTACTGGGGATGAGCCTGGCTCATGGTGGCCACCTGACACACGGCGCCCACGTCAGCTTCTCCGGCAAGATTTACAACGCCGTGCAATATGGTCTGAACGAGTCCACTGGCGAGATCGACTACGATCAGGTTGAAGCACTGGCAAAAGAGCACAAGCCAGGCATGATCGTCGCCGGCTTCTCGGCCTATTCCCGCGTTGTCGATTGGGCGCGTTTCCGTGAGATTGCCGATGCGGTCGGCGCTTACCTGATGGTGGACATGGCGCATGTTGCCGGCCTGGTTGCCACTGGCGTCTATCCCAACCCTCTGCCCCACGCTCATGTGGTTACAACCACTACCCACAAAACCCTGCGGGGGCCTCGTGGTGGTCTGATCCTGTCCCAGGGCCAGCCGGACCTGGAAAAGAAATTCAATTCGGCGGTTTTCCCGGCCGGCCAGGGCGGCCCGCTGATGCACGTTATCGCGGCCAAGGCAGTGGCGTTCAAGGAGGCAGCCGAACCTGAATTCCAGAGTTATCAGCAACAGGTTGTCCGTAACGCTCAGGCCATGGCCGAGGTATTGATCGAGCGCGGTTACGACGTCGTGTCCGGCGGTACTGACAATCACCTGTTCCTGCTCAGCCTGGTCAAGCAAGGGCTGACAGGTAAGGAAGCCGACGCGGCGTTGGGTGACGCGCACATCACCGTCAATAAAAACGCCGTACCTAACGACCCGCAATCGCCGTTTGTCACTTCCGGGCTGCGCATCGGTTCACCGGTGATTACCACCCGTGGCCTGAAAGAATCTGAATCCCGCACGTTGGCTGGGTGGATCGCCGATATTCTGGATGGTCTGCAGGACGGTAATGCCGATTCCGCTATTGGTGACGTCCGGGCGAAAGTCGATCAGTTGTGCCGGGATTTTCCGGTTTACGGTTGAGGAGAGAGTTACTCGTGGCCATCAGTCTTTTTGATATGTTGAAAATCGGCATCGGCCCATCGAGTTCCCACACCGTGGGTCCGATGCAGGCGGCCCGTCGGTTTGTCCGGGGCCTGAAGAAGGCCGAGGGGTTCACCGACGTCGCCCGCGTCGATATTCAGCTGTACGGCTCACTGGGTGCGACTGGCAAAGGTCATGGTACTGGCCCGGCGGTGCTGCTCGGGCTTGAAGGCCACAGCCCGGACACCGTCGACCCCGCAATTCTGTCCCCCCGAACGGAGGAGATCCGCAGCCAGGGGGAGTTACGTCTGCTAGGGGAGCACCCCATTGCCTTCAACGAAGCAACCGACCTCACCTACCACCGCAAGGAAACCCTGCCCTACCATCCGAACGGCATGATGTTTACCGTCTTCGATGGGAAAGGCGAAGTGGTGCGCCAGCGCACCTACTATTCGGTAGGCGGCGGCTTCGTGGTTGATGAGAAAGCCGCCGGTGCGGACCGGATCGTGGAAGACAAGACCCCTCTGCCCTACCCGTTCAAAAGCGGTAACGACCTGCTGCGCCAGTGTAAGGAACACGGACTGGCCATCGCCGACCTGATGATGGCCAACGAACAGGTCTGGCGCAGCGAAGCCGAGATCCGGGAAGGCATCCTGCACATCTGGCAGGTAATGCAGGAGTGCGTGCAGAACGGCACGACCAATGAAGGCATCCTGCCCGGTGGGCTCAAGGTTAAACGGCGAGCGGCGAAGCTCTATGCATCGTTGATGGAAGTTGACCGCATGGACCTGATCACGCCCTCCCTGAGCGCCATGGATTGGGTCAATCTTTATGCGCTGGCGGTGAACGAAGAGAACGCGGCCGGTGGCCGCATGGTGACCGCTCCCACCAATGGCGCTGCCGGCATCATACCGGCGGTGCTGCATTACTACTGGAACTGGTGCCCCAATGCCACCGAGGACGGTGTCATCCGCTTCCTGTTGACGGCGGCGGCCATCGGCATCCTGTTCAAGGAAAACGCCTCGATTTCCGGTGCGGAAGTGGGCTGCCAGGGTGAAGTCGGCTCCGCCTGCGCGATGGCGGCGGCGGGCCTGGCCGCCGTAACGGGCGGTACGCCGGAACAGGTCGAGAATGCGGCGGAAATCGGCATGGAACACCACCTTGGGCTCACCTGCGACCCTATCGGCGGACTGGTCCAGGTGCCCTGCATTGAGCGTAATGCGGTCGGGGCCGTCAAGGCGATTAACGCTGCTGTGATGGCACTGAGGGGCGACGGCGAACACTTCGTATCGCTGGACAAGGTAATCCGGACTATGCGGGATACCGGGCGGGATATGCTTGATAAATACAAGGAGACATCCCGTGGCGGCCTGGCGGTCAATGTCATCGAATGTTGACCACCTCTGTGCCCGCCCCACTCACTGTCGCAAATCTTCACCTGAGTGTCGTGAGCGAGCACATGAAAGGGCGGTGGGACGCATACCATCCTTTCAATCCGTCCCGCATTAATTGCCGGGACACGTCTTGAAAACGAGCGCCGATTCCGACGGCGAGACCAGCAGCTTACCCAGAGAGACGGTTGCCACCGAAGAGGACCTAACAATGCAGAAATATTCCGGATTCGGACTGCTGAAACATTCCCTGACCCACCATGAAAACTGGCAACGGGTGTGGCGCAATCCCAAACCGAAAAAGAAATACGATGTCATCATAGTTGGCGGCGGTGGCCATGGTCTGGCGACGGCCTACTATCTGGCCAAAGTCCACAACATCACCAACGTGGCAGTCGTCGAAAAGGGTTATCTGGGCGGTGGTAATACGGCGCGGAACACCACCATCGTGCGCTCCAACTACCTGTGGGACGAAGCAGCGCTGCTGTACGAGCATGCCATGAAGCTGTGGGAGGGCATGTCCCAGGACCTGAACTACAACGTCATGTTCTCACAGCGCGGCGTACTGAACCTGGGACACACCCTGCAGGATATGCGCGACATCCAGCGCCGGGTGAACGCCAACCGTCTGAACGGCATCGACAGCGAGGCCCTGGACACCCAGGGCGTGCAGGAAATCGTGCCGATACTGAATTGCTCCGCCAATGCCCGCTATCCGATCCTCGGTGCTTCCTGGCAACCCCGTGCCGGCGTGGCCCGTCATGACGCGGTGGCCTGGGGCTATGCCCGTGCAGCCGATGCCATGGGCGTAGACCTGATCCAGCAGTGCGAAGTGGACGACATCATCACCGAAGATGGCGCTGCCATCGGCGTGAGCACCAAACAGCACGGGACCATTTACGGCGATCGTATCGGCTGCGTTGTAGCCGGGAACTCCGGCGTACTGGCCAAGATGGCCGGCTTCCATCTGCCGATCGAATCCCACCCGCTGCAGGCGCTGGTGTCCGAACCGATCCGGCCAATCCTGGACACCGTGGTCATGTCCAACCAGGTTCACGGCTACATCTCCCAGTCCGACAAAGGCGATCTGGTGATCGGAGCCGGCATTGATGGCTATAACGGCTACGGCCAGCGGGGATCCTACTCGACCATCGAGCACACACTGCAAGCCATCGTCGAAATGTTCCCGATGTTCAGCCGGGTGCGGATGAACCGCCAGTGGGGCGGCATCGTCGATACCTGCCCGGATGCCTGCCCGATCATCTCCGATACCCCGGTTGAAAATCTCTTCTTCAACTGTGGATGGGGCACCGGTGGCTTCAAGGCGACCCCCGGTTCCGGTCACGTTTTCGCGGCCACCCTGGCGAAGGGCGAAGCCAACGAACTGGCCAAGCCGTTCTCCATGTTCCGGTTCCACAACGGGGCCCTTATTGATGAACACGGCGCCGCTGGCGTGGCCCACTGACGGAGGACAGTTCCATGTTTTACATTTATTGCCCCTATTGTGGCGAACACCGGGAAGAAGAAGAGTTCCACCCCAAGGGACAGGCCCATCTGTCACGCCCGGCTGATCCGGACGCCTGCAGTGACGAGGAGTGGGGAAATTACCTCTTCTTCCGCGACAACCCGCGCGGCTTGCACCACGAAATCTGGGTTCATGCCATCGGCTGTCGCAAGTTTTTCAACATTACACGCGACACCCAGAGCTACGAAATTCTGGAAACCTACCGGATGGGCAACACACCGAGTGTTACCCATTTCACCGACAAGCAGCAGTCCTGAGAGGCGACGACATGACACAAACCAACCGTCTCGACCATGGCGGCCGAATCGACCGCAGCAAGCACCTGACCTTTGAATTCAACGGCCGCCGTTACAAGGGCTATTCCGGTGACACACTGGCCTCGGCGTTGCTCGCCAATGGGGTCGATGTGATCGGCCGCAGCTTCAAGTACAGTCGCCCCCGCGGCATCGTCGCCGCTGGCGCCGAGGAACCAAACGCGGTATTTCAGCTCGGGGCCACCGAAGCCACCCAGGTACCGAACGTCCGCGCCACCCAGCAGGAGCTGTTCAATGGGCTGGTCAGCCAACCCACCAGCGGCTGGCCAAACCTGCAGTTCGATTTCCTGGGCGTTTTCGGCTCTATCCTCGGCCGCATGCTGCCCCCCGGCTTCTACTACAAGACTTTCATGTTCCCCCAGGCTGCCTGGGAAACCTATGAGAAGTACATCCGCAAGGCTGCCGGACTTGGCCGTTCCCCGCGTGATCCGGACGTCGACACTTACGACCACCTGAATCACCATACCGATGTACTGATCGTCGGGGCCGGACCCGCCGGGCTGTCGGCAGCCCTGTCCGCCGCCCGCTCCGGAGCACGTGTGATCCTCGCCGACGAACAGGCCGAGATGGGGGGCTCGTTGCTCGATGGCCGTGATACCCTGGATGGCAAACCGGCCGGCGAATGGGTACGGGATACCCTGGAGGAACTGTCGGGGTATGACAATGTCCTGCTGTTGCCCCGCGCCACCGTTAACGGCTACCACGACCACAACTTCCTGACCATTCATGAGCGCCGTACTGATCACCTGGGCGATCGTGCCCCGGCGAACCGGTCTCGTCAACGCCTGCACCGGGTGCGTGCCAAGTGGGTGGTGCTGGCCACGGGTGCCCATGAGCGACCGCTGGTATACGGTAACAATGACCTGCCCGGATGCATGCTGGCTTCAGCAGTGTCGACCTATATCAACCGCTACGCCGTGGCACCCGGCCGCCGGCTGGTGCTGATGACCACCAACGACAACGGCTATCGTGCAGCTTTCGACTGGCAGGATGCCGGGCGGGAAGTCGTCGCCATTGTCGACACCCGTGCCTATGCCGACGGCGCCTGGCAGGATGAGGCCAGCCGACGTGGCATCAAGGTGCTGAAAGGCCAGGCCGTCATTGACGCTCAGGGTAAGATGCGTGTGACAGGTGCAGTGGTCGCCGGCTTGAGTACTGACGGCACCCGGCTCACTGGTAAAGACCAGGTACTGAACTGCGACACCCTGGCCAGTTCCGGTGGCTGGAGCCCGGCGCTTCATCTGTCCTGCCATACCGGCAGCCGCCCGGTCTGGGATGACGACGTCATAGGTTTCGTGCCGGGCAAGACCGTTCAGAAGCAACTCACGGCCGGTGCAGTGACCGGTTGCTTTTCCCTTGCCGGCTGCCTTTCTGACGGAGCCCGTATTGGCGCCGAGGCTGCCAGCAATGCGGGTTTCGAGGCGGAGCCCGCCGCTGTGCCGTCGGTCAGGACCCGACCGGAAACCCGCCCCATGGCACTGTTCTGCGTACCGCACCACAAGCCTAATAGCCGGGCACCGAAGCAGTTCGTCGATTTTCAGACCGATGTGACCGCCGCTGGTATCGAACTGGCGACCCGTGAAGGTTTTGAATCCATCGAGCATGTGAAGCGATACACGGCGATGGGCTTCGGCACCGATCAGGGCAAGCTCGGTAACATTAATGGCATGGCCGTCGCCGCCAAGTCCCTGAACCAGTCGATTCCGGAAACGGGCACCACGATCTTCCGGCCGAACTATACGCCGGTGACCTTCGGCGCGATCGCCGGACGCCACTGTAACGATCTGTTCGAGCCCAAGCGCTACTCTGCCATGCACGAGTGGCACGTCGAGCACGGCGCCCTGTTCGAAGACGTTGGCCAATGGAAACGCCCCTGGTACTTCCCGAAGCCGAACGAAACCATGCAGCAGGCGCTTGATAGAGAATGCCTGGCAACGCGCAACAGTGTGGGCATTCTCGACGCCTCGACTCTGGGTAAGATCGACATTCAGGGCAAGGATGCCCGCGAGTTCCTTGGCCGCGTCTACACCAACGCCTGGGCCAAGTTGGCAGTCGGCAAATGCCGCTATGGCCTGATGTGTAAAGAAGATGGCATGGTTTTCGACGACGGGGTTACCTCCTGCCTGGCCGAGGACCACTTCCTGATGACCACCACCACAGGTGGCGCCGCCGGCGTGCTTGAGTGGCTGGAGTTCTATCACCAGACCGAGTGGCCGGAACTGGAAGTCTACATGAACACCGTGACCGACCACTGGGCCACCATGACCATTGCCGGGCCAAACGCCCGCAAGCTGTTGTCCGAACTGACCGATGATATCGACCTGGACAGGGACAGCTTCAAGTTCATGGACTGGCGTCAGGGAACGGTGGCGGGCGTACCGGCCCGGGTGTTCCGGATTTCCTTCACCGGCGAACTCTCCTATGAAATCAACGTGCAGGCAAACTACGGCCTGTACGTCTGGGAGAAGCTGTTCGAGCACGGCGCCAAGTACGACCTGACGCCTTACGGCACCGAGACCATGCATATCCTGCGCGCCGAGAAAGGCTTCATCATCGCCGGTCAGGATACTGACGGTTCCGTTCACCCCTACGACCTCGGCATGAGCTGGGCCGTGAAGGAGGACAAGCCGTTCAGTTTCATTGGCAAGCGCGGCATGAAGCGGGAAGACTGCGTACGGGAAAACCGCAAGCAACTGGTCGGCCTGAAAACCAAAGACCCGAGCATTGTATTGCCCGAGGGCGCCCAGGCCGTGGACAACCCGAACCATCCGAAACCGGTACCGATGTTGGGGCACGTCACCTCCAGCTATTACAGCGCCAACCTTGGTCACTCAATTGCCATGGGCGTGATCAAGAACGGCCACAAGCGAATGGGCGACACCGTCTACTACCCATTGGTCGACGGCCGGGTTGTCGAAGCAGAAATCTGTAGCACTATCTTTTTGGATCCGAAGGGGGAGCGTCAAAATGTCTGAAGCAATCAACAAGGCGGTCCCTGTGTCGACCCAGGTAGCCATCATGGACCAGTTGCCAGAAACCGAGATTCCAGCGCGCAGCCCGCTGGCACACCAGGTGCAAACCGCGTCCAGGACAACACCGGAGAACCCGGGGGTTTACCTGTGGGAATCCGCCCTGAAGGCTCACCTGGCCCTACGGGGAGACGCCAACAACGCCGACTTCGCCAAAGGTGTCGAGGCAGCCACCGGACTGACGCTACCTGAGGTGTTGCAGAGCAACCATAACAACGAATGGGCCCTGAGCTCGATCGCACCGGACGAATGGCTGCTGACAGGCCCTGGCGATCAGGCGTGGGCCATGGAAATGGCGCTACGCGAGCAACTTGGCGGCCATTATGCAGTGATCAATGTCGGCGGCGGCCAGACACTGGTACAGCTCGCCGGTCCCAAGGCTCGCTTGGTACTGATGAAGAGCTGTCCATACGACGTGCACGACCACAACTTCCCCGTCGGCAAAGTGGTGACCACGGTGCTGGCAAAGTCCCAGGCAACGCTTCGCCGTGTCGGCGACGACGAGTGGGAACTGGTGGTACGCCGCAGTTTCGCGGACTATGTCTGGCGCTGGCTGGTTGACGCAAGCCAGGAATACCGCCTTAGCCTGAGCCAACCACCGCAAGGCGCCTCCACAAGCCGTTCTGGCCGCACCCAGGCGAGCCCGGTTGAAATCTGAGGGTATAGTCAATGGCCATTAAAGAGAAACTCTGGATCCTGACGGCTCAATGTCCGAGCCGTCTGGGTACGGTCGATGCCGTCACCCGCAGTCTGGTCGAAAGTGAAAACTACATCGTGGCGTTGAACTCATTCGACGACAAGGCCACGGAAAGTTTCAGCATTCGCGTGGAGTTCCGGCCGCTGGGGGGCGAAGCCTCTCTGCGGCAATTCCGCGAGATTCTCGAACCCCGTGCAGCGAAGTTCGACATGCAGTGGCAGTTGACCGAACCGGAACACCGGACCCGCGTCGCCATCATGGTCTCGAAATACGACCATTGCCTGAACGACCTTCTTTACCGCTACCGTACCGGCGAACTGGCGATCGATATTCCACTGATCATATCCAATCACCCGGACCTGCAGTCATTAGCGGATTGGCACGGCATTCCCTACTTTCACCTGCCAGTTACCCCGGAAACCAAGCCCGAGCAGGAAGCAAAGGTATGGGAATTGATCAACGAACATCAGTGCGAGTTGGTTGTTCTGGCCCGCTACATGCAGGTGCTTTCGTCAGAGATGGCCGCGCGGCTCGACGGCTGGGCAATCAACATTCACCATTCGCTGTTACCGGGGTTCAAGGGCGCCAAACCCTATCACCAGGCCTGGGCCAAGGGGGTCAAGCTGGTGGGCGCAACGGCACACTACGTGAACGACGATCTGGATGAGGGACCAATCATTACCCAGGGCGTGCAGGCGGTGGATCACAACCACTATCCGGAAGATATGGTGGCGAAAGGCCAGGACGTTGAAAGCCAGACTCTGGCCAAGGCTATACGCTATCACATTGAAAAGCGGGTATTCCTGCACGGCAACCGGACCGTTGTGTTTCCGGACTGAATGGGCGCGGTAATGTTGGACAGAGGAATGGGCTGAAGTGCTTCAGTCCCATTTTCTATAATCCGTCCACACCCCATGGGCTAAGAGCATGTCGGTTACCCATTTCTGGAACACCCGGACCCGTAATGGAAGATGTCGGCGACTCGGATACAACAAGGAAATCGGCATCGAAGGTGCTTCATAGGCGCCCAGTATCTGGACGAGTGTTCCCTCTTCAAGAGCATCCTCAACGTCAAACCTTGGGATCTGAATAATGCCCATGCCCGCCATTGCGCTGGCAATATAAGCTTCCGCGTTATCTACCGTGATGATGCTTCGCATTTTTACGAACCATTCCCGCTCTCCGTCCAGGTATTCCCATTCCGCAGCCAACGCCGGCAAACTTGCCGAGTAATTGACAAGTAGATGTTCAGCCAGATCGCCTAACGACTTTGGCGTTCCGTACTGCGCCAAATACGCCGGACTGGCGCAATTGATGACTTCAATATCCCCCAATTTCCTGCAAACCAGTTCCGAGTCAGGCAGGTGTCCTACTCGAATAACGCAATCCACCCCTTCGGTCAGCATATTGATGATCCGGTCATTCATGCTGAATTCGAGCTGAATTAGAGGATACTGTTTCAGGAATTCAGGCAGGGCCGGGATCACTATTCGACGTCCTATCCGGCTTGGAATATCCACATGTAACCGCCCTTCTGCCCGCTGCGGTTCATGGCGAAACATCGACTCGGCTTCCTCATAGGTCTCAACCAGAGAACGGGCGACCTCAAGGAACTGTAACCCGTCCTGAGTCGGGACAACCTGCCGGGTGGTACGCTGCAGAAGCTGAGCCCCCAACCGATCCTCAAGGGCCTGAATGGTGGTGGAAACGGTCGACCGGGGGATGTTTAACGCTTGGGCCGCTCGCGTGAAATTCCCGCTCTCCATCACCTGAATGAAAATCTGTACCTGGCGAATTCTGTCCATACCGTTCCATTGTTCGATTTTCTCGACATCTGATGTTCTGAATACCTTATTTATTCAGACCCACATACAGACTAGCCTGATTGCGAACTCGGCGGGAAGCCCCGCCTCTCGAATGCAACACAGAAAGGGAGAACGGTCATGTCCAGAAACAGTATTCAAGGCAAAGTGGTTCTGATTGCCGGTGGCGCCAAAAACCTCGGGGGGCTCCTGGCAAGGGATCTCGCCGCCCAGGGAGCAAAGGCCATCGCCATCCACTACAACAGTGACTCAACCAGACCTGCCGCCGAGGAAGTTGCGTCGGAGATTCGGGCCGCGGGGGCGGAAGCCGAGATTTTCCAGCAGGATCTCACCAAAGCAGACAATGTCGAAAAACTGTTTGCAGATACCGAGGCGGCACTGGGCAAGCCAGATATTGCCATCAACACCGTCGGTATGGTCCTGAAGAAGCCCATGGTCGAAATAAGCGAACAGGAATACGACACCATGAGCGCCATAAACGCAAAATCGGCGTTCTTTTTCCTCAAGGAGGCGGGCAAGTCACTCAACGACAATGGGAAGATCTGCACCATCGTGACTTCCCTTCTGGGTGCGTACACGCCCTTCTACTCCGCTTATGCCGGCCTGAAAGCCCCGGTGGAACACTTCACCCGCGCGGCCTCCAAGGAATTTGGTGAACGCGGCATTTCGGTGACTGCCATTGGCCCCGGACCGATGGATACGCCATTCTTCTACCCGGCAGAAAGTGATGAGGCCGTGGCCTTCCACAAAACGGCAGCCGCCCTTTCGCCTTTCTCCAATTCAGGGCTGACGGAAATCGAAGATATCGTCCCTTACGTGCGGTTTATGGTGTCGGAAGGTTGGTGGATGACCGGTCAAACCATTTTGGTCAATGGCGGCTACACTACCAAGTAACCATGCAAGCGAACGGAGGCGGAACCACCGCCTCCGCATTCCTTTGTAACTGTGGAGAGCTCACACAATGCACACCTTTCTTGTCATTCTTGGTGGCTTCGTATTACTGGCACTCACGGTATTTGGTGCCAGAACCACGGACAGAACGTTCAGCGCGGCCCTGCCGCTCTACCTGGTGGTCTGGTTTGTGTTGGCAGCGCTCAATATGGGCGTTGGCATTTATCACGCTGGCTACTCCTTTATGGAGGAGCTCCCCATCTTCATCGTCGTATTCGGCCTGCCCGCAGCCACAGCGGCTATTCTGGCGAGGAAGTTCTAGGGTGCGTTGCCCGGTTCAGAAACTGATATGACACCATTTTTCCTTCATCGGATTGTGCCAACCGAGGCATTGAGAAAACTTGAGAGTGAAGAAACACCCCGTGTAACCAACATGGAGTTGTTCTTCGACCTCGTCTATGTATTTTCCATCATCCAGTTATCCCATTACCTTCTCGCTCACCAGACAGCTATTGGCGCATTGGAAGCGTTCACCCTGTTCGCTGCGGTCTGGTGGTCCTGGAATTACACCGCGTGGGCAACGAACTGGGTCAACCCCGACCACCTGAGCGGCCGCATTCTGATGATTGCGCTGATGGCCTGCGCACTGGCGATGGCGATCGCCATGCCCTCAGCCTTTACCGCCAAAGCCAGTCTGTTCGTCGGCGCTTACGTCGTGATGGCGTTGTTGCGGGCAACCTATATGGCATTGGTGTTTCGCGGAACGCGCATGGCTCGTAACTATGCGCAACTCGGGCTGTGGAGCGCCCTGTCCTCAGTATTCTGGATCGCCGGAGTGATCTTTCCGGAATGCCGCCTGATACTCTGGGTGACCGCCGTGCTGGTGGATTATGCCGCGCCTTACGTTGGCTTCTGGGTGCCAAGGCTGGGGGCAACGCCTATGGGAACCTGGCCCTTGCGCGGCCTTCACCTCCTGGAGCGAAATCAGCAGGTGTTTATTATTGCCCTTGGCGAGTCGATCCTGTTGCTGGGTGGATTACTCACAGAGCAAATACTGACACCGGCCACGGTAGTGGCCGCCGTCCTTGGATTTTTGATGATCGTGTCATTGTGGTGGCTGTATTTCGTGTATGCGGCGGAAACGGGCGAGCGCAGCTTCTCCAGTGCATCCGATCACACACGCCTTGCCCGGTCTGGTCTGGCCTACGCTCACGGGATTATGGTGTGCGGCGCCATTACCATGGCTGTCACCATTGAAGAGATCGTCGCACACCCGATAGCGGCCATGCATTTACCGGCCATCGTCATTGCCATTGCAGGTCCGACATTGTTCTTGATCGGGGGCATGCTCTTTTTCAGGGTGATGGCCCAGAAAATCCCCAGGGCCTATGGTATTGCGACTGCCCTGCTGCTTGCGCTCGGTTACCTGGCGAGCGTTTTGCATCTGTCAGGATTGATGACGGGAGGAGGGATTCTGCTGATCCTGTTGGTGCTTGCGACATTCATGCAGCTTAGGTGTGAAAACGGTAGCTGACCATCTAAAGCCTCAAGAAGTCAGTTGCTCCACAAACTCCGAGGCTTCCTGGCGTGTAAAGAAACGCCCCAATCGAACGAATCCGGAAATAACAGTGGCTTTGAGCTCAACAATATTGCCCGTCAGGTCGCTATTGGTTATCCATTCTTCGGGCAGGCCATCAACCAGATGGAATGGTGCAGGACGACCGTCGCGATATCGGGATATTTCTACCTGGCCGGTATAAGAGTCTTTAAAGGCTGGAACAAAGCGGGCATGGGCGTTATTTTCGCTCAAACCGCCGGTTCCGGCATATTGCTGATTCTCTTTTACCAAAAATGATGGACGTTGTTGGACTAACATCATGCCACCTTCTGGAGCTTAACGTTGCTGTTCTGAACTCCTTACCTGTAAATACATACGATTCCTTTACGCCTTTAACTTAACGCGTCTGAGTTGTATACGAACTATTCAAAACGGATGGGACTGATCCTCTTTTGGCACCAATACCAAAGGAGTAGAACTGAGCCTCTTTGCCCGATCACAGTCCTCAGATTTGGGGCAAAGAGGCGCTGATATCTAACCGACTCGGAAGCTCAGGGACGTACCTCCAGAACAATATTGAACGGAGTTTCAGCAGCCCTTCGTACTTTGCTGAAACCGCCCTCTTTAATAACGGCTGAGAGCTGGCGTTCGCCCGCTTGGGCACCGAGTGCAAAGCCGGTCTGTTGTGCCAGGGCCGTGGGCACACAGATACTGGTTGAGGCGGCGTAGAACAGCCGTCCTACCGGATTAAAGTTATCGCTCAGCTCATCGGCCGCCATGGGTTCCACCACCATCCAGGTGCCATCCAGCTTCAACTGGTTCCTTACATGGGAGGCAGTTCCGATCGGATCCCCCATATCATGCAACGCATCAAAACAGGTCACGAGATCAAAATCACCGCCGTCGAAGTCCGTGGCCGTGGCCTGCTCAAACCGGACACGATCCGGGGCCAAACCATGTTCATCACGATGCGCATTCGCGGAATCGATAGACCCACCGTGAAAGTCGTAGCCAATAAACGTGGAATTCGGGAACGCTGCCGCCATCAATAACGTGGAATGGCCATGACCGCAGCCGAGGTCCGCGACCCGCGCACCGCGCTCCAGTTTTTCGACCACTCCATCCAGCGCAGGAAGCCAATGCTGCACAAGATTATGGACATAGCCCGGCCGGAAGAACTTGGCGACTGCACAGAACATACAGTGGGCCTGATCGCCCCAGGCTACACCCTCACCGGTACGAAAACCCTCGCTCACCCTGGGCTCATTCTCGAAGGTGGTGAAGGCATTTTCGAAGCCCCCGATCATGTAAACCGGGCTGTCCTCGTCTGCGAAGACCATGGCTTGTTCCGGGGGCAACCGGAACCGTTTGGTTGATCTATCGTATTCGAGATAATTCGAGGCTGCGTGATGCGCCAGCCATTCGCGCAGATAACGCTCGGAATAGCCGGTTCGCTCGGCGAGTTCCAACGAGGTTGCAGGCCCCCTGCTCTGTAATTCACGATACAGTCCCAGCCGGTCGCCGATCTTGACCAAAGCGGCGCTGTAGGCACCACCCAGATCACCAAGCACCTGCCCCACAAAGGCATTCAGTTTATCTTCATCAAAGGCTTGCATTGCTTCCATCAGTTTTCTTCCATGTCAGGTAGAGGTTTGAAGTTGTCCCTGAGGACATGCTTATGATGGGAGCGTCGGCATTCTGGCTGAATGATCATTCGTCCAGTGTTATTGACTGAAATACCGGATCTGCGGAACCGACCGCTCACGACGCCAGGCGGCGGGCGATAGGCCTACGGCGCGTTTGAATGAACGGCTAAACGCCTCTTCGGATTCGTAACCCACTTCACCAGCAATGGTGACTATCTTCGCGTTGGTTTCGACCAGCAGATTGGAAGCGACCTGCATCCGCCAGCTTCTGAGGTACTGCATGGGTGGCAGTCCGACTAGCTCCACGAAGCGGTCCTGTAGCGCGGATCGGGAGAGGCCCGCATGGCCGGAAAGCTTTTCCAGCGTCCAGGCGTCAGCCGGGGATTGGTGCATCAACCCCAGAACCCGACCGACATGACGATCACGCAGTCCCGCCAGCCATCCGGTCTGGCTTTCCGGCATTTTGCTGAGGTAAAAACGGACCAAGTCCACAAACATCATTTCGCTCATACGCTCAAGGACCGCTTCACCACCCGGCCTCTTCGAACGCGCCTCTGCTTCAGCCAATCTGGCAAGCTGCCCGGCCCAGTTGCCGTCAGTCAACTCATTGGCACGAGCGTGCATCACTCTTGGCAATGCGGTCAGCAACGGGTTGAATGGCCCCTTGTCGCAACCCAGAAAACCACAGAGCAATGCAGCGCCAGAGGCACTTTCCGGCCATATTGTGGCTGCTGTTGCAGGCCGAGCCCGAAAGTCGTCCTCCTGGCAGAGCATGAACGGCAACCCCGAACACTGTTTCAGTGTGGAAATCAGGTGTTCGAGATCCGGTTCCGCTCGCAGTCCCGGGATACTGGACATCACATGAGGATCGCCGTGGGGGAAGAGGATCACATCCCCTTCTTTCATTTCAAACGGTGCCTCGCCCGTAATACCTGCCCAACAAGATCCCTTTAGCACTACGTGATATTCCATCATGTGTTCGGAAGCCGGCATCACGGCATGGGCGATCAGGTGAGCGGCCGGTGCCTCAGTCACCCAGGCGCCGACACATTCGACGTGGAAAAACAATGCTCCGCGCAAACGGATACAGCGCAGCAGGCCGGAGAGCGTATCTTCATTCATGACGGCTGCACCGGTAGATGAGAGATACTCCGGGTTGCTGTCGCATCCCGGATACTGTTCTGTTTAACCCTATTATTAAAGCCAGAAAATCGCTGAATAACCAGAAGATCGGACGGCGCATCTGGAACCATGAAAGTAAGCTCCTATGTAATTGGCCAAACAGAGAGGGTCTGTATATGCTGAATAAGGGCGTGCGAAAGGAGGAAACACTATGCGTTATATAGCTGCACTACTATTTGGTCTGTTCCTGGCCGGCACTGTGGCAGCTTCGCAGTGTCCCAGTCTCGTAGCCAAGGTGGATTCACAACTGGAGTCTGCCGAACTCGACAGCGCAACCGTCGATAACATCAAGGCCCTCCGTGATCAGGGGCAGACCCTGCACGAGCAAGGCAAACACGATGAGTCAGTTAAGGTCCTCAAAGAGGCTCTTTCGATGTTCCCTGATAAATCCTGAGTGTCTGGTGTTATAGCTGAGCTGTGTACAGTCATCAAGGTGGGAGGGTAACCTCCCACCTTTGCCTTGGGCGATTAGAATCCCAATTCAATCCCCACATTCAGACGGCTCCGATCCCGGAAGCGACCCAGTTGCCCCTCCCTATCACCACTGAAAAGGTCCACGCCTGCGTTAAGTTGCACATTCGTTGTAAGCTGATAATCCGCGCTTAACTGCCACAGGGCGTCCCGATTTTCGAAGCTATAAATCAAAAGCGATTCCAGCTGGACAACCTGGTTCATGAAATCGCGTCGCAGCAGCAATGTGGCGCTTTCTTCCGTGCGCGGAACATCAAGACCTTTATCACGAACCGACTGGAAAAACTGTCCGCTTAACAGTGTGTCCGTCAACCCGCTGTAGTCCAGGCCCAGAACATAACTGAGTTCATCGGTAGACTGGAGGCCATGCACAGATGAAGCGAATTTTCGTTCTGATTCATATCCGGCTTCCAGCCTGAAGGTGTAATCCCCAAAGGCATTGGCGGCCGTTATTCCAAACAGGTGGGAGCGGTTGTAGCTGGCTCTAATCGCCTGCTCCGAAGGATTAACGGTAACGATCGGGTCGTCGATGGTGTGGTACAGATAGTTGAGAGTGAGATCCCACCCCTTCCAGTATCTCCCAAGGCGGGCACCGTAATCGCTCTCGCTGAATGCCTGTGGTCGGTCAACCGTTAGTGTGCCTGCCCCATTGAAGGGGTCATCCAGCAATGCATAGGCGGCTCCCGGTTCCGGCGCCTCGGTGACCGTACTGTCTGGTACCCACACCAACTGCAGGCTCCATGAGTCCAAGGGTATTTCGGCCTGGGCGCTCCAGAGGGGGATGCGTCGGTCTTCCATCTCAGGAAGGATAAACTCACGGTGGTTCAGTGGATTAATAACGTCCAGCACGCGCAGACCATCGGCCTGGCCCCAAACGATCTGCTGTTTACCAATGCGGACAAAGGTGTTGCCCAGGTAGTCATCCACGAACAACTCGCGCAATTCGAGATCCGTGTGGTTGTCAGGGAAGATACGACGATTAATACCTGATCTGAAAGGCTGTGCCGGCCTACCCGGCTCAAGTTTGTCCTCAAGATCCCAGCGTGCAAGAAGCTTGGCGGTCACCTTGGTACCGCCGTCAAATCGAGCCGTTATCTCGGGTTTTATCGCCAACTGGTTTGTCTGCCATTCGCCGGTGTTTACTTCGTAGCCTGAATTCCACTGGCCAATCCCGCTAAAGCCGACGTCTACCGCCCATAGCGCCTGTGACATCAGGGTCATGACCATGAATGCAAAAATCTGGCGCCTCATATCAGTACCCGCGTTTCAATGCGTTCTGTTCGAACAGCCGGGGAGGTACAGCGGCGCCATAATCAGTATTGCTGAACAGTATCCGCGTTTGGTGCCCGGTTTTGTGATTCTTCGCCTCAATCTCTTCGGCAGACCATATGCCATCTATATTGACAATTTTCCGGGTATGGACGGTTTTCAAATGGTTGCCGGCAACATCCCAGTAATCTGACAATCGTGGTATCCAGACTTCGGGGTCGATTCGTAACAGCACCTTGCTGTAACCAAGAACCGAAGCGACTTCCGAAGAAGCGGGCCTGGCTTCGATCACCCAGGTATGACGGCCATCCACCTCCTCTTCGCCCACCAGGGTAAAGTGATAGTCTTCTGCCGAGATCTTGCTCTCTTTCTTGATTTCTTCGTAAGTGAAGTCAGTGCCTAGGAAATAGTCTCCCCTGTCCGATGCCGAAATTCTCCGAACCTTCCGCAACGCAGGAAGGTAAAGCCATTGGTCGTCATCCCGGGCATTATCGGCATAGTCCCATGTCAGAAAGGCAGTCCCTTTGACGTTGGCAGGGCTGGTATAGAAAATGACGGTTTTCTTGGTATCACCGAAATATCTCCGAAACGCCGCCGTTTCCTCGATCCGGGTATTGCCGCGGCGGTCGGTTAACTCGATTCGCATTTCCCGGTAAACGGAATCGCCTTCGTCCCGTGCATTCAGCTGTTGAATAACACTGTCACCGCTTGGTGCCTCTTGTGCGGACGCCAGTTGGGCACCAAACGCCAGTGCAATGAGCACCAATGCAAGTGCAGCGCCTCGCCACTTGCTTTGCTTTTGCCCAAACAGGAAGGCGGGTTTGAAAACCAGGGCAATGGCGGGCAGCAGCACCAGGCTGGAAATGAACGCGATGCCAACGGACATGGCGACTAACAGCCCGAAGTTAACCAGAGGCGGTACCTGGCTGGTCATCAATACGCCAAAACCTAGCCCTACAGCCAGGAAGTTGTACCAAAGTGCACGTCCGGAAAGCTGGAACACTGACTGGATTCGTTGCTGCACCGTTGTGTCGGATTGCATGCTCAATACCTCCTTCAGGCGGTCGAGTGTGTAGATGGCGAAATCGACGCTCAGACCAATGGCGATAGCTGCAAACATGGACGTGCCAACGCCCAGCCAGATGTCCGTCACACCCATCACGGCATAAACAGTCAGGATGGCCAGCCCCACCGGCGTGGCAGCCATGACACCACCAACCAGTGACCGGAAGAGCATGGCCGCCATAACGAGCACGGCAATAAAGGCCGCCATCACACTGTTGAAGTGACTGGCGGCAATGCCTTGTATCCAGTGGTAGTCCACGTTGACACGCCCGCTAACGTTGGCGCTGACGCCAGGTTCCGAGAAGTGCTGTTCAAGGTAGGATTCCAGTCTGGGAATCAGCTCCCTGGACGTGAGATAGGACCCTGTGGAGAGGTTCGCCCGTACCAGGGCAATTCGGCGTTCAGGATCAATTTTGTCCTCGAAATCGGTGGGAGAGGCGGAAGCTGTATACAGCAGGAACAACTGGGCAGTCAGATTTGGGTCATTGGGGATACTGTAGTACTGGTCGTCCCCTTCATTGACTGCTTTGTGCATCTGCTGGATGTAGTCGACTATGGATGTCGAACCATTGATCTCCGGTTGCTGCTCAAGGAAGTGCTGCAGGTTCCGGATGCGGTTCAACACCTCTGGCTCGTACAGTCCGTTGACATCAGAGGTCTCAATCACTACGTCCAGGTAATAGCTTCCATCCATGCTGGCGTTGATGGCTTTGTCGGCTTGATACAAAGGCTCGGACGCCTGGAAATTTTCGATGCGCTCCTCATTGATGACGACCTTGCTGCTTCCAACCACACCGATCGCACCGATCAGGACAGCGACCGCCAGCGTGACCCGTGGCTTTTGCGTGCCCAATACGGAAAGCGTACGGGACAGAAGGCTTGGCGGTGCCATGTTATGGGCAACCTTGATGCGACGGCTTGGCTTCAACTTTAGAAGGCTCAACAGGCAAGGTGTCACCAACAGGCTCAACAGCCACGCTGCTATCACAGAGAGCGCGCCAAACACCCCAAAGTACTGAAGTGGTGGCATATCATTGGTGGGATAGAGCGCCAGAAAGCCTGCGGCGGTGGTTAGCGTCGTCAACGTGACCGGGCGCCAGACCCGCGCCACGGCATGGGCAATCACGCGATGGTGATCCAGTGACGGGTGGCTGGCCATGGTGTCGTAGTATTCTGAGAAAATGTGGATGGAGTCCGCCACAGCGATCCCGATCATGCACACGATCAAGCCATTGGTGATGACGAAAAAAGACACACCGGAAACAGCCATCGCTCCCAAGCCCACAACCACAGTGCCTGCCACCACGAAGTTTGGAACAAGCGCGGCCCTTGGTGTCAGGAATGCAACAATCAGAATCAGGGTAATGATCAGGCCGGCAAGTGGGTTCAGCCGTTTTGCATCCTGGTCGATATAATTGGAAAGATACCCGGCCACGGCTCCCTCACCGGCCACATGAATTTCGTCATTCGCCCCGGTCGGTGCATCTTCTACCAAAGCCATGATTTCGTCATAGGTGGCTTCCGCTTTGGTTTCATCCAGTAGCTCAACAATAAGGAGCGTGGCGGTTCCATCCCGCGCCACCAGGCTTCCCTGAAAGAGCGGGAAGTCACTGACTGCGGCCTGGATCCAATCCGCACGTTGTCCGTCCACCGGACCTTCGCCATAAAAGTCGTCGACCTCCATGCCATCCTCGGTACCACGAATATTGGACTCGGTGGACAGGCTGGTAATCCGGTCAGGATCCACATTGGGCACCTGCTCAACTCGCTCCGTCAGCCATTTCACGAGATCAAGGCTTTGGGGGTTGAAGATCCCGGACTCACCGTCATTCATAACCGCAATGACGATGGGATCCCGAAGGTTGAAAATATCTTCGACTTTTTCCCGATAAACGAGCGCTGGCTCGTCAGGGCTGATGAAGGCGTCAGCCTGGGTGTTTTTCGTCAATTTCCCGAGTTGGCTGCCAAAGCCTGCCAGGATCGCTAAGGCGATGCTCAAAACAATCCATCGCCAACGGATAACGGTAAGAAAAAAAGCTTCAGCACGTGCCGATGTCTTACTCATCGTCTTCTCCTGATGTATATACACTATAGATCGCCAATAAAACCACAAAGGAAGCCATCGATGCGCTCCACCACCTCATCGCCTTGCAATATGCGGCGATGTCCCAATGCCCTGGTTTCCAATAAATGGCATGTCGGAAAACGCTGATGTAACTGCAACGCCTCGGAAAACGGAATTTCCTTGTCTTCCAGGTCATGAACGATCATGACAGGTTGGGTGATACGCTCAGCCAGACCAGTCATATCAAGGTCACTGATTGCTATCCCGACATGGGATTCAACCGATGTCAGAAAGCGTTTTTCGGCTAATGCACCCAGCCCGAGAAATGCCGAGAATCGAGTCAGGATACCGTGGAAACGAGCGGGACCCGAGATTAGGACCAAGCGCTCTATTGAACGATCATGTGCCTGCACGTAGCAAAGCACCCCGGCCCCCATCGAATGCCCAATGGCTGCATGTACAGGCTCACCAATGAAGGCCAATGCGGCCCGGACTGCCTCGATAAACTTGCCTGGGTGAGATTCCGGAGCCGTGGACATCCCATGGCCGGGCGGATGTACGGCATAGAACGTAAACAGTGACCGGTCTAACCGGCCCAGCAGGGGGGCGAATTGTGATACACGCCCTTCCCACCCATGAACAAACAGCACCTTTAACGGGCCGCCCTGCCATATCGACAAGTGTGTTTCATTACCCAGCGCCAATTCCCGGTCTGGCTCGGGCATGTCGAGTTCCCAGCTCTTCGGGGTACCTTTGCGGGGACTCATCATTAACTTACGTGCAACATTGGATGCCTGGGTCGGAACCAGGCGACTAAATCCGCCAAACCCTACCCTGAACATTTTCTCCGCCATACTCATCGTTTTCACCTCAGCTTCACGCGACCGATTTCTGACTATAGTGCATATACACTATGCAACCTGAAACCGAATCGCAAGCACTTTTCCACCCCTATCCTATTTGTCGCGGGATCTCTTTCGTCGTTGGCAGGCAGTCAATGCAGACTGCCGGTAAAGATCAAAGGTTTGATTTCAGGGAGGCGCTGAAGCCCTGCAGCTTTTCGACAACACTGGACCACTCTTCCGTTCCCGCCATGTCGACAAATGCCTGATGCGCTTCATTCCACTTCACGGAGGCTTCTTTATAAACCCGTTTTCCCTCTTGTGTCAGGCTCAGTTCCAGAGAGCGATTGTGTCCGCTTGAGCGGGTCTGCAATAAGCCTTTATCAATCATCTTGTCCACCGTCCGCTGTAGAGACGTGCGTTCCATGCCCAGAGTCTCAGCCAGATGGTGTATCGAGTCTGGCGTGAATAGCGTAATAGCATTCATGATCGTAAACTGGGTGACCATCAAACCGGTCGGACGAAGATAGGCGTTGTAATGGCGGGTAACCAGACGTGAAAACACCCTGGAGTGTAAAGCCGCACACTGTTGTGCGATGGCCATTGGATCAGGTGTATCGATTGCCTGTTCGCCTGTTGAGCTCATACCTACCCCTTGCCCCTCGGTTTGCGTCGTTTAAAACGGCCAATGCTGCATATACACTATATTGTCGTGACTAACCCTGTGTTGTCTAGTGGCCCGCCTGGCTCAGTACGTTAACGAATCAGCCAGGCGGAACACCAGCCCCGCCGTTTTTATCAGCTACACGCCGATGGAAGCAGCTTGGCTTTCACATTCTGCCCAAAGCAAACCCAACTGATTTCGCCTTCGACAACTTCGGGGTCCAGTATTAGGTACTGTGACTCTCCACTGGCATCAGTCCCCACCTCGACACCGATCAGGCCGTTTTCATAGATATCTATCTCATAACCCATTTCAGGATCCGACAGGGTTGGCTGCGCGTACCCCAACTCGTTCATGCTGGTTGGCCACGCCTGGTTCTCATAGCCATAGGCGGTGACCTGCTCCTGAACGGGCTGGGCTGCTGAATACGCTGAGGAGTAGAGTGCCCGATCCTGATACTCCTGATAAGCGGGAATGGCAACAGCGGCGAGTATACCGATGATGGCTATGGTCACGATTAAAGAAGCCGCACCACCGGCTCCCCCGCCCACCCGAGGCACAAACATCGAAAGGAACCAGGCAAACCCGTGACGGCGTGGATGGTTTATCTTCCGCCCCTGCGAAACAGCGACTGCGGTCGCCATGCGCTTGGTCAACCAGGGATAATCGCCGGTCAGCTCGTTGAACGACATCCAGAACCCGTTGGTTGTAGCAACCTGGTTGACGTACGCATCAACATTAATTGTCTTCCAACGCGTATCACCCGCCGCGATTGCCGCAATCGCAGCCTTGATATCGCCTTCGGACCGGCAACAGGCAACCCCGTAACGATCACAGGTGTATTCCTCCGCACGGCGCAATGCCGGACCTACAATGGGCAACAACGAGCCTGGCATCACAAAAGTGCGCCACGACAGGTGCTTGCGGTGGATATGCCCGAGTTCATGTCCAATATAGAAATCGATCGCATCTGGTTGATCTTCCAGGGCATCAATCACATCCGTGAACAACACGACGAAATGCCGGCCAAGAAACTTTGTGGCCAGGGCGTTAAAGAAGTCCGTGCGCAGCAGGTAGGCCTCGGGAATCTCCTTGACCCCTACCTTTTCACAGCTTCGAACCAGGCGCTCATACAGGTCGGGATACTGATCCTGACTGATCCGTACGCCAGACCCTTTCAAGTGCGAAATAAATGCCGAATGGGCAAACAGAAAAAACAGATAACCGAGGAGCAGATACAACAAGGCGATGCCCAGGGTACCCACAATCAGCGCCAGCCAGAATATGGCGGAAAACACCGCCGCAATGATCAGCAATGGTTTTTCATTTTTATAAACCAGATCCATCCTATTCCCTCAATTAGATGACTACAGGGTGACAGAGCCACATCCAGGCTCCACGAATGCACGACCGGAAGAAAGCACGGGGCAACGAACACAAGATGTCCAGGGAGCCGGGGTCATTGAGGTGCTTCCATGCAGTAGACTTCGGAAGTATAGGAACAGAGCATGACTGAGTCTATCGAGATGTTTTGAACCTTGATCATGTTCACTTATCAATCAGTAGAAACAGATGATTGGATCGGTGCCCGGCGTTTCAATATCATTAATGAGGCGATTCTTTTCTAAGCGCGAATAAAGGGATACTGGATTAAGTGACGAACGCTATTACCGACACCAACGCTGAGCCTTCAACACCCGAAAAGTTTGAATATTTTGAACTTGATGACACCGAAATGAACGGTGCATCAGCGCTCGCCCGTGAGACGGCGCTGGCCATCAGCTACAACGGTATCAGTCAGGCCGTGATGATGGTGTCGCCGGGCAACTTCGAGGATTTTATTCGGGGGTTCAGTATCACAAGCGATGTCGTTCACTCCCTGGATGAGATTTACGATATTCAGGTGACGGAGTCCGGTGACTCTCATCACGCTGAGGTAGCCATATCCAGCCGCGCATTCTGGGCGTTGAAGCGTTCCCGCCGACAATTGGCCGGAACCAGTGGCTGCGGAATCTGTGGCACGGACGCCGTTGATCAGGCTCTGCCGCAACTAACCGGGCTTACGCATACTCCTATCCCAAACGCCGGCCTTTTCGGGGATCTTCGCGATCGAATCTCGGTGGCACAACAGGTGGCCCGATGCAGCGGCGCGCTGCACGCCGCGCTTTATATCGATACGGAAGGCCATGTCAGACTCTGTCGTGAAGATATCGGCCGCCACAACGCCATGGACAAACTCATCGGGGCGATGATCCAGGCGGGCCAGAATCCCCGTGACGGTTTTGTGGTGGTGACCAGTCGCTGTAGCCTGGAGCTCATTCACAAAGCCGTGCGGGCGCATATCGGAACGCTCGTAAGCTTATCCGCGCCCACGGCCCTGACCGTTCAATGGGCCCGTCGATACGGTCTGAACCTGATTCATGTTCCACATCACAGTGCCCCAAGGGTATACAGCCCTGCCCCAGGCTGACGGAGAACCGGGACCAGGGTGAGCCTGGTACGAAGTGTCTGTCAGCAAACGGCTGACGTCGGAATCAGGTTGCTCGGCGCAGCGCTCTCGAGCCTGATCGCGATGAATTTGGAAGTGGGAGTAAAAGTGCGATCACCATAGCTATCCAGTGGCACCAGCGGGTTGGTTTCCGGGTAATAGGCAGCGGCCTGCCCTGGAGGTGTGTCATAGGCAACCAGCAGGAAGTCGGACACCCGGCGCTTCCGCCCGTCGTCCCAGAGCGACACAAGATCCACCTTGTCACCGGGCTCAAACCCAAGCCGACGTATATCTTCCTCATTCACGAAAATGACGTCGCGCAGGCCAAATACCCCTCGATAGCGATCGTCCAATCCATACAAGGTTGTGTTGTACTGATCATGTGAACGTATCGTCTGAAGGATCAGGTCGGGCTTTTCTCCCCGTTTCAGCACACCTTCATTGACCAGTTCCCCGGGCAGAACGCTGGGCGTAAACCGGGCCTTCCCGCTACCGGTTTTCCATAGCCGCTGCGTTGCGGGGTTCGCCAGATGGAAACCGCCTGGGTGTTTTAACCTATCGTTGAAGCGTTCAAAGCCTGGAATCGTGTCCGCTATCAGATCCCGTATACGGCTGTAATCCGCGACCGTGTGTTCCCAGTCAATGGGGTGGTTTCCAAGGGTCGCACTGGCCATGCCCGCGATGATAGCGGGTTCCGACCGGAGGTGTGGGGATCGTGGTTTAAGCTGGCCGTAGGAGATGTGAACCATGCTGAAGGTGTCCTCGACGGTGACGCCTTGAGGCCCCTCCGTCTGCATGTCGATCTCGGTGCGCCCCAGACATGGCAGTATCAGCGAATCCCGACCTGTGACCAGGTGAGATCGATTCAGTTTGGTGGAAATGTTAACGGTCAGGTCGCAGTTACGCAGCGCCTCGTGGGTGCGTGGGCTGTCGGGTGTCGCCTGTGCAAAGTTCCCTCCCAACGCTATGAATACCTTTGCCCGTTTCTCCTCCATAGCCTTGATCGCGAGCACGGTGTTGTGGCCATGCAGTCGTGGCACGTTAAACCGGAAACGCCGCTCCAGCGAGTCAAGTAGCCACTCTGGAGGCTGCTCATCAATACCCATGGTGCGGTCGCCCTGAACATTACTATGGCCCCGCACGGGGGACAGGCCCGCACCTGGCTTGCCTATGTTTCCCGTTAGCAGCTGAAGGTTGATAATTTCCTGCACCGTCGGTACGGAATGGCGATGCTGCGTGATCCCCATCGCCCAGCACATAATGACGCGCTCGGCACGCCGATACATTTGTGCGGCAAGCTCCAGGTCATCGAGATCCAGTCCGGATTGCTCCACGATGTGTTCCCAGCTCGTCGCATCGACTACCGACAGGTACTCATCAAGCCCGGACGTGTGCTCGTTTATGAACTCATGATCGAACACGGGCGGCTGGCCCTGGTCTTTTGCTTCACGCTTCCCTTCACGCTCCCAAGTAAGCAGGAACTTGGCGATCCCCCGCATGACCGCCATATCGCCCCCCAGCGCGGGCCGGAAATAGGCGGTACTGGTAGGCTCCGAGCCGTTACTCAGCATTTCAAGCGGGTGTTGCGGATGCTGGAATCGCTCCAGGCCACGCTCCTTTAGCGGATTGAGGCAAATAACCTGTGCACCACGCTCAACCGCCTCACGAAGCGGTTCCAACATACGGGGATGGTTGGTACCGGGATTCTGGCCAATCACGAAGATAGCATCCGCCTTCTCGAAATCCTCAAAGACGACGGTGCCCTTACCTGTCCCGATACTGTCTGTCATGCCCACACCACTGGCCTCATGGCACATGTTTGAGCAGTCAGGGAAGTTATTGGTGCCAAATGCACGAACAAACAACTGGTAGAGAAAAGCCGCTTCATTGCTTGCCCGGCCGGAGGTATAGAACTCCGCCTGATCGGGCGAATCCAGACTTTGCAGGTGGCGGGCGATCAGGGTGAACGCTTCGTCCCATGTTGTTTCGACATAATGATCGGTGCTCGCATCGTAACGCATGGGATGCGTCAGCCGCCCCTGATACTCAAGCCAGTAATCCGTGTGGCGAGCCAGATCCGATACGCTGTGTCTGGCAAAGAAAGCGGGATCGACGGAACGACCTGAAGCCTCCCAGTTCACGGCTTTGGCGCCATTTTCGCAGAACTTCACCAACCCACTTTCCGGAGACTCCCCCCAGGCACAGCCAGGGCAGTCAAATCCGGTATTCTGGTTGGTTTTTAGCATTGCCCGGATGTTCCTGACGGCATTGTCACTCCCCAACCAGCTCTTGGTCACGCTTTTCAGCGCCCCCCAGCCGGCAGCCGGGCCGTCGTAACTTTTTATGTGCTCGTTATCGCTCATACCGGGTTCCAGGGTTTCCATCAAAGTTTATCTTTTTATATTTCTATTTAATGTTTAAGTCCAATCGAAATAAATGAATAAACGATAAGAGTCGTCTATGACGACTTAGTTTATTATAAATAAAGGTCAATAGATCAGGGTTATCAATTATTCATAAATATCAATTTGACGCATTCCATTTAAATAAATAGATTTGTTTAAAGAATGAACACTTTAAATGCGCATATTTTTTCATTCTGGCATTAACCAGCCTTCAGGATATTTTAAGACCACTCATGATTGTCCATCCTAATCCAACCTGGCTTACCGTTCTGACTACACTCAGAGGGTCCATCGCCAAGCGCATTGCATTGCGAAGTGTGCTAATCACGGTGTTGGCTTCTCTCATCGTTCTGATTGAGAGGGCCTACCCCACTACGTTCGCACGGATCAGCGCAACGCCCTTTACCCTGTTGGGGTTATCTCTCTCCATCTTCATGAGCTTCCGCAATAACGCCTGCTATGCCCGCTGGTGGGAAGGTCGACAAATGTGGGGGAAAATAATCATCGAGATACGATCTTTCGTCCGGGAAAGCATAGTTATTTCGGACAATAGGCTCAGAGAGGAGTTGGTGCTTGGACTGTGCGGTTTCGCCCATGCCCTGAATGCCCGACTTCGCGATGAAGATGAAGGCAAAGCTGCGGAGAAATGGATTCCCGAAAACAGTCGGGGTATCGTCGGCCACAACGTCAGCGATGGCATTCTCCGGCGTATCGGCGCCATTTGCTCGAACCTGGCTGAAAACAATCTGATCAGTGAATGGCGCTATGTGACCCTGGAGCAACGGCTGGTGGGCCTGTCTGAAGCCCAGGCAAATTGCGAACGCATCAAGAATACGCCCCTCCCCTTTCCCTACACGTTGTTGCTGCATCGCACTACGTTGATTTTCTGCATTCTGCTTCCTTTCGTTATGGCGGAGCCATTGGGGTGGCTCGCTCCGGTGTTTACCACGATTGTCAGCTACACGTTTTTCGGTCTGGACACGATCGGTGATGAGCTGGAAGATCCTTTTGGTTTTGATGAGAATGACCTTCCCGTGGACGCCATGGTTCGGAGTATAGAGCGGGACATACTGGAAGCCATGGGCCAAGTCGAGCTTCCGCCGGTTCTGGAACCGGTGGACCGTGTCCTTAGTTAAGACCCTTCTCGGCATTTGCTCATTCATGGGTGATAGGCAAGAATCAGAACAAACGGGAAACGCCGGCTGGATTAGCGGCCCCCAAAATCTATTGTCAGGTGCCCATGGATATCAAACAGCTCAAGTTTCTTATTGCTCTGGATAAAACTCGCCACTTCGGGAAGGCGGCAGAGCTTTGTCACGTTACCCAGCCTACTCTGTCAATGCGGCTGCGCGCCCTGGAAGATGAATTGAACCTCGTTCTTGTCGCCCGTGGCCAACGTTTCGAAGGGTTTACTGAAGCAGGTGAACGGGTGTTGGCCTGGGCTCGAACATTGTTGACCGCGTATGACGGGCTGCAGGCGGAAGCAGCGAACTGCAGTGGGCAATTGGTAGGGAAACTGAGGATTGGGATGGTTCCTCTTGCCAGCCTCAACCCCATGGCGTTGGTGAAACCGCTGATTCAGCAATACCCTGAGCTGCACTTTGAGTTGCTATCAATGAGTTCGGAGCAGATCATCGATGGATTAAGCCGTAATCAGCTCGATCTGGGTTTGTGTTATCTCGACCACATCAACACCGATCACTTCGAGGCAATCGAACTGACCTCAACCAGTATGGGATTGCTGCACGATGCACGTTTTTTCCAGTTCGATCAGGCGGAGTTGACGTGGGAATCCCTCAATGACATTCCCCTGGGGATGCTGACAAGGGGGATGCACTATCGGCAATCCATCGCTTTAAGCTTCAGAAGCCGCGGGCTGGATCCACATCCCATACTGGAAAGCGACTCCACCTTTCAATTGATACAGGCGGTCAGTGCCGGTATCTGTTGTGCCATCATGCCGCTTCAAGTCGGTATGGAAGCGCTGAACGATAACCTGCGTATGATGCCAATTTCCGGTGCACACACGGCGGCGCCCATGGGCATATTGATGCGCCGAACCGAGCCACGGTCGGCGCTGACAGAAAAGTGCTTTGAAGAGGCTCGGTCAATTTTCGCGCCACCGGACGCCTGAAACCACCAGAGCCTGTTAAAGCCAACCAGACAACAATCGAGGGAGCGCTGAGAAGAATGTATTTTGTGAGCGATATGCGGGACCTTGTGCGTGCAGCCAGCCCTACCCACTTGCATCTGAGAAACCGCCTGGCAACCGTCATTCTCATCACACTGATGGTTGATGTCATTGGCAGTGCCATTATTTTTATGGTGGAAGGAAGTGCGCCGACGACAGACATTCATAGCTTCTGGGATGCGTTTTATTGGACAACGTCTCAATTACTCACCATTTCATCCACCATGGCAAACCCGATAACAGTTCCCGGGCAGGTGGTATGTCTCGTTCTCGACTTATATGCCATTACCGTCGTCTCGACACTGGCAGGCATGTTCAGTGCTTTTTTCTATCGCCGCGGGGAAGAGCGAGACCCATTACATGGACAGAAGCCGACATCGGATTAAACACCCTCGCCATGTAGCCAAGCAGGTGTTGAATTTTGTCGCGATTGGCCAGGGCGGTTCAGAAATCGTGCCCGGCATCAACGGCACGAGGAACACCGGTATGATATCGTCGGAGATGCACACGGCGCGCAAGCCGAATGATCGGCCGAATCATCATCTCAATACTCCCGAGCAGAAAGAGCCACGTTCCCGCGTAGGCCAATGAGGGAAAGAAAAAGAAGATCGTTCCGATGATGAACCAGGTTCCGATAAGAATGTCGTTTATAATACTGATCACTTCGTAGCGCTGACGAATAACCAGTTCATCATGGCCAAAACGAATGGTGACATCTCCTGCATTTTCTTTCTGATCAGACGGATCATTGCCCATAACCTTTTAGCTCCTTCCGATAGATTGGGGATCAATCGTTGTCACACGGTGACAGTTTAGACCACATCGGACATGACATCAGAGTGCCCCCTGCCCATGCCAGGCACAGGGGGCTTTAACTCCACTATTCCCGATCAGGTGCGGTACATTCGGACGCTGTCGGATTGCTGCTGCAGCGAATCTTTGCCATCAACGCCAACGTTTTCGGGTCATAGACGGTTGGCGCTCCGTTGGTGCCATCCCGCATCTGTAGTCGGTTCTGGCGAAACATTTCCTGATACCCCTCAATGTCCTCTGCAGATATCGAAATCCAGCTATCATCGGGAATGGCGGATTCCTGTCCCCCTATCAGCTCCATGGTTTGCGGGAACATGGACCAGGCAACACTTCTAGCTTTCTGGGCGGTTTTATCGTCCACCATGTCATCATGGACAATAAGCTGAACGGTTAACTGAGCCAGCGCGTAATCAACGATACCGCCGTTTGGCTCGATTCCCTTGTAGAGTTCCAGCGCTTCATACGCAAAGGCCGGAGCATAGGCGGTGTCTACGGAGCCATTGTTAAACTTTCCCGCGAAATTGGTGATATCGGAGGGAACCACGGTGGCCTTAACGTAGTTCACCATGTGGATGGCATCTTTCTGGTAATCCAGCGTAGCCATCCGTTTTCCGGCCAGCGCGGCGGCAGAATTGATACTGCGATCGTCAACGAACAGGTACCCTGCCCCAATCGGAAAAATACCAAGCACTTCAAAGCCGCCGGATTTCATGAGAGGCGCTGCTTTAGGTTGCGCCAGCGTGGCCAGCATGGTTTTCAGGTCATCATAGGTTGGCAAAGCGCCAACGGCACTGATTGACCCGGTGAAACGGTTGAAAGGTCTGGTTCGCAAATCCGTGGCTGCTACGGCATCACACTGTCCCGCGTTAAAATCACCAACTGCGACACCTTCATCGGTGTATGGCTTCAGTTTGAGGTCCAGACCGATGGACTTTGCTTCCAGCGAGAAGTCCTTCATCAGGTTATACACATCACCATTGGCGCCGATGACATCGAATACGCACACAGAAAGCGTGTTTGCAGTGGCAAATGGGGTTGCACAGGTCAAAACCAAGGCACTGATAAGATTTCGCATTTTTATACCCTTTTTGTAATTTGATAATTAATAAAAAAATGACAATACTCTAATAACTATTGCTGACCTTCTTGGTCGAATAATATATGGCCATCAACACAGGTTGATCATTGCTGTAGAATACTCTCTGTTTATTATTTGATAACTTGTTAAGTTTATATAGCGTATCGATGAGAATACCATTGGAATACACCTTATTATAAGAATCCATATTAACGAGTCTGAATTTTACTTTTTCTCTTTCACAAACTGCTTCAAGCTTGTAATTTATAAACTCCCTTCTTGCGTGCCATACTCCAGTTGCCCCGACCACTTCATTACCACACCCCTTATTAACTATGCACTTTGATATTTCTTTTATTTTATTTATGTACTTTAAGTCTATTGAAACCTCAATCCACAGAGGCCTGGGCCAACCACTTCCTTTCTTCGTGAGAATTACCAAGTTCATATGTCAGTCAACCTGGTTGCTATTGACGTTGTTAATTCAATTTATCTGGCCGCTTTCACAAGTGCAGGAATCCCACTTCTGGCATTGGCCTGCGCTGCAAGTATGCGCTCTTCCGAAGATGCGTATTTCTCATCCCACTCCAGAACCTTTGGCGTCATGAGCTTGTGCCAGAGCGGCGGAATCATCGCGACTACAATGGTGGTGAGGTAACCGCTGATCATCATCGGTGAGTCGGGGAACGGCTTCAGGTTCTGATAAGGTACTTCGCCCTGGGCGTGGTGATGGGAATGGCGGGTCAGGTTAAACATGGTCCAGGAGCTGATGCGTTTGTTGGTATTCCAGGAATGCCTCGGCTGCACCGGGGTTTCCGGATGACGCACCATGCCGTAATGCTCCATGTAATTAACAATCTCAAGTAAGGCCTTACCCCACAGAGCGCAGGCTATGAAATACAGCATGGTCCCCACACCTCCCATGGCGAAGGCAGCAGCCACGAGCATTGCACTCATCAGATGTCCCCAGATCACCGCATTACGCCAGGACAATGCCGAGTGGCCTTTACGCCTGAGCCGGCGTTGTTCAATGTTCCAAGCGCTGGCATTGCCTTTGAGGGTGGATGCCACGACGTGGTGATAAACGTTTCGTCCCCGAGGGGCCGTCGCCGGATCTTCGGTGGTCGACACGTAGCGGTGGTGCCCGTAGACGTGCTCAATGGAAAACACCGTGTCAAAACTGAAGGCCAGCAACCAGCGCCCAATCAACATGGATACCGGGTCCCAGGTTCTGTGGGTCAGCTCGTGGCCGGTAATGGTGCCGATGATTCCGATCATCAGTCCGGTCAGTACCACACCTGAGAGGTGGTGAAGAAAAGGCGTGGCATCGCGGGCCGAGGTAGCATCGTAGCCCGTCAGTTCTGTCACCAGGGCGCCAAACCCGACAATATCCGTAGAACTGAAACTCCAGACGGAGGCGAACACGATCAGGCACAACAACGGCAGTGCCATCCATAGCTGCACGGTCAATATAGTGGGGCGCCTGAACTCAGGTGTTGTTGTGTCATCACCACAAAGGGCGTCCCCGGCAATATAGATCACCAACACCGCCAACAGCCCCAGGCTGATCCAATGACCGCCAGCCACCAGAGACACAAAGGACAAGAGGCCGATACCGTGAAAGAAAAAGAACTTCAGATAGTGGAATAACATCATCTCTCAACTCCCTAATATTTATGATTATTTAATCAGACAGCCAGAACCGGATCGGCAGAGTTTGGAAGGGCATCCTGCGTGGTTGTGAATCGGTCGGCATGAATGTTTGTCCGCTTGACGCCACCCTCAATAAGCTTGGCTTCGGCGGCATCGATCATTCCTGGCGGGCCACACAAATAGGCCTCTGATCCTTGCAACGAAAGCGCGGGAATGACGTCGGTCACCCGTCCGCGGGCGCCGGTCCAATCCGAATTTTCGTCTTCCCGGGATAAAACAGGGATGAACCTGAAGGCTGCTGACCATTTGAGCGCGAGATCTCGAATGTCATCCAACCGGTACAGATCCTGTTGAGACCTGGCGCCAAACAGCAAGGTCACTGGCCTGTGACTCTGTCCATCCAGAGCGTCTTTCAGAATCGCCAGGATCGGAGCAAGACCGCTGCCACCAGCGACCAGAATCATGGGCGCGTCCGAACGGCGTAACCAGAATTCGCCTGCCGGGCCATCCACCATAACGGTGTGGCCCAGCAGGTTTTGATCATTCACTTCCGTTGAGAACAGGCCGCCAGGTACTTTGCGAACGAAGAAGGAAAGCGTCGCATCCATCTGACAGGGCGTGGCAAAGGAATAGCTCCTGGCCAGTCCCGGTAACGAATCCAGGGAAAGGTCCGCGTACTGGCCGGCTTTGTAGTTCAGTGTCTGATCGAGCTGTAATTTAAGGTGCGTGATATCGTGGGTTAGCCGTTCCTGCAGGACCACCCGTCCCGGAACCGTCTTACGCTGCTTTTGTGCCGTCAGGTCCACCGCAATGGTGACGTCGCTCGTGGGCACACTCTGGCAAGCCAGGATATACCCCTGATCGAGTTCGTCGTCACTGAGGATATAGCCAATATCCGTCAGCTCTTTCACCGTCCCTTTGACCAGGCGGCATTTGCAGGAGGCACAGCCCCCGACCCGACAACTGTGGGGAAAATCGATGTTCTCCCTCAGTGCGGCGTGCAGGATCGTTTCTTTCTGCAAGACCTGGACGGCTTCCCCATTGATCTCCGCGCAATGCTCTTTCGGTGCACTCTTCCTGAATATAGAAAACATCGTCCGCCCCCGTTTTTGTTCGCACGGGATACATGCTAATGCGCCGCTTCCAACATCACGGGGTTATTTATTGACACTCATGGGTTATAAATTGACAATCTGTACATGAGCGATCCAAAGGTCACCCTGCCCAATCACTACATCCTCCAAATCATCAATATCGTCGCGGATCTTGGTGTCCCGACCGAGGGCTGGCTGCGGCATCTGGGCATTGATCCGGATGAGTCGGAGGAATCCCTGATCACCATGCCCTGGGCAACGTTCCGGCAACTACTGCTGGACGCTGGCCGATTTTGCAATGACAAGGCGTTGGGATTGCTGATTGGGGAACGGCTGCTGATCAATACCCACGGCATTCTTGGCTATGCAGCATTAAGTAGCGGCACGACCCGGCAAGTGGTGGAGTTACTGGAGCGTTATCTCGTGCTGAGAACCGACCTGGTGACAATGGAGTCTGGCCAACAGGGCGACCGGTTATGGGTGAGCTTCTACGAGAACCGGCCGCTGGAGGACATCCGTCGCCCGGTGACCGAGGCCATTGTCCTGGCGATCCGGAACATTCTCGACTTCACGACCATGGGGACCTGCGACATCCGCGAGGTCACCTTTCCTTTTGATGGCGATGAAAAGCTGGCGGAAGCGATGTTTCGGTGTCCGGTTTCCTACAACCAGGACACAGCCGGCTTTTCCCTGCCCCTGGCGACCATTGACCAACCCCTGAAACTCGCGAATACCGTCAGCTTTCAGGAAGGGTTGAAAGTCTGTCAGCAGGAACTGGAGAAACTATCCTCTGAACAAACCTGGGCTGTGCGCGTGCGCCGGATCATGTTGCAGAGTACCCATGGCTTCCCCTCGCTGGAAATGACCGCGAGGCGGTTCCATGTCACACCAAGAACCCTTCACCGACGCCTGATCGAGGAAGGCACATCGTACAGGGACATTCTTGAGGATGTCCGCCACCAGCTCGCAACCCGTTACCTGGAAACCGGACAAATGACCGTGCAAGAGATCTCCTACGCACTGGGCTACTCGGATATCGCCAATTTCCGGAAAGCCTTCAAGCGTTGGGAGTCGGTGCCACCTTCCATGTACAAGGCGCCACTGTCGTCATAGTGCGCGTTTTTTACGCCGGCACGCCGATGGGGTAGCCCCATGCCAGCGCTTGTAGGCGTTGATAAAGCTGGTGGCTTCGGCATAGCTCAGGCGTTCAGCGACCTGTTCCACCGATAGCCTTGGACCGGAAAGGTACTCCTCGGCCAGGGTCTGACGGACTTCGTCACGAAGTTCTGCAAAACTGGTGTTCTCCCGCTGCAAGCGCCGCCGCAAAGTTCTCGGAATCGTGTTCAGCATTCGGGAGACTTCTTCCATGTTGGGCATATCAGCGGCGCGGGAAGCCAGGTGGTGACGTACCTGAGCGGATAACCCTGCTCTCTTGAGACGCTGATTCAGCAGGTTTTCACATTGCTGCTCGGCAGAACGCAACGCTAGGTCACTGGCCTGTGGCATGGGTTGCGTCAGGAAAGTACGGTCAAACACCAGTTCATTAAGAGGCATCCCGAACTCTGGCTTAACAGCATAGAACGCTTCATAAGGGCCAAGGGCCTCTGGCACAGAAAACGAAAAGTGAAGCGCTTCAAGGGGGGAAAGGCTGTTGAAGATGTCTCTTTGCAGAGTGACAAAACAGGCGCTGTCTCGCTCCACCACAAATCGCTTCACTTCATCCGGCACTTCCCGGTTGTCCATGACAACGCGGGCATGCTGGCCCCGGTCCAGAAGATCAAAACGGCAAAAGGCGAAGGTGAGCTGAATGTACTTCAACCCGATTTCCATAGCATCGCGCAACGTTGGGCTGCTGACCAGGGCAAAACCCAACGCACCAAAAGAGGTAAAGTGGTAGCGCTGGCCAGCGATGACACCCAACGCCGGGATATGACCAAGGTCTTCCACCAGATTACGAATCAGGCGGAGTTCCTGTTGGGACTCAACCACCGCATCGGGTGATTGCAGTTGGTCCGCGCCGATCCCTGTTCCCGCCAATACACGGTTCACCGGCAAACCATACTCTACCGCCAGTTCGGTCAGTATCCGCATGCTATTAATGCTGCGGTAGAAATCCCACGATGGCATAAATCTCTCCGCCGAGAACAAAAGGTGTCCTTTTTTATTGATATTATGTCCCGGGAAACAATCGTGAGACAAGCGCCCTCCTCCTAGACTGACCAGCATCAAAACGCTTGACCAGTGAGGAATGTTTCATGAGCGGCAACAAGAACACGACATCAGGGCCGGCTACCCCACACATTGTCATTATCGGCACCGGATTTGGCGGCCTGGGTATGGCCATCCAGCTCAAGAAAGCCGGTATTGACTCCTTCACCATTCTTGAAAAAGCGGACAGTGTTGGCGGTACATGGCGGGACAATACCTATCCCGGAGCAGCCTGCGATGTACAGTCACATCTGTACTCTTTTTCCTTCGAACCCAAAAGCGACTGGACCCGCAAGTTCGGGCTACAACCGGAGATCCGCTCGTACCTTGAGAACTGTGCTACGAAGTATCGCCTAAAAGACCACATCCAGTTTAATCAGGAAGTGGAATCCGCCGAATTCAACAAGAGTGCCGGGGAGTGGATGATCAAAACCAGGGCTGGTGATACCTTAACAGCCAACCTGCTCATATCTGCCACCGGGCAGCTGAACCAACCTGCCTATCCCCGCATCGAAGGCATCGAACAGTTCAAGGGCAAGGTTTTCCATTCTGCCCGTTGGGATCATGACTATGATCTGTCTGGCAGGTCCGTTGCCGTGATTGGCACGGGAGCAAGTGCCATTCAGTTCGTGCCGCAGATCGTACCCAAGGTGAAACAACTGAAACTGTTCCAGCGGTCCGGAGCCTGGGTCATTCCAAAGCCCGACCGGCCTTTCACGGGGTTTGAACAATGGTTGTTCGAGGCCGTTCCTGCCGCAGACCGTGCTTATCGTTCCCTTATCTATTGGCGCAACGAAAGCCGGGCGCTGGCCTTTACACGCTTCGGGTTCCTGCTCAACACGTTCAAGTGGCAGGCCAAACGAATTGCTCGTCGGACCATCAAAGATCCGGTCAAACGCCGGAAAATCATTCCGGATTACCCGGTAGGTTGTAAGCGACTGTTGATTTCCAATGACTGGTACCAGGCCATCAATCAGGATCATCTGGACGTCGTCACCGACGAGCTGGACCACGTGGAAGAAAATGCCATAGTCACCAGGGGTGGCACTCGTCACGAAGTAGACACCATCATTTACGGCACCGGCTTCAAGGCCACCGACTTCCTGGCACCTATGAAAATCAAGGGGTTGAACGGTCTGGACTTAAATGAAGCCTGGAGGGACGGCGCGGAAGCGTACAAGGGCATGTGCGTATCGGGTTTCCCCAACCTGTTCATTCTCTACGGCCCGAACACCAATCTGGCGCACAGTTCCATTGTGTTCATGCTGGAATCACAGATTCGCTATGTGATGCAGTGCGTCCGGATGCTGCTGGACCCCGGCCTGCATTACATGAATGTCAAAGCCGGCCCGCAAAACGAGTACTCAGAACGCATTCAGGAAAAACTGAAAGCAAGTGTATGGGAGGCGGGCTGCACCTCCTGGTATAAGACTGCCTCGGGCAAGAACACCAATAACTGGCCGGGCTTCACCTTCAGTTATCGTCTGATAACCGGCGCACTGGACCTGCAGGACTATGAACTGCAGCCGGTGCCCACCCTGCAAGGAGAACACGCAGAATAACCCGGTTGTCATTTTATAACCCCAAAATGTCATTAAATAACCCAACTCCAGCGTCAGAGAGTCGGTACCCTATTGTGAGACCGATTTGATCAGCTATTTTTCAGACCACGAGTCACCAAAAGAACAACAATTGGCGTGCGCCAGGGCTTTCATCCCTGTTCGTTACGTAGCGACAACAGGAATGCTATGAGTAACTATGATTTTGACTACCTGATCATTGGCTCCGGTTTCGGAGGGAGTGTTTCGGCACACCGGCTGGCGGAAAAGGGCTACTCGGTGGCCGTTATGGAAATGGGTAGGCGCTGGCGCGCCGAGGATTTTCCCGAATCCAACTGGAACGCTCGCCGCTTTTACTGGCGACCCCGCCTTGGCCTGAAAGGGTTCTTTAACCTGCGGCCGTTCCGCCATGTGATGGTGATCTGCGGCAATGCCGTTGGCGGTGGCTCAATCACCTACGCCAATACCTTGCTTGTGCCACCGGATTCCATCTGGGGCGAAGGCACCTGGGCCGGGCTGTCTGACTGGACAGAGGAAATGCCGGCCCATTTTACCGAGGCTGAGCGCATGCTCGGCGTGACTGAGAACGAATTGTTTGGTCCTGCCGACAATCTGCTGAAAGAAATGGCTGAGATAGAGGGCGTTGGCGATACCTTCAAACCCACGCGAGTGGCCACGTTCTTTCCTCCCAAGGGTGAATCCGGCGGCGAAACCTATCCCGACCCCTACTTTGGCGGCGAAGGTCCCGAGCGCGCTACCTGCACCGGTTGCGGTGGTTGTATGACCGGTTGTCGCTATAACGCCAAGAACACTCTGGACAAGAATTACCTGTACTTCGCCGAGAAGAACGGCGCGGAGGTTTTCGAGGAAACCCGCGTCGTGGATGTGCGGCCTCTGAATGGCCAGGACGATGGTCGTGATGGCTACGAAGTAACCACGGAATGCTCAACCGCCCGACTCAACAAACAGCGCCGGACGTTCCGTGCCGGTCGCGTCGTTTTCGCTGCCTCTTCGCTGGGGACCCAGGAACTGCTGTTCAAGCTCAAACAGAACGGCTCGCTACCAAATATTTCCGATGACCTGGGCAACCGGGTCCGCACCAACGCGGAATCCGTGCTTGGCATCCGCTTCCCGGGCAAAGAGGTCGACATGAGCCCCGGCGTTGCCATCGGTTCGGGCATACACATCGACAAACACACCCACATTGAGGCCACCCGCTACGGCAACGGGCACGATCTGAACAGCACCCTGACCGCGCTGATGGTCGGTGGCGAAGGGCCTATGCGCATCCTGCACTGGCTGTGGGCGCTGCTGCGCCATCCGGTGACCTTTTTCAGGGCCGCCAATCCCTTTGGCTGGGCCAGACAGTCAATGATCTTCCTGGTCATGCAGACCGTGGACGCCTCACTGTCAATGCGCCTGAAGCGCCGTTGGTACTGGCCTTTCAGCAAGCTGCTGTGCAGCGAAGGCGACCGGATTCCGACCAACATCCCGCAAGCCAACGAGTTTACGAAAAAGATGGCCGCGCATTTCAATGGCATCCCGTTCACCACGGCCACGGAAATTTTCTTTAACGTGCCATTCACTGCACACTGCATGGGTGGTTGTGCGATGGCCGACAGCCCTGAACACGGCGTGATTGACTCACAAAACCGTGTGTTCAACTACCAGAATCTCTACGTCATTGACGGTTCAATGCTCGGTGCCAATCTGGGTGTGAATCCGAGCCTGACAATCACTGCACTGGCTGAACGTGCCATGAGCTTTATCCCCCCAAAGGAGGATCTCAGTAATGGAAACGGTTAAACAAGACATTCAGAACCGTGAAATCACGGCCACCAACCCCGCAAACGGCGAGACGCTGGGCACCCTTCCCCACACGCTGCCCGGTCGGATTCCCGCGATCTTCGATCAGGCCCGGGCGGCCCAGGCCGTATGGGCAGAGCGTTCCTTTGCCGAGCGCCGCCAGCATATGAAGAAAATGCGGGACTATATCCGTGACAATGCCGACGAACTGGCCCGCATCGTCAGTGAAAGCAACGGCAAGACCCGTATGGACGCCCTGGCCACCGAGGTATTGCCCTGCCTGATGGCCTGTGACTGGTATGGCAAGCAGGCGGCCGGTGTTCTGAAGCCCGAATACCGTGGCCCCTCCAGCCTGCTATGGATTGGCAAGCGTTCGGAAATCCGTCATGAACCGCTGGGGGTGGTGGGCATTGTCAGCCCCTGGAACTACCCATTGTCCATTCCTTTCGGCGAAGTGGTCATGGGCCTGATGGCGGGTAATGCCATCATTCTGAAAGTAGCTGCCGCCACACCGCTGGTTGGCAAGGCCATCGAGGATATCGTGGCCGCCGCTGAGCTGCCGGATGGCCTGTTCCACCATATCGTCGGTTCCGGCGGGCAGGTGTCCAGCGCGATGTTTGAACATGGTATCGACAAGCTGTTTTTCACCGGTTCCGTGCCCACCGGCAAACAGATCATGGCCCAGGCCGCCGCCACGCTGACCCCGGTCTCGCTGGAGCTCGGCGGAAAGGACCCGATGATAGTCCTGGACGATGCTGACCTGGAACGGGCCGCCAATGGCGCCGCCTGGGCGGGCTATCAAAACGCCGGACAGTCCTGCGGTGGGGTTGAGCGGGTCTATGTTCACGAGTCGGTGTATCCGCGGTTTGTTGAGCTGATGGCGGAGAAAACACAGGCGTTACGCCACGGTGTTCCCGATGACCAGTGCTCCGTCGACATCGGCTCGATGACCACGGCCAAACAACGCCAGTTCGTTGAAGGACAGCTGGCCGACGCAGTCAGGGACGGGGCGAAGGTCGTGGCCCAATCCCGGGCCGTCAGCGATCAGCAAGGCGAATTCCATCCCGCTACCCTGGTGACGGATGTGAATCACGACATGGACCTGATGCGTGAAGAAACCTTTGGGCCGGTGATACCTGTCATGCCGTTCAAGACCGAGGATGAAGCGGTGGCCCTGGCCAATGACTGCACCATGGCCCTGACTGCGTCCATCTGGACACGCAACACCGGTCGGGGCAAGAAACTGGCAGATCGTATTAACGGTGGCGTGGTCGCCATTAACGATCACCTCTACACGCACGGTATGTCCGACCTGCCCTGGGGAGGCCCCAAGGAGTCGGGTATTGGCCGCACCCATGGCCCGGAGGGTCTGCTGGAGATGACCCGCCCCAAAGTGGTGAACTGGGACTGGCTGAAAGCCAAGCGCAACCTGTGGTGGTACCCGCAGGATGAGGCCAGTCACAACGCTATTCATAACGCGTTACATATGGTGGCACCACGTTCACCATTCGACTTCCTTCGGGCGAGTGCGCGCGTGGTGCCAGCAATGCTTCGGAAAATGTATTTCTGACATGCCCGGGCGACTGTAACTACCAGGGCGGAATCGCCTTTTACGCCGCCTGGATACTGATACGGTCCCCGCGACAACGCGCCAGCAAGCTCTGGTTAATAGCCCCCCTGGGCCGGCTATCCACCCTGCAATTGACCAGCGCTTCGGCAAGGTGCCTGATGTTGCCGCGGATGGCCGTCTCCGTCAGTGTGAGGTTGACGATGTCCCGCTGGGCATGACTGCCTCCGAAGCGATTGGCGATGAACAGGGTTGGATACAGCCTCTCGGCCGCCTGGCGATACTCTCCGCGCCAGAAGTCGACAAACCCCAGTACCAGGGGAAGCCCCAGATCCTTCGCCCAAACGGCCACTTCATTTTGGCCCCGGGCAAGGTTCTGAAGTGCGGCTATCACCCGATCGAGGTTCTGATGCCGGCCTGCGCCCGCATAAGCCATGGCCGCATGCCAGTCATTGAAGGGGTAGGTGCTGTCGGTCATGTGGATGTCCCAGCACACGGCCAGCTCCTGCCAACGATCGCCAACATCGACGCCCGACAAATGCAGACGCCACAGGAGTGCGGACGCGTCGATGAGATCCAGTGCAACCATACTCTGGGTTCCGCGAATGGAACGGTCGTAAAGACCCAGGGCCCTATCGGCTTGCCCTACGTCCATATGGAACAGGCACTGGTGCCAAACGTTATGAACCCTGAAGAAATTGTCGTCACCGGACCAGTGTGGGTGACGTGCGATCATCCAGCCAATGCCATCCTCAGCCCTGCCCTGCATCTCCATAACGTGGGCTACGGCATGATGCGCCCAGCAATCCAGAGGCTGCAAATCCACTGCCTGCCGACCAACCTCTTCTGCGCGCTGGTAGTGCCCGGTTTCTTCCAGACCGAAAGCCTGCATACCCAGTAAAATCGAGTATCCCGGAATGTCCGGCGTCCATTTGGGGAGAACCCGGGCCAGCCGATCCCGCAGATTCTGGGAGTTGGCCCGGTAGAAATCCATCAGGTGTCCCGCCTGGATCGCCAGCAGGTCATGGGGGTACGCCATGTTGTGCCAATCCAGTGCCACCGCAGCCGCTGTCCATTGCCCGTTCAGTAAATGTTTCAGTGCAGAAACGTGGGACGCCTCCCGCTCCGACAGTTGCCACTCTTCAAGTTGGCTGATGATGTCGTCCGCACCCCGGGAAGCCTCCGGCTCCGTGGCAAGTCCAAGCAGGTAGGCCTTGAAAATATTGGCCATGGTGAATTCCGGCGACAAATCCATGGCCTCGTCAATCAGCGCGACCGGGTCGTTGCGGTAGACATTGAAAGCCTCCAGGGCCTGGTCATATTTGTCGGCAGCTTGTGCGTTGGCTCCCGGGAGTGCATTACCTTGTTTATCTGTCTGCATGTCTCTGTTCCCTCTTGGGCGTTGTTATTTGTGACCGATCTTCAGTCCCGGTGCTATTATTGGATTCCACCGGCCACGCTGACCATGAGCGATCCGCCGGAACTTTTGACCGATCCGCCGATTTTCCCATCGGGTGCATCGGCAGACGGAGGCGCCCATGAACGCCCACCATGACAGGCTCCGGGATATACATCTGACGGGCGGTGTTTTCCTGGAAGCACAGTTCACAGCACCCTGGTGCATTACCGCGCAAGTCGGGCCAGAAGATTGCGCCCCGTTCACCCCGCAGCCCCGCCATGTCATTGCCTATCATTTTGTGTCCCTTGGGCACCTGGAATTGCTGGTCAACGGACAGCCTCCGCTGATTGTCGACGCGGGTGATCTGGTGGTGTTACCCAGAAACGATGTTCATATCCTTGGCAGTGACGTGACTCTCGAACCGGTCGATGCAGCCGGATTAATCCAGGCGGGTAATGATGGAGGGACTGCACGGATCGTCCATGGTGGCGGTGGGGAGTCCACACAGGTGTTCTGTGGTTTCCTGGGCAACGATCAGCCAGAGAACCCGGTGTTTGCAATGTTGCCCAGTGTACTGAAGCTGAATGTTACCCATGGCATCTCCGATGTATGGATAGAAAGCGCCTTCCGCTTCGGTGTCCGTGAGCAATCCCGGAACGAAGCCCGATCCGGCTCGATACTGGCCAGACTGGCCGAGCTGCTGTTCCTGGACGCCGTCAGTCGCTATATCACAGAAGATCCAGGCCGGCATCGGGCATGGACGCAAGGTCTGGAGGATTCGAAGGTTGCCCGCGCACTGGACCTGATACACAGCCGTATCGCTGAGCATTGGACAACAGAGCGCCTGGCGCGGGAGGTCGGGCTATCACGGTCGGCTTTTGCGGAACGGTTTACCCGGGCGTTAAAGGAGCCGCCCATGACCTACCTGTGTCGCCGGCGGCTTGAACAGGCATCGATAGAATTGAGAAACAGCTCGGCTTCCATCCCCGCCATCGCTTCCGCAATCGGTTACGAATCCGAAGCGGCATTCAGCCGTGCCTTCAAACGGGTTTATGGCACACCACCGGCGACCTGGCGAAAAGAACACCCGGCCTGGATCTAACCCCGAATAGAAACGATTGTTCCCATGGTATCGGAACAATCTCTTATACTTAGCCTGCGCACCATCACCGACAATAGCGTCCTTCTTTTCCAGCCAATCCGGAAACAAGGGCCTGCTGTCCATGCATTCTTCAGAACCTCGGTACTCCCCCGTAAAAATCATGTTGATCGTGTTTTCCCTTGCGATGGGTGGGTTCGGGATCGGTACCGGAGAGTTCGCCATTATGGGGCTCATGCCCAGTGTGGCGCAGGATCTTGGGGTTACGGAACCACAGGTCGGGCACCTCATCAGTGCTTATGCCCTCGGTGTTGTGGTTGGCGCCCCGGTGCTGGCCATCATTGGCGCACGATTCTATCGCCGACACCTGCTGATCGCGCTCATGGGCTTCTATGCCCTGGGCAACCTGGCAAGTGCCCTGGCGAGCGGTTATGGCTCATTGCTGATTTTCCGGTTCATCGCGGGATTGCCACACGGCGCCTATTTCGGAGTTGCGGCATTGGTGGCTGCCTCTCTGGTTCCGGCCAACCAGCGTGCCAAAGCTGTTAGTCAGGTCATGATGGGGCTGACACTGGCCTTGCTGCTGGGAAACCCGCTCGCCACGGCGCTCGGCCAACACCTGGACTGGCGCTACGCCTTCGGCTTCGTTGGAGCGATAGCCACTCTGACCGCGTTGATGATTATTGTTTTCCTGCCCCTGGACCGCCAGGAAGAAAAACAAAGCCCGCTGTCTGAGATCAAGGCCTTCAATCGGGCGAAAATCTGGTATCCGCTGGCCATCGGATCCATCGGCTTTGCAGGCATGTTCTGCGTGTTCAGTTACCTGGCACCGACACTGTTGCACGTAACGGACGTGGATACGTTCTGGATACCGGTTGCGCTGGCAGTATTCGGCCTCGGCGGGTTCGTGGGTAACATTCTCGGTGGCTGGTTATTTGACCGTCTGCGGTTCCAGGCCGTTGGCTGGATGCTGCTGTGGAGTACCGTCATGCTGTTGCTGTACCCCTACGCGACGGGATCCATCTGGACCCTGCTGATTCTCTGTTTCCTGGTCGCCTTGATGGTGGCCCTGGGACCTGCCCTGCAAACCCACCTGATGGATGTGGCCGGCGGCGCCCAGACCCTGGCTGCCGCTTCCCATCATGCGGCGTTTAATGTCGCTAACGCACTGGGACCGTGGCTGGGTGGGCTGGCCATAAGCGCCGGCCTGGGCTGGCAATCCACCGCTTACGTGGGCGCGGCAACGGCGGTAGCCGGGCTGGCCATTTTTCTGATGGCGTGGCGCCAACAATCAGGTGAGGCAGAGCCGGATTCCCTGGAGCGGCAATCGGCGACGTAGATTCGGAACAGATCCGGTGCTGCGTGTGTCGTCCAGCACCGGTCGCTCAGAACTTCCAGAAAGGCGTTTTCCGACGTTGTTCAACAACATCTGGTGAGATTCCCACGTCCAACAGCAGGCGGGGATCAGTGGTATGAACGAGGTGGAGGAAGTCACGTTTCATTCTCCACCCTTTGTACAACGACGCAGCTTTTTTCATATCAATCATCCATTCATAGGTAACGACAAAGGGCAAGCCGCAACCGGCTTTCATTAGTTACCTATGTTATAAAAAAAGCCTTACCGACCCTATACTTGGAAACCACTACGGCGCGTGGCTTCCAGGCTGGAGGGACTAGCTGATTATACCTATCCCTGTCCGTTGGATTTCTTCACGAGCGTCTGATAGAGATCGTCCTTCAGTTGAAGGCGCTGCTGCTTCATCCGGTGTAGCTTGTCATCGCCGATGGGGGCATCCCTACGTTCCAACCCCTCGATTTCCTGGTCCAGCTCCGCATACCTTTTGAATTCTTCCTGGAATCTGGGGTCGTTCCTGTTCAGTTCGTCGATCAGTTCTCCGTACTGGGGAAATTCGTCGTGAAGCTCATGGCTGGAAATGCCCATTACCTCGTCTCCTTTATCTCGCAGCGTGTTTATTCAGGATGCCATTCTTACTCCGGATTTGTGAACAACCTCAGGAGGTTCAAATCCGTCGCCCTACAGATCCGATGCCAGACGCCCCAGCCCCAGTGAGGCCTTGAAGCTCTGGTACTCGTCCCGGTATACAATTGCCCCCAGAGCCATCGCCGCCTTGGTGGCCATGCGGTCGAAGCTCTCCCGTATCAACACGGGAATACTGGGCTTCAGCCGCACACTGGCGGTCTCAATCAGTACGGCCCCCATCACCAACAGGGCATCAATCCTCCGGTTCTTCCTGTCGCCGTCCATAATATGGCGCGCCAGTATCCTGGCATCCTCCAGTATCACTTTCTCCTCCTGGTTCAGGCTTGCGCCGTCAAACATCATGAAGCTCTGATAACGCCGCGCCCTCTTGAGCATGAAGGATTCCTGAACGGCGGGGTCTGGCTCATCGGCTTCCGGTTGGGTGTTGAGAATGCCGTGGAGCCGGAAGTCGATCTCTCCTGCCGCCCGCTTCTGCTCAAAAATCTGCCTGATATCCGCCCGGGCCACCTCTGACGTACTCTCCATGGCTTCAGCGATAACCGCATCAAATGTGGTTTTCTCGACCAGATCCAGTACCCGGCGAATGGTATGAATGGATTTCATGACATCCGGCCACAGGCGGGGATCCGCCTCTTCCGGTTCGTCAGGCAGGCGATTCCCGATTGCACGGGCGCTGAAGAACGCCTTCTCAACATCACGAATGGCAACGCCGGATTCGTTCGCCACCCATCTGACGCCGTAATCATTGAGGTCTTCAATCAGGCTGGAGGTAAGGATTAGCAGATAATACTTCATGCCGAGTGGAAGGTCTGTCATCAACACTCCTTCTCATCAGGGATTCCTCCTTTAAGGTATAGCTTATTATGGGCCGAGTACCAGCTTTGTGGACGACAGCCTTCGCCTTTGACAAACCGCTAATAGCTGGGCCCCATCAATTGGGTATAGGATGATTGAAAGAACCTGAGTATTGATCTGTCTATTCTGAGGAAGATTGCACATGACGTACGCGCGAATTGTCGGCACGGGCTCGTATCTGCCCGAGAATGTCATGACAAACAAAGATATGGAAAAAATTGTCGACACCAGCGACCAATGGATTCGTGAGCGTACCGGCATTGAACAGCGACATATTGCGGTAGAGGGCGAAACCACCGTTGATCTCGCCGAAAAGGCGTCACGACTCGCGATCGAGGCCGCCGGACTGCAGCCTGATGACATCGACCTGATCGTGTTTGCCACGTCAACACCCGACAAGATTTTCCCCAGCTCCGCGTGCATCCTCCAGGCTCGCCTTGATATTCATGGCTGCCCTGCCTTCGATATCCAGGCGGTGTGCAGCGGGTTTGTCTACGCCCTTTCCGTGGCCGACAAGTTCATCAAGACCGGCAGCAGCAAGCGGGCTCTGGTGGTTGGTGCGGAACTGTTCTCCCGTATTCTGGACTGGGAAGATCGTGGCACCTGCGTGCTCTTCGGTGACGGCGCTGGCGCCGTGGTGCTGGAGGCCAGTGAGGAAACCGGCATTCTGTCCACCCATATCCATGCCGACGGCCAGTATGAAGATCTGCTGCATGTGCCCTACGGCATTGGCGACGGCTTTGACCAGGTCCGGGCCGGTAAAGGCCATGTGCACATGAAAGGCAACGAGGTTTTCAAGATCGCGGTTAATACCCTCGGCAAAATTGTCGATGAAACCCTGGAAGCGAACCAGATGCAGAAGTCGGATATTGACTGGCTGGTTCCCCATCAGGCTAACCTGCGCATCATCGCCGCCACGGCCAGGAAGCTGAATATGTCCATGGACCAGGTCGTGGTGACCGTGAACAAGCACGGCAACACTTCAGCCGCCTCTATCCCCCTCGCCCTGGACGTGGCCGTTCGTGACGGTCGCATCAAAAAGAACGAAGTCGTCCTGCTGGAAGCATTCGGTGGCGGTTTCACCTGGGGATCGGCCCTGCTCCGTTATTGATCGTTCTGACCACCTGGTTTGCACACATTAGCCATCCCTGAAGCCCTGTTGGCGCTATATACTCGTTATTAAAAGTGTAGTGCCAATAACAAACAGGATTCAGGCGATGACGAACAAGGCAAGTGCAAAGAAGCCATCCGTGATAATCATCGGAACCGGCTTCGGTGGTCTGTGCATGGCCATCCAGTTAAAACAGGCGGGTTTCGAAAACTTCACCCTGCTGGAGAAAGCCGGCAACGTCGGCGGAACCTGGCGTGACAACACCTACCCGGGTGCCGCCTGTGACGTGCAGTCACACTTCTATTCCTATTCCTTTGAGCCAAAGCACGATTGGTCCCGCAAGTTCGGGCTCCAGAAGGAGTTGCTGGGCTACATGGAAAACTGCGTGGCCAAGTACGAGCTTACAAGCCATATCCAGTTTCACCAGGAGGTCACACGCGCCGCCTTTGATGAAGCCAGTAACACCTGGACCGTAACCACCCAGGATGGCCAGCAGCGCATCGCGGACGTGGTAGTGTCCGCCACCGGGCAGCTGAATCAGCCTGCGTACCCGAATATTCCGGGAATGGACCACTTCAAGGGGAAACTGTTCCACTCCGCACGCTGGGATCATGACTATGATCTGACCGACAAACGGGTTGCCGTGATCGGCACCGGGGCAAGCGCCATCCAGTTTGTGCCCGAAATCATCAAGCAGGTGAAATCACTCAGCCTGTTCCAGCGTTCCGCTGCGTGGGTATTGCCCAAGGCCGACCGGCCATTCAAAGCCTGGGAACAGGCTTTGTTCCGGTCCGTTCCCGCATGGGACCGCCTCTATCGCTACATGATCTACTGGAAAAACGAGAGCCGCGCGCTGGCCTTCACCCGCTTCAGCGGTCTGCTGGAACTGTTTGCTCGCCAGGCCAGAAAGGAAGCCAGAAAACACGTTACCGACCCGGCGAAGTTCAAGCACATCATTCCCGATTACAAGATCGGCTGTAAGCGGATTCTGATTTCCAATGACTGGTATCCGGCCATTAACCAGCCTCACCTGGATCTGGTTACCACGTCGATAGACCGAATTGACGAGTCGGGCGTAGTGACGTCTGATGGTAAACACCATGCCGTCGATGCGATTATTCTGGGCACCGGCTTCGCGGCGTCAGAATTCCTGGCGCCAATGACCATCACTGGTCGTGACAACGCCACCCTTAATGAAGCCTGGGCGAACGGTGTCGAAGCCTACAAAGGTATTTCCGTCACCGGATTCCCGAACCTCTTCGTACTTTACGGTCCCAATACGAACCTGGCCCATAACTCCATTGTGTATATGCTGGAGTCCCAGGTGCGCTACGTCATGAGCTGTCTCAGCACCCTGGATAAGTACCCGGGGTCGGCCATGGATGTGTTGCCCGAGCGCCAGAAGGCGTTTTCAGACTCCGTCCAGACGGGCCTGGAATTCCGGCTGCACCTCCTGGTATCTGGACGAAAACGGCCGTAATACCATTAACTGGCCTGGCTTCACCTTCAACTACCGGCTGGCGACACGCCGGGTGGACACCACGGATTATCAGTTTCTGTATCCCGCCGAAGCCCATTAAGTAAGCCCACCACACCCAACAGACTCCCGCCCTGACCGGCGGGAGTTGACGTTTACGCACATTCATAGGATGATTGGTTCATCATTTCAACGGATCATAGACATGGCTCTTGTACCCATCAAAAAAGGTTCCCTGGTCGAAACAGCCATCGAAAGCCTCCGCTCCGCCATTGAGCAAGGGCAATGGCCAATCGGCGCCCGGCTTCCCGTGGAAGCAAACCTGTCTGAGGCGCTCGGCGTCAGCCGTAACACGGTTCGGGAAGCGGTGCGCGTACTGGTACACGTGGGTATGCTTGAAACACGCCAGGGAGACGGCACCTACGTGCGGTCCACCAAAGACGCCGGAGAAACCCTGCGCCGTATTGCCCGGGCCCAGCTGGGGGATCAGTTGGAAGTGAGAATCATGCTGGAAACTGAAGCGTCCCGACTTGCAGCCCGTCGGCGCACAGAATCCGATCTGGTGGCAATGACCAAAGCGCTGGATGCCCGGGCAAAGGCCGGGGAGAACCTGGCGGCTCGCATCCGCCACGACGAGGCGTTTCACCATGCCCTGGTAGCCGCGTCCCACAATCCCGCGCTGACAGAGCTGTACGACTATTTCGCCCACGCTGTCTCCCGCACTATTGAAAGCACGGAAACAGAGCCTGACCTGCCAGAACCCTCCCAGGAAGATCATGAGCTGCTATTGGCAGCCATCCGGCGCCAGGACGAGGAAAAGGCGGAAACCCTGGCAAAAGCGCTTCTTAAGCCCAGCCTGGATACTTTGCGGGAAAGTCGGTCATGAAGTTGAGGGTTGATCCATTCACCCTGCTGTTGCTGGGCGCCATTGTTCTGGCTTCTTTCCTGCCGGTTAAAGGTGGGGCAGCGGACCTGCTCGCAACCGTTGGCACGCTGGCCGTCGCATTACTGTTCTTCCTTCACGGCGCAGCTCTGTCCCGCGAACAGATCGTCGCAGGGGCGACTCACTGGCGGCTGCACATACTGATCACTTCCCTCACCTTCGTATTCTTTCCACTGGCCGTGCTGCCGATCAACGGCATCAGCGATTTTGCCCCACAGTGGATGCCGGAGGACCTGGGTCTGGGTTTTCTGTACCTCGGCGTGCTCCCTTCCGCCGTGTCATCGTCAATCGCATACACCGCCATGGCGAGAGGGAATGTGCCGGCGGCCATTTGCAGCGCGGCAGCTTCCAATGTGTTCGGGATGATGTTGACGCCGTTCCTGCTGTTACTGCTGGTCAGCACGTCCGGGGGCGGTAACTTTTCGGTGGCCGAAGCGCTGAAGGACATTGTGTTGCAGCTGTTATTGCCGTTTGCAGCCGGCCACGCCCTGAGGCCATTGCTGGGGGGATTTCTGGCCCGCAACGAAGGTCTGATGTCGCGGTACGATCAGTGCGTTATCTGGATTATCGTGTACTCCGCATTCTCCCACTCAGTGGAAAGCGGTCTGTGGCAGAACCTGCCAGTATCGGCGATCATACTGACCATCCTGTTGTGCTTCGCCCTGCTTGGGTTCTTTATGGTGATGGCGCGTTTCCTGGTAAGGCGTTTCGGCTTCAGCCTGGAGGATGAGGCGGCGGTGGTGTTCTGCGGCTCGAAGAAGAGCCTGGCATCCGGGTTGCCCATGGCCAAGGTGCTGTTCTCGGGCCACCCCGGATTCGGCATGATCGTGCTGCCGATTATGTGCTACAACCAGATTCAGGTGATTGTCGGAGCCATTCTGGCCCAGAAGTACCGGGAAAAGATCGAGGCAGCTTCAGCCGCCGCCTCCCATGCCACCGAAGAGGGTCGCCAGAACGGCTAACCCGACAATCCAGCCAATCACCGCCGGCCAGAAATTGACCATTTGGGGCGGCAGATCTTCCGCCGCTTCCTGATCCTGCGCTTCCCGCGCAGCCTCCTCTTCTTCCCGGTTTTTCCTGACCACCTCGGTCAGACTGTTCCAGTCGAACCACTCACCCAGGAACCTGGCAACGGGAGCCGGAAAAGTGCCATTTTCAGCCATCGGCCGCACCTGCTGTTCCAGGGATCGGCCTATCTCGCGCCTGAACCGGGGATGATCCGCGGGAGGTTCGCCAAGGATCGCTTTCCAGATTTGTGGATCCTTGCTGCGCCCCGAGTCGTTCAACAGCGCGTTTACCTGAATCACCACTTCGCGAACCACTTGCTGCTCATCGGCGTCCAACGGCTGCTCATCGGAAACGGCGGTAACCGGCTCAACCTCCCGGCCAGCTGCCGGAGCGGATTCTTCAGGCTGTGACCGCTCAGCCTGTGGCGCGGGTTCCCGGCCCAGCGCTTCCCGGTACGCCTGTTTCAGGCGCTCGGCTTCTTCGCCGCTGGCAAATTTGCTCTGCTTTTCATAGGCGGCTTCAATTTGCCGAGGATCGCGGGTCGGCTCAATACCGAGGATTTCCCAACATGTCATAGACGCGTAACGCTCATATCAGAGATTCATTACAATTTTGAGAGACAAATGCAGTGCTGTCACCTACGATACACAAAAGGCATTCAAGCAAGACACTGTCCAACCCTTACTCAGCCGATTATAAAACGACTGCCATGCCTGTTACGAACTCTGTTGCCAAAACGTCACCCGGCCTGCACAAAACCGTCGTTCCCCTATCCTGTCTGACCATGGTTTTGGCAAGCTCGCTGCTGGTTTCCACCCCGGCCCACGCGGATGCCCCGGAGCCTACAACGGACTTCTCCGGCTTGTCATCCATCGACCCTCCCCTGCCGGAGGTGCTGACGACTACCCGGCTCCGTCAGCCAAAATCCCGGGTTCCGGGCACAACCACGATTATCGAAGGGGATCTCATCAGAGATCTCGGAGTAATGAACCTCGTAGAGGTATTCCGGCTGGTACCCGGCATGACGGTTGCCGAAGTGGGCAGCAACAACCCGGTGACCAGCTACCACGGTACGGTGCACTACGAACAGCGCCGGCTTCAGGTTCTGGTGGATGGCCGGACCTCGTACCGCGCCAGCCTCTCTGATACCGACTGGCATACCATGCCCGTGCCTCTGGAACTCATAGAACGGATTGAAGTCAGCCGCGGGCCCAACTCGGCGGCTGATGGCATTAACGCTTTCCTGGGCACCATCAACATCATTACCCGCTCGCCTGACGACACGGCGGGGGTTCAGCTCGGGGCCGTTTCAGGGTCCCGCGGCCACCTGAGGACTTTCGGCTCCGTTGGCGGCGCCAGTGACCCCTACAGCTGGCGACTGGCCTATGAAAAGCGCAAATCCGACGGTTTCGACAAACAGGAAGACGATGATCAGTTCTATCCGTTTAATGACGGGTACGATATCAACACCTTCAGCTACGATGGCGTCGTCCGTACCTCGGACAGTACCAACCTGGAGCTGCGCGGCGGAGTTGTTGACGGTATCAACGAAGAAGACCTGCGAAAGAATGGCAAGCTGGGAGCCACGGATCACCCTGACATCATCGTTGATGATTACTACCTGCAGACACGCTTGAACGTACATACCTCGGCAAACCACTTCTTCCATTTTCAAACCAGTTACCAGAATTATCAGCGTCGTCAACGTTGGCCTGTGTGTATTTCCGGCCCGGTGATCGACGGTATCCTTGCCGGAGATGCGCCCGAATTTGATTTCGAACCCGGCGATTGCATGCCGGGAGACAACCCGGCGCCCTTCGTTGCTGACCTGAATGAAGATATCGAAGAGTCGCGGCTTGAGTTCGAGATTCAGGACACCCTGTATCTCAACCCCAATTTCAAGCTGGTATCAGGGCTGGGGTATCGTAAAGACACCTATCGCTCCGAGACTTTCTTTAATGGCCGGGGCAACAATTATCAGTCTCGGGTGTTTGCCAACCTGGAATACACGCCGGCTGAGTGGGTCACATTCAATGCTGGCGGTAACTGGGAGAGCACCACAACCACCGATGACGACTATTTATCGCCACGGGTCGCAGCCAATTTCCTTATCACCAATAACCAGGCACTGAGGTTCGTGTATTCGGAAGCCGTTCGCACCCCGGATGCCTTTGAGCAACATCCTGATTGGGGATACCAACCGAGAAACATACGCCCACCCTACGATTTTCTGGAAGGCACACGGTTCGAGGTCGAAGATCTGGTTAATCCGCAAACCTCAACTTTTGGGGAAGAACTTGAAGAAGAGCGCATAATCTCCCGAGAAATAAGCTATTTTGGTCAGCTCTTTGTAAACCAGGCCTTGTTGTCCCTGGAGGTTCGCTATTTCAACGATCACCTGACGGACATGATCAGCGGCATCATCAATGAGGAAGAGTGGTTCATCGCCAACAACGTCGATCTTGACCAGGAAGGCTTCGAAGTCGAATCGTCGATCGACTACGCCGGCACCAAACTTCGCGCCACCTATGCTTACCTTGATCAGGATGGCCGTTATACCGGCGCCCCCGACGCACTTGACTCCAGAGATCAGGAATATGTCGTTGAGCTTCTCGGTCGGCTGTCCGTTCGCCACTCAGGAAGCTTTGCCTGGATACAGCAGTTACCTTTCGATCTTACGTCGTCTGCCACGTTCTACTGGGCGGACGAATTCCGGAGATCCCAATTCGAACGTGCGGATTTCAGGCTTGCGCGTAGAATGTTCGCCTCTAACTACAGTTACGAACTGGCCTTTACCGTGCAACACTATCTGAACAGGGAAACGGACCTGAGTCCGGATAACATTATTCAGAACCACAACCAGTTTTTTGTCGAAGCTGGTATCCGATTCTGATACAGCCAATGGAATGCACTGAACCCGGGACGGTATGAAATTCGACAACCAGTCAATCAACACCCGCGACTCAGGCAGGATGCCTGTCAGGGTGATTATTTGCCTTGTGCTTCTTGTGCTGCTGGCGGCATGGCGCCCGGCATTGAGCGAGCCTGAACCGGCTACCGCCATTTACATTGCCGGTGCGAATACCAACGCCGCACTCACAAAACACATGACCGGTCTGCTGAACGACGCCCTGGGCGACCGCTTCAGCCTCAGGCCCTTCAAGCCCGGCCAAACCTCCCAGGACGACAACAGTATCGTTATCACCCTCGGCCCCGAGGCGTTCAGTTTCGTCCATCAGGAAAGCCGTAACGTTCCCATACTGGCGCTGCTCGTGAATCAACACTTCGTACAGGGGTACTCTGTAGACACCGAAGCCCACCTGGGCGCGATTCTGTATGCGCCCCCGCTGATTCGACAGGCGATCACCGGCAAGGTCATCCTGCCCCACGCCACCCGGGTAGCCATGCTGGCCACTCCTGACAGTGCGGCACTGTATGAGGAGGTTGTGAGCCAGCTACCGGACTTTGGTATGGAAGGACAGATCTTTGTCGTCAACAATACAGACAACCTGATCCCTACCCTCATCAGGGCACTGGATTACGGCGATTTTCTTCTCGCCGCACCCGATAACACCATCTACAACCCGCGAACGATCAAGCATATTTTACTGACGACCTACCGGCGTAATCGCATTGTCATCGGCCCCAGCCAAGCTTACGTCAAGGCCGGCGCCCTGGCCTCCACCTACGCTCCGCTGACACGGGTGGCTGAACTGGCTGCGAAAGTCATCAATGACTATCAGAAAACAGGCCATTTTCCACCAGCGCAACACCCGGAATCGTTCAGACTGGAGGTTAACCAGCAGGTCGCCCGCTCGCTGAATATCCCCCTTCCTCCCGGGCAGGAACTTGTCATGGCCATCAAGGCCAGACTCGCCTCATTGACGGAGGGCGACGATGACTAAGTCAACGAGCAAGCCAGCTCCCCTGGTCAGAAAGCTGATGCTCCTTGGGGCAGCCCCCGCCATTGTCATGTTCGTCGTGCTCATGGCGTTCTTTACCTCTGCCCGCCTTGATGACGCGCGCCGGGATCTGGCGGACAGCAGTCAGATGCTCGCTGACAGCCTGGCGCCCGCGGTTGAGTACGCAGTGGTTTCCGGCAATACCGTAGCCTTGCAACAGATCCTGACACAGTCTCTGCGGCGTAGCCGTGTGCAATGGATACGCGTATCCGATGTCATGGGGGACGAAGTCGGCTTTGTAACCAGCACCGACGATGACACCATTAACGCCAGTGACACTTTCGACATATTCGAGGCCGAAATCCTTCAGCAACCACTGGATCTGGGAGGTAGCCGGCAAACCGAGTGGTTTGAGCCCGATTACGGATTTGGCAATGGCGCCCTGCGGGTGGGAACCGTCCAGGTGGGCGTCAGCAAGGAACAGCTGGCGGCGCGGCGAAGCGACATCCTCTGGACGTCGGTTGCCGTTGGCATAGCGCTTTTGCTGTTCACCATGCTGATCGTAAACCAGACGCTGTCTGGCATACTGGCGCCGATTCGCGGACTCTCCAGCCGGGTTAAACGGCTTATTGACCTGGATTACAGTCAGGCGCCTGTAAGCAAAAGCCATAAAACGAGAGAAATCCTGGAGTTGGAAGAGAATCTTAATGCTCTGGCCAGCCATCTGAACTCCCTGCAGGAATCCAGGGCCCACACTCTCGCCGCCTCGGAAAGTGCCCGGACAAAAGCAGAGTCGGCCAACCAGGCGAAATCTGAGTTCCTGGCAGCCATGAGTCATGAGCTGCGCACGCCATTGAACGGCGTGCTCGGCATGATTGAACTGGTCTCCGAAGAGCCCCTCTCCCCGCGTCAGAAGGATTATTTGCTGACTGCCCGGCAGTCAACGGAAGACCTGCTGACGGTGATTGGCGACATTCTGGATTATTCAAGGATCGACCGGGACATGCTGCAACTGGAAAACCGGGAGTTCGATCTTCGCCAGTTGCTCAACAACTGTACCGCCAGCTACAAATTACTGGCGGAACAACAGGGACTTGCGCTGACTCTGACCTACTATGGTAACTGGCCAGAAAAGCCATTTGTTGTCGGTGACGCCCCCCGCCTCAGACAGATCCTGGCCGGGCTGATCGACAATGCCATCAAGTTCACCAATGCCGGCTACATTACCGTTCAGGCAGGCTGGCTCTATCTGGAAGACAATTGCGTAGTGCTGAGTTGCGCTGTCAGCGATTCCGGATCGGGCATTCCCACCGATCGCCTCAATGATATTTTCAACTCCTTTGAGCAACTCGACAGCGGCGACAATCGTGGGCACGGCGGTACCGGCATGGGGTTATCGCTGGTACAGAGGCTGGTCGAACTGATGGGCGGGCATGTGCAGGTGGAAACAGATCTGGGTAAAGGCTCTTCATTCCAGTTTGAAGTGCCCTTTGAATTGGCGAACAAGGCTCCGCGGCCCCGTCCTCCCGGTGAAGGCAGGCCACCGTCACACGGCAATTCTTCCAGGGCTTTGGTGGTTGAGGACAACCCGGTGAACCAGAGAGTCGCCACGGCCCTCCTTTCCCGCCTTGGTTTCGAAACCGACGCCGCCAACAACGGCAAGGAAGCACTGGAGCTGATCCAGACCAATCACCACGGTTATGATGTGATCCTGATGGATTGCCAGATGCCCATCATGGACGGCTATGAAACCACACGGTGCATCCGGGAATGGGAGCAGAGTAACGGTCAGGGCGGTACGCCCATCATCGCCCTTACCGCGGATGCCTTGCCCGGAACGGAAGCGAATTGCCAAAATGCGGGCATGAACGACTACCTGGCCAAACCCGTTCGAAAGGAAAGTCTGAGGAACGTACTCAGCCGCTGGATAAAGCTATAACCGGCGGCTGGACATCAGCATAATGCGCGTCCGGTCAGGCGACCGGTTCACGCATGGTGACAAATTCTTCCGCGGATGTGGGGTGAATGCCAAGGGTGCTGTCGAACTGAGCTTTGGTCGCCCCGGCTTTTATTGCCACGGCGAGCCCCTGGGTGATTTCACCGGCATCCGGCCCTACCATGTGAGCACCCAGAACCCTGTCAGTCCCGGCGTCCACCACCAGTTTCATCAGGCAGCGCTCCTCGCGACCGCTGAGGGTGTGTTTCATCGGTCGGAACTCGGAGCGGTAAATACTCACCGTGTGCCCTGCCTCCCTTGCTTCCTCTTCCGTAAGCCCCACCGTCCCGATATTCGGTTGGCAGAAGACAGCGGTCGGAATGCAATTGTAATCCATCTCGCCCTCACCGTCACCAAACAGGCGCCGTGACAGCACCATGCCCTGGGCAAGTGCAACCGGGGTCAACTGAGGGGTACCGATGACATCCCCCAATGCGGTAATGGACGGAACCGAAGTCTGGAAGTGATCATCCACCTCGACATGGCCAGATTCGCTCAGCCGGACGCCCAGCGCCTCCAGGCCCAGACCCTCAACAAGCGCGCGACGACCGGTTGCCGCCATCACCAGGCCGGTGGTCATGTGGGTTCCGTCATTCAGGGTAACGTCATAATGGGTGCCGTCGCTTTCCACGGCTTCGATGGTCACCCCGAACCGCAGATCCACACCTTTCCTGCGCATTTCGTTGGCAACAAACTCGCGTACATCGTGGTCAAACCCCCGCAGGAACAGGTCCCCCCGGTACAGCAGCGTGGTCTCTACACCAAGCCCGGCCAGGATACCGGCAAATTCCACGGCGATGTAACCGCCGCCCCACACCACGGCTTGTCGTGGCAACTGGGGCAGGTAGAACATTTCGTTGGAGGTCAGGATGCTCTCTTTGCCGGGAATATCCGGAATCACCGGCCAGCTGCCGGTTGCTACCGTGATGTGCCGGGTGGTGTAGCGCTGGTTGCCGACAACAACGGTGTTGGCGTCAGCCAGGGATGCCGTGCCCTCAATAATGGTGACACCGGCATTCTCCAGCATGCGACCATAAATACCGTTCAACCGCTCAATCTCGGCGTTCTTGTTGGCCACCAGTGTTGGCCAGTCGAAGCTGACCTGATCAAGGGGCACCTTCCAGCCATACCCGGCTGCGTCCTCAAGATCTTCGCTGACATGGGCACCATAAACGAACAGCTTCTTGGGCACGCACCCAACGTTAACGCAGGTACCGCCAAGGTATCGGGACTCGACAATCGCGACCCGGGCACCCCTCTGGGCAGACATTCTCGCGAGCCGTACGCCGCCGGAACCGGCGCCAATTACTATCAGATCGAAATCCTGGTTGTCAGACACAGCGTCTCCTGAACATCATTGGGTCAAAAACATCATCCGGGAACCGCCTGTTTTTCCTCAGGGCTTACTTCCCGGAACAGCACATGGTCCTCAAAATCCCCCAGCCGGATTTTTCCGAGGCTGTGAAAACCTTCAGACTCGTAAAATGGCAGATAGCGGCTATTGCCGGTATCCAGTACCAGACCGCTGCCCCGCGGATTATCCGCACACAAGCGCTCTACGGCGGAGAGTAGAAGCCGGCCATAACCGCGATTCTGGTACTGGGGGTTAACACCCATCAATGGCAGCTGGTGCGCCAGAGGCTGGGGCAGCATCGCCTTGATTTTCTCATGGTAATCCAGGTAACGGCGGGTACAGGCGAAGCCTGCGGTCAGCACCATGCGTATGCGCCAGCTGATCTGTTCGGCCAGGTTAAGACGCAACTCCGGTTCGCCAATGAAGGCCACGGCGACCAGGGTATCATCGACCATAACACCGACGGCCTCCTGATCGAGATCGAAATAGAGGTCGATCAGTTCCCGAATGGTCGCCCTCACCCTTTGTTCATACCCCGGCCGACGGTGATCGAACAGGTACTGAAACGTCGGCTCACGAAGGTACGAATGGAAGAGAATGGACCTCGCCTCGTTTCGTGCGCCCTCATCAAGGCGGACAATCACTGGCTCCGGTTTGTTATTTTTGTCTTTGCCGTCACTCATCAGGTTTACTCCTGTTTACTCACCCGTTTATACGGTTCGCACTTCACCAACATCTTCAGATCGTAAGGGTAAGCCGCACGGATACGATCCCCGGATCATTTTTCCGGTCCATGGCGGCCTGATCGATCACCACGCCATGATTGTTGTTAAGATCCTCCAGCCAAGCAGCAACTTCGGCAAACGGAACGTCTTCAAGCCACACACGAATGGCGCTGTCGCCACTGGGCTCGAACCGTTGCAGTGATAAACCCGACTCTCCGGCGCTGCGAGTGACCAGCGCCATGAGTGCACGGCCATTCTCCGGAGCGTTCGCGGCCGGTCCTTCACCGCCTTCACTCGCCGCCAGCCGTTCGAGATCCTCCTGGTTTGCCTCCATCCAGGCCAACAACTCTCCAGCGTTTTCCCGCGAACTCACGGCCTGATCATGAAAACCTGCCACCGGCCGCCAGATCAGGAAATACAGCACCCCGAGCAATACCGCAACAGCCAGAACCGCCAACGCCTGCTGATCACGGCGGGGGAGCTGGTCATACTGGGCAATCAGTTTGCCAACCGCTGGCTGGTCTTTCAGTTTCGTCAGCATCGCTTCAACCCCCCGAGACCGTCAGGCGCCCGCGGGCGCCACTGGATTCATTGACCACCGAGCCAATCTGGGCTTCCAGTCCCTGTTTCGCCAGCCCACTGCGTAAGGCGCTCATCCGGTCATAACTGTCAGCCCGGATATCGACCACGAGTTCTCCCCTTGAGCGACTGTAGTTAATGGAATTGAAAGTCAGCGATTGATTCTGCGGCACTTTGGTGTACTGATCCCCGGTGTACTTCATCAGCGTTATGAAATCGGCGTCCGGCCCGCCGGAACCGATTGTGCGAAGCTGCCCCTCAATCACCCGGCGAACATTGCCTGCATGGGTACGGCGGTCTCCCGGGAAAGCATCGCGGTAGATCGCCATAGCCTGCTCCCGGGTCTCATCGGCCTTTTGCTGGTGATAAAAGCCCAGGCCCAGCTCCACGCCCAGCTGAATGACAAACCAGACGCAGGCCACTGCAATCAGGGGCTTCCAGGCCCGCAACGGACTGGCCTGACCACCGTTGACGCCATAACCGCCCTGGCACAGGTTGATCGGGTGGGACAGGTGATGGTGATGGGCGTGGGCCAGTAGCTCCAGGGGCATGAGATCAATGGTTTCCAGCTTGATGGCAAGCCGGCCGGCGCCCCGCAACTCACTGATCGCGGACTGCTGCTGTTCCAGCTCTTGCTCGGTGCCGAAGATGGTCACCGGCATCTCCGCGACAACGTCTTCCGATGGCGGAGCTGCCAGGGTATAACCAAACATCCCCAGATTGCGTGACTGGATGCTCAGCCATTCACCGCGATCACTGATCAGCATCGCAATCTCACCATCCAGGCAAATGGACCAGCCACCCCCGGTCTCCGGCAGCAGCGCTGCGTCGGGGTAAATTGCATCCAGCCGGGCGTGTTCCCAGCCACTGAAAAGATCCACCCAGTCCGACATGCGGTTGCGGTCAATGGCCGCCACCCTGAAGCCACTGTCCGTCCGTCTGCCCAGGGCCAGGTGAACGGTATCTATGTCCTGGGCGATCTGCTCTTCCACGGCGTACGGCAATGCCTGCTGGATAAAACGCGTTTGTTTGGCAGGAATATCCGCCACGCAAAACAACGCCTCATCGCCAGGCACCAGGCCAATCAACAAGACATTGTCCAGGGCATTCTGACCAAGGGTTTGCTCAATAAGGTCCCGGGGATCCCCTCGCCCATGAGCCTGGGTGTCACCACTGGCATCATGAAGAACCCAGTTGTACAGCTGCGCATCCGGTGTCTGCTCAGGGTCGGCAAAGGGTGGCAGCGGCCTGACATAAAGGCGGTAAGACATGTCTATCCTTCTGAAATAGTATAAGGCTCTTTGGTAATCCGGTTCTTTTGCCCGGTATCCCGGTGAACCGTCTGCACCTCACCCTCCGGACTGCGGAAAACGGTGCTCACCAGATTCGCCACGCGATCATCATAGGTAATCCGCGAAACGACCTCAAAAAAACGGGTTTGCAGCCCCAGGCCGTTGGCTTTCAGCCCAAGACCGGCAAATTCCGGCAAGGCCAGGAAATCCTGAATATTTTCAAACCGCTCTTCCTCCCGTTTTTCAAGAATAGACTCTGCCTGGGCCTGTGTCAGTTCCGCGTGCAGCGAACGCAACACCGGAGCTGTTGCGGTGTTTACGTTAATCCCCAGGCCCGTTACCGGCAATGCCGTCACATGGCGCCTTAAAGAACGGTAGATTTCTTCGGTCATCCCCTCAATGAGCCGGAGTTCGGTTACGCTGACGAATGGCTGGTTCGCCGAGCGGAAGCCGGGATCCGCCATCAGGTACTGTCCATCCTCCGCACCGTAGGCGCTTACCGTCTGGTCATCCGGATCAATCCAGTCTATCAGGACATCAACCGTGATTTCCGATATACCCAATGCAACCAGCAACCGGGCGAGGCGGTCGCGGGTAAGCGGATCCACCTGGCCGTTAGCGGATACCAGATCGTTCAGGTTGATACGGCCGCCGAGGTCATCAATCTGGACTTCGGCCACGCCATTGTCATCCAGAGGCAGAATGGCCGCATTGGCAGCCCAGAATTCGTCCAGACTGTCGACCATCAGGTTTTCTTCCTTGTCCTCCTCGAAATCCCGGACCAGGATTTGCCGGGCAAAGGCTTCCGTGCCGAGGGCAACGCTTTGCCCCTGCTGTTGCGCCAGATAATGACCGGCACGAAAAACCCGCACGCTTTGCTGCTGGGTCATGCCAGTGGCCAGCATCACCACCAGGGCCATCGCCAATAACACCATGATCAGGGCGACACCACGCTCACGACGCAGGGAAAGACCTCTTTGCGCCGTCATTGGGGATTCCCCAAGGCGGATGGGCCATTCTGATCCTGGCTCTGATTCTCCTCATCTTCCTGCTCATCGGTACCCGAATCCGTTTGAGCGCCACCCGCGTTAACCGTATTCACCATGCCCTGGGCCTCCCTGGTGTCAAAATCCGGAAAAGCGAAGGTGCGAACCAGTTCGCCGAAGCGCTCGTGCTCCAGGGTAATTTCAAGGCCCAGTGGCAGCGGTATATCGGGTCTTGCTCCCGGGCTTAGGCTTGCCATGGCTTCTTCAGTGGGCCAGCCATCCGTCCAGTTTCGCTGATCATCGAGAAAGCGGATCTCGAACGAGGTCACATCGGACAGCAGCAACACATCCTGGCTGTTTTCTTCCTGGCCCTGGTCCAGGGTGATCCAGTACCTGCGACGCAACTCCTCGCCGGTATATTCCCAGCCGGCCCGCTGCAGGGAACTCCGCCGGGTACCCAGCGGATTACGCCACCCCTGCCGGGTCAGGATCAGGGCAAAATCGTCTTCACGGCTGGTCATTGCTGGCTGGTAATCGCCGTACATGTCACGTACAGGCCGGTTGATGATCTGCGTCAGGTCCCGCTCCAGAAGCAACATGGTGCGCTGCAACTGGTCGAACTCGTCGGCGACATCGTTCACCCGGTCCCGGGATTGCACCACGCTACTGAGAACCTGCCACACGCCGAGCCCGATCACCGCTGTAATCGTCACAGCGATCAACACCTCCATCAGGGTGAAGCCCTTCTGTGACATCAATTCTCTCCAATGAAGGCGGACAACGTGTGAACCGGCACCGGATCACTGCCGTCCTCCCTGATACGGGCAACAGTGACCTCGACACGCCGCATGGTGGGTTCTTCCGTGCCAAGGACATCGGTGGTCACCTGCCAGCGGAAAGGACCGTAATCCAGGTCATCGGAATTCTCGGCAATGCCTGGCATTTCCTCTGCGAGCCGGAGTTCGCTGATCCGGTTATCGGCAATCCAGCCTGCCATGGTTTTATCCCGGATACGCTCGTAACTGGCAATGTACTGACTGCCCACCTCGGCGGCAGCGGTGGCTATTAACCCGAAGACCAGGAGCGCCACCAGCACTTCAATCAGTGTAAAGCCACGCTGGTTGCTCACTGCTCCTCCTCATCATCGCCCGGGCGACGCCACTCCAGGGGAGAGATCCCATCGGAGGCGAGTACGTGCATGTAGGAGCTGTCACTGCCAATGGTGAATTCCACTTCAAACGGCGTGGTCTCGCCACTGGAGAAAAACACAATATCCGGCCTTAACTTGTCTTCCTCAGAGGCAAGCCTGGGGGTATCACTTTCGATAAACTCAGTCGCCAAAAGCCAGTCGGGAAAGCTACGTTGGCGAAACATCCGCTCATCCGGCTGCGCCCATTCGTTGGCCTGCTCGTTGAGGGTCACGAACCGGTAGCTGCCTTCCTCAAGAAGGAGCCCCAATTCCTTGTTATTCAGCACAGCCTGCTCCGAGGCGGTTTGCATCAGCAAAAACATCTCGCGAACATGATTTTCCATCTCCCGCTGTTGGGACCCGCCGCCCAGGTTCAGTACTGCCAGGGCAGCAAGCAATCCGACAACGATCAGGACAACCAGAATCTCAATCAGCGTAAAGCCCGAGGCCGATGCCCGCTTCCTCATTATTGCTTAATCCCGGGTTTTCCAGACACTGATGTCAGCGGCATCGCCATCGCCGCCTTCCTGGGCGTCGGAGCCATAGGAATAAAGATCATACGGGCCTTCGGTGCCCGGGCTCACATACTGGTACTCAGAACCCCAGGGATCTTCCGGCACATTCTTCAGGTACCCGTCCGGATTCCAGTTCCTCGGTTCCGGGCTGCCGCTGGGCTTGCTGACCAGCGCCTCCAAGCCCTGCTGGGTTGAGGGGTAATGGCTGTTGTCCAGGCGATAGAGGTCCAGTGCGTTCGCGATATTGCTCAACTGGGTTTCCGCGACAGTCACCTTGGCCTGGTCACTACGCCCCATGATGTTGGGGGCCACAATCGCGACCAGCAGACCGAGGATGACCATAACCACCATGATCTCGATCAGGGTAAAGCCACCGTGCTTACGGCGGATGTCGCGCGGATTCCGGGTAACGTCAGGCTTCATAGTTTTACTCGTCATTTGCAAGGGCTCTCTTTCCATTTTCTGGGGATAACGATGTCGGGATCAGCCGACCAGATTGCTCATGTTGAGAATCGGCAGCATGATGGCCAGTACAATGATCAGCACCACCACGCCCATGAATAGCAGCATCATGGGTTCAAACAGACCAACAATCGCTGCAATTTTTGATTGCAGGGTGTTTTCCTGCATTTTCGCGGTCCGTTCCAGCATGCTGTCCAGCTCACCACTCGCCTCACCGCTGGCGATCATGTGAAGCATCATTGGCGGGAAATACCCCGTCTGATCGAGCGAGCGGTGAAGGGAACCGCCTTCACTGACTTTTCGGGCCGCATCACGCAGTTCCTGGCGCAGGTAATCGTTGGACAACACCTCCCCGGCAATACGCATGGCATCCACCAATGGCACGCCACTGGTGGTCAGGATACTGAGCGTACTGGCATAGCGAGCGGTATTCACCCCCCGCACCATGCCGGAAAACAGCGGCATGTTCAGCAACCAGCGGTGAAACTTCAGCCTGAACGCAGGCTTACGCAGCGATAGCCGGAACCCGACAATGCCAGCGATGATCAGTATCAGAAGGTAGACACCGAAGTTTCCGAGAAATTCCGAAACCGACAACATGGCCACCGTCAGGCCCGGCAAATCCTGGCCTTGTTTCACGAAAACTTCGATGATATCCGGCACCACATAGGTCAGCAGAAAGACAACAATGGCGATGGCAACCACGCTCAGGATAATCGGGTAGATCGCCGCCAGCTGGATTTTCTGGCGGGCCTCCTGCCGGGCTTCCGTGTAATCTGCTAACCGGTTCAGTACCAGGTCCAGGTGGCCTGCGTGTTCCCCGGCAGAAACCGTGGAACGGTACAGTCGGGGAAAGGCCCGGGGAAACTCACCCAGACTGTCCGCAAGGCTATAGCCTTCCATCACCTTGGCGCGAATGGCGATCAGCATGCTGCGGATACGGGGTTTGGAGGACTGCTGGGCGGCTGCAGACAGGGCCTGTTCCACCGGGATACCGGACTGGATCAGCGTTGACAGCTGTCGTGTCACCAGCGCCAGATCAGCAGCCGCAAGACTGCCGCGGCTGCTCAGAGGGTTCTTGCCATGGGCCTGTTTTTCGGTGGACGGCGCCACTTCCAGCGGTGTCAGCCCCCGTTCCCTTAGTTGTTGCCTGACCGCCCGCGGAGCATCCGCTTCCAGTACGCCCTGTTTCTGTTTACCGCGGGCGTCGAGGGCCTTGTAATCAAATGCGGGCATGGGGTTACTGGCTCCGGTGGGTCACGCGAAGGACCTCTTCAACGGTTGTGACGCCTTCAAGAATCTTGAGAACACCGTCTGCGTGGATACTGGGGCCGGACAAGCGGGCCTCGTGCTCCAGATCCAGCTCCCCTGCCCGTTTATGGATGAGAGCGCTGATTTCGTCGGTGATCTCAACCACTTCGTAAATACCGATTCGGCCGCGATAGCCCAATTGATTGCAGTGATCACAACCCTTTGCACGGTAGATGGTTGGAGGGTTAGCCGGATCCTGTTGCAGGAATTCGCAATGCTCTTCGCTCGGCGTATAGGGTTCACAACACTCTTTGCAAAGCACCCTGACCAGACGCTGGGCCACGATACCCACCAGGCTGGATGAAATGAGGAACGGCTCGATGCCCATATCCATCAGGCGGGTAATGGCGCCCACAGCGGTGTTGGTGTGCAGCGTAGAGAGTACCAGGTGGCCGGTGAGACTCGCCTGAACGGCAATCTCAGCGGTTTCCAGGTCGCGAATCTCACCGATCATGACCACATCCGGGTCCTGGCGCAGAATCGCCCGCAGTCCCCGGGCGAAGGTCATATCGACCTTGGTGTTCACCTGGGTCTGGCCGATACCCGGCAGGTTGTACTCAATGGGGTCCTCGACCGTCAGGATATTGCGGCTGCGGTCGTTGATCTCCTGTAGCGACGCATACAAGGTTGTGGATTTACCAGAACCGGTGGGACCGGTCACCAGCAAGATCCCGTAAGGGCGATAAATTAGTCGGCGAAGGACCTTGAGATCCCGCCCGGCCATGCCGAGGGATTCCAGGCGGATATTGCCTGCCTGCTTGTCCAGCAGACGAAGCACTACGCGCTCCCCGCTGGAGGACGGCATGGTGGATACCCGGATATCCACCTCCCGCCCGGCAACCCGCAACGCAATCCGACCGTCCTGGGGCACACGCTTCTCGGCGATATCCAGCTTCGCCATGACCTTGATACGGGAAACCAGCAAAGGCGCCAGTGCGCGTTTCGGCTGAACCACTTCCCGCAGCACGCCATCCACACGGAAACGGACCACCAGGCGCTTTTCATAGGTTTCGATGTGCACGTCCGAGGCGTTGGTCTTGACCGCTTCGGTCAGGATGGCGTTAATCAGACGGATGATCGGTGCGTCGTCCTCCTGCTCCAGCAGGTCTTCCGTCTCGGGCACGGAGTCCGCCAGGGAAGCGAGATCCATATCATCGCCGATGCCTTCCACCATCTGCATGGCCTCGGCGGAGTCGTTCTGGTAGGCCGCATTCAGGGCCGCATCAAAGCGATCGGGATCAATGGTGGAGAACCGGGCGCGGCCACCACTGATACGGTTGGCCTCGGCCAGGGCCGAATGGCTGGCTCCGGGACGCACAAGAATAACCGGCTCACCATCTTCCTCGCGGGTCAGTATCACGCCGTTGCGTTTGGCGAACGCGAAAGGAAGACGGCCCAGCGGAGCATCCTGCGGCTGAAGTTCGTGGTCTGTATTCAAGGTCGTCCCCGTTTTGTTGCCAGGCGCGGATGAAGTATCCGGAAACCCTTTTTATTCAATTGATTCAGAAAGGCTACCATAGGATATGGACCCGCTGAATAACTCTATACACTATACTGCCATTTAACCTTTGCAGTCTGATAACCTGTGATCTTTTTCCAGGGTCGTAAATTCACTATCGGGACATCCAATGCCTTTGAACAACACCCGGTTACCCGTGCTCTTGGCCGCTGCCGCTGTCGTCGCGATGATCGCCCTGACGTCCTGGCAGGCCTACCGCTTCTGGCAGCAGGAATCCCAGCGCGACAGCCAGCAACAGCGGGCGGCCGCCGATAGGGAAGCAGATTCCGGGGAACAGACCACCCCAGAGGTGGAACTGGCCTCTCTTGACCTTTTCGGCATCGCCGGAGAATCTGCGGGTGGCCAGCAAATTGACACCGAAAACCTGCCTGAAACCAACCTGCGGCTATTTTTACGCGGGGTCCTGGCAGCAGACGGAGAATTCCCCGGCAGCGCCCTGATCGAAGACGATAAAAGCCAGACGGAAGCCTACCTGATCGGTGACGAGCTGCCCGGCAATGCCAAACTACGCTCGGTTCACGCCAACCGGGTCATTATTGAGCGTAGCGGAAAACTGGAGAACCTGTACTTTCCCGAATCTGAAGACCGCACCGGACTGGAGTTCGCCGCAGATGAGTCCGACGCTGCCGAACCACAGGCGCAGGAAGAAGCCCCCAGCGCATCACCGGCGAGCAACACGTCCTCCCCCGCCGCCGATGAACAGCGCAGAGAGGAAATCCGTCGGCGACTCGAACAACTCCGCGAACGCCTGCGGAACAACAACAACTGAGTCCGACCATGGAAACGGCAGCCCGGACGTTTCGCCGCCGCAGCTTCCTGTTTCCCGTATTATTACTGGTCACCGCAGTGGCCGCCTTCGAGCTTGGCGACCGCCTGCTAAGCTACGTCCAGGAAGAGTTCGGGCAGGAAGCCCGCGGCCGACTGGAAAGCTGGCAGAACCTCCATCAAGTGGCTAAAAATGCCCCAAGGCAGCGGCAGCTGGCCCTGGTGAATTCATTCTTTAACCGGGCCCGCTTTGTTACCGACATGGAACATTGGGGGGAGGAAGACTACTGGGCAACCCCGGTGGAACTGCTGACCACCAATGGCGGTGACTGCGAGGACTTCTCGATCGCCAAGTACCTGACCCTCAAATCCATGGGCGTTCCCGACGAGGAACTCAGGATTGTCTACGTCAAGGCGCTGGAACTGAACCAGGCCCACATGGTCCTCGCCTGGTATCCGGAACCGGACGCCGATCCTCTGATCCTGGACAACCTCATCAATGAGATCAGACCCGCCTCCCAGAGAAATGACCTGGAACCGGTCTACAGTTTCAACGGCGAGGGCTTGTGGCTTAACCGGTCCGGAGGCAGGCAAAAACGCATTGGCGAAGCCGGCAAGCTTGAACATTGGCAGGATGTGAACAAGCGGTTGATTGAGGCCCTCCGGTAATTTTTTGTTTGTGTATTTTTCACTCATATCGACTATAATGTGAAAAACAGACATCAATAACGGAGACTGCACATGACCACCGTTTCCGACCTCAAACAGCAAACCAGTGACCGCGCGCTGCTGGGCAAGGCCCTGGTTAATGCCGGCAAAGCCATGGGGCTGACGCAGGCGGATCTGGCTGAAATCGTGGGGCGCAATCGCACCGGCCTGGCCCGGGACGGAGTCGACCCATCCAGCAAGGCCGGCGAACTCGCCTTGCTGTTCATTCGCCTGTATCGCAGCGTGTACGCTCTGGTGGGAGGTGATGAGGCCGCCATGCAGCACTGGCTCAACACGGAGAACCGTTACTTCTCCGATGTTCCCAGGGACATGATTCGTAGCGCCGAAGGACTGGTACGTGTGCTTTACTATCTTGACGCCATGCGGGGCAAGATTTGAATCTTCGGAATCGCATCGAATCTGACGCCACGGTGGTTCAGGGCACCATCTACCGGGTCGTGGAATCCCAGGAGGAAATTGCCACCACCGAACTGGTGGATAACATCGAAGAGCAGATGCGGCTCGAAGCGCTGCTTGAGCGCAGCAAGCCGCCACGGCCCGAAGGCACTGAAGACCTTCACTACCTGCTGGCCACGCCCTTCCGCTATCCTCCCCTTAAATATGGCTCCCGCTACGGCCGCCCCTTCGAAAAAAGCCTTTTCTACGGCGCCATGACGGTCAATACAGCACTGGCGGAAGCGGCGTTCTACCGTTTCGTTTTTATCAACGACATGGTGTCGCCCTACCCCAGGCCACTAAAAACCCTGCACACCCTGTTCGCCACAAGGATGCGCACCAGCCGCGGGATTCGCTTACAGGACAACGCCTGGGCAGATCTCCACGAAGATCTCACCCATCCCGCCCGTTATGACGCCTGCCAACAACTGGGGACGGCAATGAGGGAATCCGGAATCGAAGGGTTTCAGTTCCTTTCGGCACGGGCCCGGCAAGCTGATCTCTATCGATTGCCCTATTCGCCATCAAATGGCATGGAAGGGGTAAACGCCGCCCTGTTTTCCCCGCGGGCGCTGAAAGACAGGAAGCCGAGAAGTCGCTATCGCCTGATCATGATGGCAGACCCGAGCACCGTGACCATGAGCCTGACCAACGAGGATGGAAAGAAAACGGCTTCAGCGTTCAGCCGGGAAACATTTCTGGTGGATGGCAGGTTACCGTGCCCGGCGAGTTAAGAACCTGACCCACCCTCTCTTTGCGACAGTATCGGCGAGTCAAACGTGGTATATATGACGCCTTGTGCCAGATCAACTTACGGTTAACCAGAAAGGCTTTATGAAAGTACCGAAGAGATTACAGCCCCTTGTCGACGACGGCATGGTGGACGAAGTGATGTACCAGCTGATGAGCGGCAAGGAAGCACAGGTTTATGTGGTGCGCTGCGGCGACGATCTGCGCTGCGCCAAGGTGTTCAAGGAAGCTCAGAAGCGTAGCTTCAAGCAAGCCGTGGAATACCAGGAAGGCCGCAAAGTACGGAACAGCCGACGTGCCAGAGCCATGAGCAAGAAAACACGCTACGGCCAGAAAGAGCAGGAAGATGCCTGGCTCAATGCTGAGGTCGATGCCTTGTACCGGCTGGAAGCAGCCGGCGTCCGGGTGCCCCAGCCTCTGGGATTTGTGGATGGTGTGCTGTTAATGGAAATGATTGCCGATGAAGACGGCAAAGCCGCGCCACGGCTCGATGACGTCACGCTTACCCCGGATCTGGCCCGACTTTACCACGACCGGGTCCTGGCGGAGATCGTCCGCATGCTCGCCGCTGGCCTTATCCATGGCGACCTGTCCGAGTTCAATGTGCTGGTGGATGCCCAGGGCCCGGTGATCATTGACCTGCCCCAGGCCGTCAACGCCGCAGGCAATAACAGTGCCCAGCGCATGCTACTGCGGGATGTCGACAACATGCGCCGCCACTTTGGCAAATACACACCAGACCTGCTGGCAACGGATTACGGCCAGGAGATCTGGGCGCTCTATGAAAGTGGCGAACTAAGCTCTGACAGCAAGCTGACCGGCTGCTTCGAGCATGACGCCCACAGCGCGGATGTCGATGAACTCATGGCAGTAATCGATGCCGCGAAGCTGGAGGAGATGGAGCGGAAGGAAAGAATGCTCATGGAAGACGACGATTGAACCGCTCGGTAAGGACCACAGGGGATGCACCACCAGTAAACCTATGGGTAAACAAGCCAATACTTACCCAACAGGTATTCGAAGCATCTGGTCCCTGCAGGTGCTCTCGCTGCGGTTGCTGGATGGCCACGCGATCAAGTCACTCGCTTGCTGCCGTTTTAAGCCATTCCACCCCAAAGCGTACACCAAAGCCCTGAAGGTCTGTTGGTATGTGACCCAGTCCACCTTTGTGGGTGCCGGTCGAGGCCATATCCACGTGAACCCAGCCAATGTCTTTGTCCACAAAGCGCCCAAGCAAGCGCGCCGCATAGATGTGATCACCCGCCCCTTCCGTCCGGCATTGCAGGGTGTCGGCAGCCTTTGATTTCAGGTCTTCGTCGTAATCGTCTTCATACGGGAACGGCCAGACCCGTTCCCCACACCGTTCTCCAGCCTGGATGATGGGTTCAACCCAGTGCCGACGATTGGTGATGGCGCCGGCCATTCGTTGGCCCAGGGCTGCCACGACCGCCCCGGTCAAGGTGGCATAATCAAGGATGGCACGGGGTTTTCCCCGGGAGACCAGGGCCAATGTATCCGAGAGCACCATACGGCCCTCAGCATCGGTATTAATCAGCTCGATCGTCGTTCCGTTCAGCGCGGTTACCACATCATTGCATTTAACCGCCCGTGAGCCGATATGGTTCTCCGCCAGCGCCAGCCAGCAATCCACCGGCTGATCGAATTTCAGCCGGGTCACGGCGAGCAGGGTGCCAAGTGCTACGGCGCTGCCTTGCATATCGCCATGCATGCCCAGCATGCTGCCGCCTACCTTGAGGTTGCTGCCACCCGTATCAAAGCAGATTCCTTTGCCCACCAGTGCAAGCGGTTTGCCTGCGGCCCCCGGGGGCCGGTACTCCAGGTGAAGTATGCCTGCGTCTCTGTTCGGGCTGGCTTCAACCACGGACAGAAAGGCGCCGGCACCGAGTTCTTCCAGTTCGTCGCGGTCATAGAACTCGGTTTTCCAGCCTTCCTGGCTGGCGAGTGACTCGGCGAAATCGCGATAGATACCCGGGGTCAGGTAGTTGCCCGGTAAATGGGTTAGCCAGCGCGCCAGATTGTTGCCCTCGGCGGTCGCTTCGGCGTAGCGAAAGTCGGCGTTGTCAAAATCCCCGAAAAAGCTGATTGCCTTGAGGTCCATCGCTTCCGCCGGTTCGTCGGTGATTTTGGGCAATTGGAACAGCGCAGCGTGGGCGGCCGCCACAAGGGCCTCGGCCATGGCATTCGCGGCCATGACATCACCCAGAAGGGAGATGACATTGATCTGCTCCAGGCGCTCCGCAATCAAAGGACCGAGCACTTTGCGTGCCTGACTCAGCGCTTTGAATCCATCGAGGTCGTCAGGCACGAAGGCCAGCGCGGTACGTTGACCACTAGTGCTGGAGAGAAACACCGGATTGGCGGTTTGCGGATAAGCCGAAAGGCGTTCTTGCAGGAAATCACCCCAGGGCGTGTTCGCTATGGCTTCCCGATTACCGTCGGACACCAGCAGCACGACGCCGGCGCCGGGCTCGAAATGCCATGCAGCGGGTATCGATTGCTCTTTCTGGAGCAGCAATTGGGACAATCCGGAAAAGTCGGGCTTCATGAGTGGTGCACTCCCCGGTTAGGCTAACTGGCAGTCCTTCAGTATAGTCCGTTTGTATCTACCCGGTTTAATCCGGGCCCGAACGTTCTGGCGAGCCTTCTCTTTGGCGATCCGCCCAGTCATCCGGAGAGAATACCGGCGCAGCCGACGGTGCCAGTAATTGGCGTTCAAGAATGTGATCCGCCGCCTTCTCGCCGATCATGATGGTCGGTGCGTTGATGTTGCCGTTGGTCACCGTCGGCATGATCGACGAATCCACCACCCGCAGGGCTTCAATGCCATGAACCCGGCATTCGGAGTCGACCACCGCCATCGGGTCCGAGCCCATCCGGCAACTGCCGCACGGGTGATAGGCGGTTTCAGCGTTGTCCGCGACCCAGGCATCGATCTCGGCATCGGTCTGCACCTGGTCACCGGGCATCAGCTCCTCGCCTCGATACGGATCAAACGCCGGTTGCGCGAAGATTTCCCGGGTCAGCCGTATACCAGCCCTGTACGCCTGCCGGTCTTCTTCCTCCTGCAGATAGTTGAAGCACATCCGCGGGGGCGCCTGGGGATCACTGGACGCCAACCTGACCCAACCACGGCTTTTCGGTTTGTTCGCACCCAGGTGCGCCTGGAAACCATGCCCCTCGGCCGAGCTGGAGCCGTCATAAGCAATGGCGCCGGCCAGAAAATGGAACTGCAGGTCGGGGTACTTGAGACCGGCCCGACTGCGGATGTAGCCGTTGGATTCAAAATGGTTAGTGGCGCCCAGACCGCTTTTGAAGAACAACCAGCGTGCGCCAATCAGAGCCTGCCCGAATGGATTCAGCCAGCTGTTGAGCGTGATTTTCTGAGTACACGCCTGTTGAATCCAGACTTCCAGGTGGTCATGAAGGTTCTGGCCCACGCCCGGCAGATCGTGGACCGGCTCAACCCCCATTTCCCGCAAATGGTCGGCCGGTCCTATGCCCGACAACATCAGCAGTTTCGGTGAGTTGAAGGCACTGGCGCTGAGGATCACCTCACGACGCGCCTGCACAGTAATCAACTGGCCGCCGTGCCGGTATTCAACACCCGTCGCGCGCTTGCCCTCAAGCAATATCCTGGTGGTCAGCGCATGCATCCGGAGATCGAGATTCTGCCGCGTCAGTGCGGGCTTGAGGTACGCATTGGCCGTGGAGCAACGTATGCCATCGCGCACTGTCATGTCCATCCTGCAGAACCCCTCCTGGCGATATCCGTTGTAGTCCTTGGTCTCGCCATAACCGGCCTGTCGTCCGGCCTGAATAAAAGCGCGGTATAGGGGATTCTTCATATTATTGCCGTTACATACCCCGAGTGGCCCTCCCGTATCGCGGTAGTCATCGGAACCGTAAATGCAGTCTTCGGCGCGCCGGAAATACGGCAACACCTCTTCATAACTCCAGCCTTTCGCGCCTTGTTCAACCCACTCCTCGTAATCTCCGGCACACCCTCGCACATAGGCCATGCCGTTGATGGATGACGACCCCCCAATGACCTTGCCCCGAGCCTGGTGAATTTTCCGGCCATTCAGCCCGGGTTCCGCCTCGGTATACAACTCCCAGTCAAACTTGGGCTTGTTCAACGGAATCGAAAACGCCGTCGGCATCTGAATGAATACCGAGTTATCTTTGCCGCCGTACTCCAGCACCAGAACCCGATGCTGTCCATCTGCACTCAGACGATCCGCCAGCACCGATCCCGCTGAGCCGGCCCCGACTATGATGTAGTCGAACACGTCCTCTGATTTCGAGTTATCCATGGCAACATTCCCCGCCAATCAGTTTTCGTCATTCCCCGCGGGCATAATGGTATCGCCGCCCGGCATTTCGCGTTGCGTGTGCAGGAAGTACAGGTGACGCTCATACTGGTCGAGAATGTCCGCAATCACCTGCTCGCGGGAGTACCCGTAGAGGTCATAACCCTGACCGCCCTCTGTGAGGTGAACCTCCAGGCGGTAATAATGAGTATCGGATCGGGTTGCGCGGATCGAAAATGCTGGCATCTTGCATCTGGCGGGCCAGATGCCGTAGCTGAAATCCTGCTCGCCGCCCAGGTTAACGCGCAGGACGATGTGCTCATTGCCCTGCCCTCCTTCTTCAATGTCCACGGCGAATCCCTGCTGTGAAAGGACCTGTTTGATCTCTTCCATCGCCGGTTTTGCTACGTCTCCCAGGAAGCGACGGGATTGATTCAGAGTCGGGAAACTCACGCTGCGGGTCAGGCGCTGCTGCCAGTTCAGGGCAGCGTTCTTGCCGGGGTCGGTCCGCCCCGACAGATGCCCGGCCATGCTGCCGCGATGGCTGTCCTCCTTCAATCCTTCGAGCTGCAACGCCTTGAATAAACCGAGCATCATCAGAAACAGCACGAAAGCAAACGGCAAGCCCATGATCACCACCGTACCTTGCAACGCGCTGAGCCCGCCGGCCATCAGCAACGCCACCGTTAACACCCCGATAATGGCGGCCCAAAGCACCCGCATCCAGCCCGGCGCATCGTGGTTGGGGTCGCGGAGAACTGACGTAAGATTGGACAATACCAGCGAGCCGGAGTCACCGGAGGTCACAAAGAACACAATCGCCAGAATGGTCACCACGATGGTGGTAAGACCCACCCAGGGAAAACTTTCCAGGAAAAGATAGATGGATGAACCGGGATGCTCCATCGCCTCCTGGCCGAACCCCACCACGCCGCTGTCATTCATTACGAGGTCGATGGCGCTGTTTCCCATGATGGACATCCAGGCCATCATGAAGGCCAGCGGCAGCATCAGTGTGCCCGCCACAAACTGCCGGATGGTTCTGCCCCGTGAAATCCTCGCCAGAAAAAGACCGACGAACGGCCCCCAGGCAATCCACCAGGCCCAGAAAAACACCGTCCAGGCGTTCAACCAGTCTGTGGGTGGATCAAAGGCATAGGTATTGAAAGACATCGTGATGAAGCTGGAGAGGTAATCCCCCACGTTCATGACCAAGGCATTCAAAAGAAAAATCGTCTTGCCGCTGAACAAAATGAACAGCATCAGCAGCAGCGCCAGTGCCATGTTGAATTCGGAAAGACGGCGGATACCTCTGTCCACGCCGGTAAACGCCGAAATCGCCGAGAAAATAACAATCAAAATAGCCAATACAGTTTGGGTCAGCGTGCTCTCTGATACGCCAAACATGTAGTTGAGACCAAAGTTCAGCTGAATGATCCCGATTCCGAGACTGGTGGCAACACCGAACACCGTACCCAGCACCGCGGCCGCATCGACGGTGTGGCCGATCGGGCCTTTTATGCGTTTGCCGAATATTGGATACAGGGTTGAGCGGATGGTAAGCGGCAGGCCGTGCCGGTAACTGAAAAAAGCGAGCGCCATGCCCACCAGGGTGTACACGCCCCAGCCGGACAGCCCCCAATGCAGGAAGGTGATTTCCATGGCGTGCCTGGCAGCCGCCACCGTCTCCGGATCTCCGGCCGGAGGCGCAAGGTACTGAGTAACCGGTTCCGCGATGCAGAAAAACAGCAAATCAATCCCGATACCGGCCGAGAACAGCATGGCCGCCCAGGTCAGCACGTTGAAATCCGGTTTGGAATGAGCCGGGCCCAGCCTTAACTTTCCGAACCGTGAGCAGCCAATAGCGATCACAAACACCAGATAGGCCACAACAGAGATAAAATAGAACCAGCCGAAGCTATCGGATATCCAGGCCAGCACGCTATAAATAACGGCGCTCGACGACTCGGTAAACAGAATGGTCCACACCGCGAACACCACAATGGCCGCCGCTGAACCATAGAACACAATGGGATTCAGGCGATCTTCCCGATTAGCCCCGCTACTCTCTTCAGCCTCGTCCGTCATACGTGCCTCCGTGGAGAAACGAATCCGGCAGGGTCCCCTGCCAGAATCGACGCCACTACCGCTCACGAAACTCTGAGGTCAGTACTGGCTGGAAATGGCGGTCATTGGTATTACTTTGGTATAGAAAGACAAACGGAGGGCGTCAAGGCGACGAGAGCATTGCACTCGTGCGACAACCAGAACTCACCGTGACCGGTGCGGTTTAGATAAGGAAAAAATGGAGGCGCGGGTCGGAATCGAACCGGCGTACACGGAGTTGCAGTCCGCTGCATAACCACTCTGCCACCGCGCCGGGGAAAAGTCCGAGGAGTTTTAAGGACTTTCATGCTCTCAGGTGGGCTGTGAGAGACTGTGTTAAATTGGAGCGGGAAACGAGATTCGAACTCGCGACCCCAACCTTGGCAAGGTTGTGCTCTACCAACTGAGCTATTCCCGCTTGGTCAACGAGGGCGTATTCTACGGATTCGACCGATTGCGTCAACCACTTTTTTCAACTTTTTGTTTTGCCTGGTTTTTATGAACAATAATTGAACAATATCGGGGAGCATTATGACGCCACCACCCTCATCCCGGACCGCCAGCTCTGTTCCCGGCGAGATCCTGACGGATGGTAGCCAACTGACGATTCAGGGGGACTGGGTACTTGGCCATTACCCGGAACTGAAGACTTTGATTGCCCGGCTCCAAACGTCCGGGTCAGTTGAAGGTTGCAGCGGCAATATCACCAACCTTGGCCGGGTTGATACCGCCGGCGCCGCCCTGCTGGCGGAACTGTTGGGCGCTAAGGTACTGGCCGGTCTTGCGGACAGCACCCCGGGGCTTGCGGATGAAAGGCGCGCCCTGCTCCGCGCAGTCGCCAGGGCAATGGGCGACAGAAACGAGCCGCAACCTCCCGCCTACAACCCGGTGGTGGCAATGCTGTCCACCCTCGGGCAACGCGTTGAAGAGCTATACGACCTGCTCCGGTTACTGCTGGCCTTTATCGGTGAGACTCTGGCGGCACTGGCATACAACCTTCCCCGCCCGCGACGCTGGCGGGTTACCGCGTTTGTGGCGGCAATTCAGGACACCGGGCTGAACGCACTCCCCATTGTTGCCCTGCTGACATTCCTGGTGGGGGCAGTGGTGGCGTTCCTCGGCGCCACGGTGCTGGAAGCGTTCGGCGCGACCATCTATACCGTTAACCTAGTGGCTTTCTCGTTCCTGCGGGAGTTCGGCGTACTGCTGGCCGCTATCCTCCTCGCTGGTCGTACCGCCAGCTCCTTTACCGCCCACCTCGGCGCCATGAAGGTCAACGAGGAACTGGATGCCATCCGCACCCTGGGGCTGAGTCCCGTTGAATTGCTGGTGCTGCCCAGGGTGCTGGCGATGATGATCAGCCTGCCGTTGCTGACCTTCGTCGGTATGCTATCGGGGATGGCCGGCGGAGCAGCAGTGTGTGCCCTCGTGCTGGACATCTCCCCGACCCAGTTCCTCGCCATCGTTGAGCAGGACATTGCTCTCAAACACTTTCTGGTTGGCCTCGGCAAGGCGCCGGTCTTCGCCTTCCTGATCGCCGTTATTGGCTGCCTGGAAGGCTTCAAGGTCAGTGGCAGCGCACAGTCGGTGGGCGAACACACCACATCCAGCGTGGTGCAGTCCATTTTCATGGTGATTCTGCTGGATTCCATCGCTGCGCTATTCTTCATGGAAATGGGATGGTGAGCATGAGGCAGGAAAACTCAGCGATGGGCAACAGCCGCGAGAACATTCTGGTCGAAGTCCGGGGCTTGGAAAACCGGTTTGACTCCCATGTGGTCCACGATGGCCTGGATCTGGATATCCGGCGCGGGGAAATTCTTGGTGTCGTTGGCGGCTCAGGCACGGGTAAATCCGTACTGCTTCGCAGCATCGTTGGCCTGCATCGCCCCACCAGCGGTGAGATCCGGGTATTTGGCCAGGATCTGCACAGTTTACCGGACAGGGAGCGGGCCCGGATCGAACAGCGGTTTGGCATTCTGTTTCAGGGCGGAGCGTTGTTCACCTCACTCAATCTTCGGGAAAACATTGCCGTCCCGTTGATGGAACACGCCGGTCTCACCCGCCCCATGGCGGAACACCTGGCGCAGATGAAGCTCGCCCTCGCGGGGTTGCCGCCAGAGGCGGCCCTGCAGTATCCGGCGGAATTGTCCGGCGGCATGGTCAAGCGCGCGGCCCTTGCCAGAGCCCTCGCGCTGGATCCGGAAATCCTGTTCCTGGACGAGCCCACCGCCGGGCTTGACCCCATTGGCGCCGCGGCGTTCGACGGGCTCATCAAGACCCTGCGGGATGCTTTGGGCCTGACGGTATTCATGGTTACCCACGACCTCGACACGCTATACAGCACCTGCGACCGGGTTGCGGTATTGTCACAGAAAAAAGTGCTGGTAGCCGATAGCCTTGAGGTGGTGGAAGCAACCGACGACGAATGGGTGCACGACTATTTCCACGGCCCCCGTGGCCGCGCCGCCGCACATTCAGCAGCAGCCGGGATGCAGGAGCAGTAGAGTATGGAGCCTAAAGCTCACCATATTATCATCGGACTGTTTACGGTCATCATTGCCGCCGCAGCCCTGATATTTGCGCTCTGGCTGGGAAAATCCGCGACCGATCGTGACTGGGCCTGGTACGAAATCGGGTTCGATCACCCGGTCAGCGGTCTTTCCAAGGGCAACCCGGTACAGTACAGCGGCGTCGAAGTTGGCGAAGTGGTGGACCTGTCCCTGGATTCTGAAAACCCCAGTCACGTGAGAGTGCTGATTCGTGTGGACGAGAACGTGAAGATCCGCGAAAACACCCGCGTCGGACTGGTGCTCGCCAATATCACCGGCAGCATGAGCGTACGCTTCCAGGGCGGCACGATCGATAGCCCGGTACTGGAAGGCAGTCGTAGCGATCCGCCATTGATCACGGCTGAACCTTCTGTATTCACCTCCCTGCTGGATAACGGCGAGGCTCTGTTAAGTAAAGCCGAACGCCTCCTGACCAACGCCAACATTTTGTTCTCGGAAGAGAATAGCGAAAATCTGACCCGCATCCTCCGCAATGCCCGGGTAGCCACGGACGGGCTGATGGACCGGCGGGGAGAACTGGAGCAGTTACTCGAACGGATGAACGACGCCAGCGTGCGGGCCGCGGAAGCCTCAGCACGAGTATCGGCATTTGCCAACAACGCCGACCAGTTATTACAGAGCGAGGGCAAGAACACCCTGGCATCCCTCAACAGCGCCATTGCCTCGATCCAGACCACAGCAACCCGCATCGAGCAACTGACCGCCAGCAATAAAGGCGCGCTGGATGAAGGCCTTCAGGGCCTGGCCGAGCTCTCGCCCGCTCTCCGGGAGCTGCGAAGTACGCTCCGCAACCTCAATCATTTCACCCGGCGCCTTGAAGATGATCCTTCCAGCACCATCTGGAACCGGGAAAACATTCAGGAGGTGCCACAATGAGTGTTCGCCATGCGCAAACGTTCACCGCTCTGGCAATCACAACCGCACTCGCCGGATGCACGGTATTCCCGGATTACGAAGCGCCGCGGGTCATGGACATCCCGACACCGGCCGTTCCACCAAATGATAGCCATCCCGCGTTCGATACAACCCTGAGAATCGACACCCCCCAGGCAACTGAACCCTTTGACAGTTCGCGGATTCTGACCAAGCCTGCCCCCCATGAATACCAGATATACGGCGGCGTGCGCTGGCGCGATACGGCCCCGGTACTATTACGGGAGTTGATGATAGGGACATTCCGCCAGGAAGGACGTCTCCAGGGCGTGGTCAATGAAACCAGCCCCACTGGCAGCGACGTTACCCTGGTCAGTGACCTGTATGGGTTTCACAGTGAAACGGGAAGAAACGGTGTTCAGGTGTTCGTTTCCCTGTACGCCCAGTTGATGGACAACCGCACAAGGCAGACGGTCTGCACCGGCAACTTCAGAATAACCGCAGATGCGACAGGTCCCGGGATAGATCAGGTAGTCGAGGCCTTTGGCCGTGGCGGCGAAAAGCTGGGCCAGCAGCTACGCGACTGGCTCAGCGACTGCCTGGAAGCGTGATCAGGACTCCTGCCTGGGGAACAGATCCGGCCATGCCGCCTGCAGGTACAGGATCATTGACCAGAATGTCAGACCAGCGGCTACGTAAAGCAGCCCTATCCCGATCCACGACCAGAACTCGCCCGGAGGAAAGGCCAACAGCGTAATGATGGACACCATCTGTGCCGTGGTTTTTATCTTGCCGATGTAAGACACGGCAACGCTGGCCCGGCTGCCGATCTCGGCCATCCATTCCCGCAGTGCGGAAATGACGATTTCGCGGCCGATAATCACGGTAGCGGGAATGGTCAGGATCAGGCTGGCATGCTCCTCAATCAGTACGGTCAGGGCAACCGCTACCATCAGCTTGTCCGCCACCGGATCCAGGAACGCCCCGAAGGGGGTGCTCTGGTCCAGTTTTCTGGCCAGGTAGCCATCGAGCCAGTCGGTGGCGCCCGCCAGAGCGAAAATAGCCGCGCTAACCAGATAACTCCATTGCACCGGCAGGTAAAAAATCACCACAAAAACCGGGATCATCACAATGCGGGATAGCGTCAGTACGTTTGGTAAATTCATGCTGTCCTTACTCGTCGTGCAATGCTGCGTAGATGGTTTCCGCCAGTGATTTGCTGATGCCCTGAACCTTGGCCATCTCATCGACGCTGGCTTTACGAAGTTCCTGTATGCCACCGAAGTAGCGAATGAGATCCCGCCGGCGCTTGGGTCCCACACCCTCGATACCTTCCAGCGTCGATTGCCGGCGCTTTTTGTCTCGGCGGGCACGGTGGCCGGTAATCGCGAAGCGGTGGGACTCATCCCGGATGTGCTGAATCAGGTGCAGTGCGGGCGAATCCGCCGGCACCCGAAAGACATCCCCGGTCATGGCATCAATTAACTGCTCCATACCGGCCCGGCGGGTGACGCCTTTGGCCACACCGATCAGCGGAATATCGGAAATCCCCAATTCATCAAAGACTTCCCGGGCAATGTTCAACTGTCCTTTACCACCGTCGATAAACACCAGGTCAGGGCGTTTGCCGTCACCTGAAACCATCCGCCTGTAGCGACGGGTCAGGACCTGACGCATGGCGGCGTAGTCGTCCCCGGCGGTAACGCCCTCAATGTTATACAGCCGGTAGTCACTCTTAAGCGGCCCATTTTCGTCGAAAACCACGCAAGATGCGACCGTGTTTTCGCCATGGCTGTGACTGATGTCGAAACACTCCATTCGTGACGGCGTTTCTGTCAGTTCCAGCATGTCCCTCAATGCCAGTAATCGCCGATAGACGGTTTCCTTGCTGGCCAGGTGGCTCAGCAGGGTCTGGCGGGCATTGGTCATCGCCAGTTCCAGCCATTTGCGCCGTTCGCCACGAACGTTGCGACGGATTCGGGTGTCCCGGCCTGCCGACTCGCTTAACGCCTGCGCCAGCAATGATTCCCCCTCGACTTCCACCGGCACCAGAATATCCTGGGGAATTTCCCTGCGGGTACTGCCACCGAAATAGTACTGCCCCAGGAACGCGCTCAGCAGTTCGCCTTCCGACTGTTCTATCGAGTAACGGGGGAAGTAGTCCTTGGTGCCGAGAACCCGGCCACCCCGGACAACAATCACCACGATGCAGACGACCCCCGCATCCTGGGAAATGGCGACCACGTCGGCGTCTCCCCCTTCGCCGTCCACGGATTGTTGTTCCTGGACATGGCGGAGGTGATTAATCTGATCACGATAGGCTGCTGCTTTCTCGAATTCCAGGTTCTGTGAGGCCTTCTCCATCGCTTCCATAAGATCATGGATGATGGCGGGATTTTTCCCTTCCAGGAACATGGTGGCGTGACGGATGTCCTCCCGATAATCCTCCGGAGAAATATATTCCACACACGGGGCCGTGCAGCGGTGGATCTGGTATTGAAGACAGGGGCGGGTTCTGTTCCTGAAAAAGCTTTCACTACAAGATCTTATACGGAAAACCTTTTGCAGGACATTAAGACTTTCCTTGACCGCGCCGGAACTGGGAAACGGCCCGAACCAGGTGCCGCCGCCTTTTTTCGTGCGCCCCCGCCGAAACGTCAGTGACGGGTAATCTTCATGGGAAGACAGGTAAATATACGGGTAGGACTTATCATCCCGAAGCAGGATATTGTAGGGCGGCCGAAGGGATTTGATGAGGTTCTGTTCCAGCAGCAGCGCTTCGGTCTCGCTACCGGTAATGGTGACCTCAATGGATGCAATTTTCGCCACCAGCGCTTCGGTTTTCGGCGCCAGGCCAGACTTGCGGAAGTAGCTGCCCACCCGCTTCCTGAGATTGCGCGCCTTGCCCACGTACAGGACCGACCCGCCCTCGTCGTACATTCGATATACGCCAGGCCGTTCCGTAAGCTGTTTCAGAAAATTTCTGGAGTCGAATTCAGACCTTGTCGGCATCGAGCAACCCGAGCCGTACCGCCATCAAAGCGAGCTCAACGTCACTGGAAATTTCCAGCTTCTCGAATATTCGGTAACGGTAACTGTTGACGGTTTTGGGGCTGAGGCACAGTTTGTCGGAAATGTCCTGAACTTTCTGGCAATCCACCACCATCATGGCGATTTGCATTTCCCGTTCCGACAAGCGGTCAAACAATGACAGATCACCATCTTCGCCGTTGGGATCGCCCCCCAACTGCTTGAGCGCCATTTTCTGGGCAATCTCGGGACTGATGTAGCGCTGGCCGGAATGGGCCATCCGGATCGCACGTACCATTTCCTTGATATCAGCGCCCTTGGTGATATAAGCCGACGCGCCACTCTGCATCACCCGGGTGGGATAGGGATCGTCGGCGCACGCCGTTACCACAATGACCCGGGTAGTATCGTCAATGCGCAGAATCCGGCGAGTAGCCTCGAGACCGCCGATACCGGGCATGCGAATGTCCATCAGGACAATGTCCGGCGTTTGCTTGCGCACAAACTCAATGGCGTCCTCACCGGAGGAGGCCTGGCCGATGACGTCGATATCGGGGTTATCCGCCAGCATCCGGGTAATCCCGGAACGCACCAGCTCATGGTCATCAACAACCAATACCCTGATCAAAACTCACCTCGCACACGGCTTCTGGTAAAAACAGCGGGATTGTACCGTTTATAAGAACCCCGGGGTAGGTGTTCTCGCGGATCGATGAAACATGAATGAGCGTTCAAGCGGGAACACCCAACCCGGCAGCATTCTCAACCGGATCAAACCACACCACCAGATCCCCCCGCTTAACGGCCGCTTTTACCCGGCCCCGCTCATCCATTGGGCTTTCGGTGTCATTCAGGCCGTGGTAACGGGTGCAATATTCGTCTACAAGCCCGTCTACCTGATCATCGGAGAGCAGCTCCGTATCAACCACGAACTTTTCCTGCCTGGGGTCGGACTCAGGTTGCTGGCTGGCGTCGTCGATCATGATTCCTCCGTTACAGTGACTTATCATAAGGCCTGAGGAGGACTCGGTGAAGTGGTGTTACTGTTAAGTTGTGCGAAACCTTGCAATTAATTGTCGCATAGACAATGACTCCTGACGGAGCGCCTCACTGATTTCCCGAGTACTATCCACGCTACTGCTCAGCACACCGGCACTGTCGTCCAGTGCGGCAGAGCGCCTGCCAACCCGCTCGATTTCACCCCGTTGATGGCTGACTGCAGCGTTGATTTCCCCTGTCCGGGTTTGCAGCGCCTCAAAACGTGCGCCAAGCTCGATCAGGTGATCTTTCAGAGCGTTGAGGTTGTTCCGATTGCTCGCTCCGGCCTCGCTCATCTCCTCAAGCAGCCCATCGACATTACCAACTCCCTGGACCAGATCATGGACCCATTGACGGATTTCCGTTGTCGAATCCGCTGTGCGCCGGGACAGGGTTCGGACTTCATCAGCCACCACCGCAAAGCCCCGGCCGTGCTCTCCCGCCCTGGCAGCCTCAATGGCTGCATTGAGTGCCAGCAGGTTGGTCTGTTCGGCGATATCGGCAATCACCCCGATAACCTGTTCGATCCTGGATGTAGAGCCGCCAAGCGCCTGAATGGCAGCAGAGACACGACCAATGACTTCGTTGGCGTGTTCGGCGCCCCGCTCGCTGTTGCGTAGACCGCTGTGTACTTCATCGTTGGCGGATGAAGCCTCGCGCACAGTATCAGCAGCATTAGCCGAGGCCGCCTCTATGGCCGTCGCCTGATCGGCAATGACTGCCATGGACTGGCTGACGTCCCTTATCTGGGTGCGAGTGCGATCGGAAGACTTCTGGACTTCCTCCGCCTGAGTATCCAGGGATGCCGAGCGATGGTCCAGGGTACGGGAAGCCTCCCGGATGTCGCCGATAAAACCGTTGAAGCGAGTGACCAGACCACCCAGCGCAACGCTGACGCCGGCCACCTCATCCTGCCCCGAAACCGCGGGGACGTTCGTCAGATCCGCGGTTTTCTCCATCTGATGCAGGTCCCGCTCTATTCGCCTCAAGCGCACAATCACAGTCGCTCTCAGCCACAGAGTCATCAGTAGCACCGCCAGCATAAAGATGATTGATCCCACCACCAGATAAACCTGTTGGGTCTCCAGAAACGCCAGCAACTCCTGAGCGCCGGAGTCGATACGTTTGCGACTGGCGTTACGACGATCGGCTATGGATTCGAGCATGGGGTCCAATGCGGGGAAAAGTTTGAAGTCAACCACCTGCCCTACCCGATAATAACTCTGCTCCTCAATGCCCGGAGCCAGGTCGGCCAGCAGAGACTTAACGGCGGCAAATCTGTCGGCGTTTTCTGTCGCCCAATCCGCCAGCAGCGGGTTTGAGCGTATCGTGCTCCAGTTTTCCGCAACGGAGTGCTGAATGGACTGGAATTCTTCGTCGATCTCATTCCAGAGCAACAATTGCGACTTTACCTTGTACGCCAGGTCCTGCAGTCGTCGGTGGTCCGCCTCGAGATCTTCCAGTGACCAGGATTCCGTCAGGTTGTCTTTGATCAGCTGCTCGGAGGCTTGCTCAGCCCTGGTAATGATGGACCAGGACAATAACGCCAGTCCAAACACGGCCACCACCGACAGGCATGAGAAAAACAGGATACGACTACGGACAGTTCTGAGCATGACAACTCCACATGCAGGCTTTGCGGTGGAGGTTATGCCAATTCGGTGACACTTTTATTGCAGAGGAACAGAACGCCATTGCCCTCCATTGCGGCGGGCCATGTAACCTGTATTATGATTCAGCAGCCAGGGTGGCAGGTGGAACTAGCCCGCGCTCCCTTCCAGATTGGCCACCAGCCGTGAATCTTTCAGTGCGGCTGTCCGATGCTTTACGACGCCCTTGTACTCAGGGCTCTCGATCATCGCCATGAATGCATCCACGGATGGGTACCGAACCAGCAGAACCTGATCCCAGGACTCGTCGGGGGGCGCAATCAGTGAACCGACGCTACGCCCGGACCAGATCACCTCCGCACCGACGGCCCGCACACAGGCTGCCGCTTCCTGCATGTAGAGTGAGTAGGCTTCACGCCCGGACCGGTCCGGAGCCTCATCCTTGTACTGGGCGCGATCACGAAACCGCAACAGGTTAAGCATAACGACGGGCTGGTCTTTGGGGGTATTCGCCAGAACTTTCTGAAGCTGTTCGGGAGTCGGATTAAAGGTTTCCATGGTCTATCAGGCTCTGAACGTTCGTTATATTTTGGATATGTGCCCGTCACTATAGCGCAGCATGCCCCCCGGCCACCAAGACCTTTCAATTACATTTCATTCAACCTGGATCAACCTCCGGACTACAGCCCGAGCCCTGGTATCAATACAAGTCCCTGGCCAAAGCTTGGTCGATGCAGGCCTTGAGCGTATTATACAAACCAACCTGTCCCTCTAAGCCCTTTGTGCAATTCCCTTTTTCGGCTCGAAACAGGATCCTGTGCCAGTGATTACCCTCTTCATCCCCACCCACATCCGTCCACAGTAACGCTATGACACTTCTCGATATTTTCTATCAAACCCTGGAAACCACCCTGCCGGTATTTGCCATGGTCTTTATCGGCCTCGGCCTGAAGCACATTGGCTGGATCAACAATGATTTCGTTAATACCGCTTCCGCGCTGGTGTTCAAGGCGACTCTGCCAACCCTGGTGTTCCTCAGCATTATTCGGGCGGATCTGGAAACGGCACTGAACGTCCACCTGCTGATGTTCTTCCTGGCAGCAACCCTGGCGAGTTTCGCCCTGGCATGGGGCTGGGCTGTTTGGCGGGTGCCCGGGGAAGACCGCGGTGTGTATGTGCAGGGAGCGTTTCGCGGCAACTGCGGCATTGTGGGCCTTGCGCTGGCAGCAAGCCTCTACGGCGACTACGGGCTGTCCGCCGGAGGTATATTGCTCGGGCTGGTGATTATCTCCTACAACGCCTTATCGGTAATGGTCCTGCTGGCCTATCAACCAGGCAAATCCGCCAGCTGGCGCCGTATCCTCAGCGACATCGTCCGCAATCCATTGATTATCTCGGTCTTCCTGGCCATCCCGTTCGCCTGGTGGCAGGTGTCTTTCCCGACCTGGGTCATGACCAGCGGCGACTACTTCGCTTCTCTCACATTACCGCTTGCCCTGCTTTGCATAGGCGCAACCGTCTCCCTCAGCGCTATTCGCAGTGACAGCCGCACCGCCATCAGTTCCAGCGTTATGAAGATGGTGGCTCTTCCTGCCCTGTGCACCGGCGCGGCCTGGCTGTCAGGTTTCCGGGATGCCGAACTCGGGCTGATGTTTCTGTTCTTCGCCAGCCCCACTGCGGCAGCCAGTTTTGTTATGGTCAAAGCGCTGGGCGGCAATGACCGGCTGGCTGCCAACATCATTGCATTAACCACCTTGATGGCGAGCGTAACCGTAACGGTCGGGGTTTTCCTGTTGCGGAGCCAGGGCGTCATCTGATTCGACAACGTGTACCAGCGCAATTCTCACTACACAACGCAGAGGCGATTTATGCAGCAGGAAAAGCCCTACTCACAGGCGTGTGAAAACAACAAACCCTTTATTCTCGAGAAGCTGACCCTGATCTTCCGCACGCCCGCCACCATTCTTGAGGTGGGCACGGGGACCGGGCAGCATGCGGTGCACTTTGCCGGTCATATACCCCACCTGACCTGGCAGCCCAGTGACCATCCGGATAACTACCAGCTTTGCCTGCCCTGGCTTGAGGACTCCCGGCTCGGCAACATCCTGGCGCCGGTGGCGCTGGACGTTGGTGAAGCGGACTGGCCAATACCTGAGATCCATGGCGCGTTTTCCGCCAATACCGCCCACATCATGGCCTGGGAGGAAGTTGAGGCCATGTTCTCAGGCCTGGCCCAACGGTTGCCGGAAAACGGCGCTTTCTGCCTGTACGGCCCATTCAACTATAACGGGACCTACACCAGTGACAGCAACCGACAATTTGACCAGTACCTGAAGGCCCGTTATCCCCATATGGGCATTCGTCACATTGAGGACATGGAAGTAATGGCTGGCGAAAATGACCTGTTTCTGGAAAGTGATTTCGAAATGCCCGCCAACAACCGCTTCCTGGTCTGGCGCAAACGCTGATTAGTGCATGTCAGTCAGGAGGTCAAAGCCCCGACGGCACCCATCCAGGTAACTGCCGCCAAAAAGGTTGTAGTGGTTCAGGTAATGATAGAGATTGTAGATCTCCTTCTTCAGCGGGTAATCCGTGCTACGGAGCCATACGGAGTCGTATGCGGCGTAGAATGCCGCGCCAAACCCGCCAAACATTTCTGTCATCGCCACGTCTGCTTCCCGGTCCCCAAAGTACACCGCCGGGTCGATCAGCCAGGGTGTGTGGCCTTCAAACAGCGCATTACCACCCCACAGGTCACCGTGTAACAGACTGGGCTGTTCGCAACGGGCGTCCAGCCAGCTCTCCAGCGCAGTCGCGCTTCTGTCCAGAATAGCCTGAAAATCCCGCCGCACTCCCGCATTGCGGATCAGCGCCACCTGGTAACCAAGCCGGTTGTTTACAAAGAAATGCCCCCAACTCCTGAACCTGCCATTCACCTGTGGAGACAGGCCAATGTAGTTGTCAGCCTCGAGACCATAGAACGGCTGCACCACCCAATGCAGGGTCGCAAGCCCCTCCCCCAGTTTTGCCAGTGCATCATCCGAGGAAGATCCTGCCGCAATGGCTTCCATCTCCAGCACCGATTCGTCGACGTGAAACACCTCCGGCACACGAATCATTGCGGCCTGCCCGGCATTCAGCAGTTCCGACCGCAGCAATGCCAGCCCCTCTGCTTCACGGATCAACGCATTCGGGTACCCGGAGTGATTGTATTTACGGTAAGTCGCCATTTCCCTCATTTCCGCGCTTGAGCTTTCCTGTCCAGGGCTTGTACATTGATAATTAGCGTACCATGCCACATAACACGGGAAAGACCATGATGCGAACACGCTGGGTAATAGTGGTTTCAGGTAAGGTACAAGGGGTGTATTACCGCTCTTCCACTGAGGATGTCGCCAGGCGACTGAACCTCACGGGTTACGCAAAAAACCTGTCCGACGGTCGGGTGGAAATTGTGGCGGAGGGCTTGCAGGAGGATCTTCAGGCGCTGAAGGATTGGTGCGAGGAAGGGCCACCGGCTGCCAGAGTCACGGGAGTGGAGGTTCGCGAAGCGCCTGTATCCGATGAATTTCGGGAGTTCAGGATAAAAGACTGAAGTGCTGTAATAAAAAACCCCAGCATTTCTGCTGGGGTTTTGTATTGGCGGAGAGGGAGGGATTATTCGGGCCTTCGGCCCTCACCCCTTCGGGGCCGTCGTCGCTTTGCTCCGACGTTCCTTCGGCTGCTTCGCAGCCTGCGGTCGAACCCGGCGAGGCTTCTCACCCGCCCTCACGGCCAATAAAAAACCCCAGCATTTCTGCTGGGGTTTTGTATTGGCGGAGAGGGAGGGATTCGAACCCTCGATACGCTATTAACGTATACACACTTTCCAGGCGTGCGCCTTCAGCCACTCGGCCACCTCTCCAATAAACTGTTCCAAATCAGTGATGTCGTCACTGATTTGAGGGCGCAAACTCTAATGAATTTTCAGGCGTTTGGCAACTCTCTTTGGAAAAATCGTAGAAAAAATTACACTGCAACGCGACATCGGTTAACGATTGAGCGTTTTCAGGGCTATCGTTACTGTATTGAAGCGGCCTGATGGGCGTCAGATACTACCAGCCAATATAAGGAGAACAATAATGCTGATGAAAGCCGACCAATCCATCCTGATCCTGATCGACCTGCAGGAAAAGCTGATGCCAGCCATCGCCGATGGCGCTTCCGTCATCAGCCAGAGTCTGAAGCTGGCGACTATGGCCGGACTGTTGGAGGTGCCCGTGGTAGCGACCGAGCAGCTGCCGGAAAAGCTCGGGCATAACGTGCCGGACATTCTTGAGCTGTGCGATCAGGTCATCGGGAAATACCATTTCGATGCCTGTCCCGACGGGCTGATTGATGAATTGCCGGAAGGTCGCCAACAAATCGTCATCGGTGGCTGTGAAGCCCATGTCTGCATGATGCAGACCGCGTTGAGCCTGGTGGACGCCGGTTACAAGGTCTGGGTGGTCGCGGACGCCACCGGGTCACGTAACGAGCTTGACCGGGATGTGGCGCTGGATCGCCTGCACCAGAGCGGCGCCAGGATTGTGACGGTCGAGATGGTGGCTTTTGAATGGCTAAGGCATTGCAAGCACCCGCGTTTTCGCGACATTCAGGGACTGATCAAATAGCCTCTGACCCATCGCGCACGTCGTATTGTCGAAGGAGCCATTCGCTGGTCCCGCAGAATTGTGCTTAAATGGACCTGTCGCAATTGGATGCACTGGTATCAGGAGTCGCAGGTTTTGGGCAGTATCAAAACAGCTGCACCGGCAATGCTGAACGATCTGTACGGCGGTGCCATGAATCCGGACGGCTGGCCGGTCTTCCTCGGGAAGCTGGCCAGGCTGTTCCATACCGGGACTGCGTCATTGAGGGTAACGGATATCCGTGACCCCGTGATTCACCGCTCTTACACTGTGGGTTTCGATGACACGGCCAACGCAACCTATCATGAAGGGGCTTTCTACCACGACCCGTTCCGCGTCCCGCTATCTGAAGGCCCCCTCGGCAAGATTCAGGTCAGCCACCAGATTGTTGCGGATCGGGAATTCGAGCAAAGTTCCCACTACCAGAGCATTTTCCGGCCTAACGGCAATTTCTACGCTATGGGCGCGCAATTCGATCGGGGTCAGCAATGCGCCATGCACATCGGTGTTCATCGCTCCCGGCGGGCGGGCGCTTTTAGCCCGGACGAGCAGCAAACCCTTGAATTTTTCTCACCACACCTGAAAAGAGCGGCGGACCTGACGCGCCTGATCGGCCAGTTTGAATCTGCTCTCCAGCAGGCACACGCCGCGCTCGACCGCCTGCCCTTTGGTGTCTGGATTCTGGATCATCATTTGCGTTGTCAGTGGCTGAATGAAGTTGCGGAAGAATGCGCGAGAACCCGAGCTTTTGGGCTGGGACTTCACGGGGGCAAACTCGCATTCAGCAACGAGAGCATGCATAACCAGTTGCGCGCCGCTGTCCGCCTGCTCCAGGATGGGACCAGCAACACCCACAGCATTTCAGTTTCCCCCGGGGGCGCATCACTGGTGCTGGTTGACTACCGCCAGGGGCCATCGAGTTTCGGCACCACTGCATACGGTGGCGACACAATACTGGCCTTCCTTCTGAATCCGGATCGCCCCGTGACTCTGGACGCCAACCACCTGATGGCGACCTACCGCCTGACCCCCGCAGAAATCCGACTGGCCGGGGAGCTGGTCAGAGGGCATGATCTCAAGGAAGCCAGCGCCAGCCTGAGCATTTCGGTTCATACCGCGAGAACGCACCTCAAAGCGGTGATGCAGAAAACGCAGGTAACGCGCCAGGCCGACCTGGTCCGCTGCCTGCTTCTGGGGGCCGCTTCCCTGGCGCCGGAGCATCACCGTGCTTGAAAGGGGCAACGATCGATGGCTGTCGTGGTTTGACCACGGCCCCCGTGACGGCAAACCGGTATTTTTTCTCCACGGCATTCCCGGATCACGTGTGGCGCCCGCCGGGTTGGCAACAGAAGCCAGCGCTTTGGGCCTTCGCCTGATCAGTCCTGACAGGCCGGGATACGGTGATTCCACCCCCACCAGGCACTATGGATTGGCCGACCACACCAGCGACCTCCTGGCATTGGCGGACCACCTGGAACTGGAGCGTTTTTCAGTGCTGGGATTTTCCGGGGGCGGGGTATTCGCTCTCGCCTGTGCGCAGGAGGCGGCTTCCCGAATGGATAACCTGGTGGTTGTCGGGATGCCGGCCATCCCGCTGATGGAGGATCCTTTTGCCCACGGCGGGGAGCTGTCAGCAGGCACGTGGCGCCTCGGGCGGGATAACCCCGAAACCCTTCCAGGCCAGCTCGAACCACTTCTGACAAGCGCCGAATCCCTGTGTGACGCCATGCACCAGGCCATGTCGGCCAACGACACAGCCCTGCTCTCACAGGAGCCTTTGCGGTCCGCCTATCTTGATGAAATCAAAGCGGCAACGGTTCAAGGGCCCCGGATCGCAGCCCTGTCATTTGCGCGGGACATAGCCCTGATGGCCAAAGACTGGCCATTCAAGGCCGGGCAAATCAAGCGGAAGGTCCATGTGGTTCATGGGCTGCACGACAACCTGGTGTTCCCCGAACACGCCCGCTGCCTGGCAAGCCACCTTCCAGATTGCGAACTCAGCCTGCTCGGTACAGCTGGCCACTACACCGCGCTGACGGCGCCGGAAACCTTGCGGCTACTTACCGAATAATGCAGTGCTGGCCTGCTATGCGGGGCGTGGGATCTTGAGCACCTCACCAAAGGTCACGTATTCGCTACCCCCGAGCCTGCCAATCGGGTCGATGGCCGCCGCATCGAACACCAACCGCCCCTTGTCATCGTGCCTGGCTGCTTCATCGGCCACATAGACACTCAGGATCTTGCCAAACACCAGGGTTTGCGGAGTCGGGCCGATTTCCTTGATGTCATACAGCTCGCAAGCCATCGCCACCCGACAGTCTTTGAGGCGGGGCAATTCGGAGCCCTCGAAGTTGGTCAGCTCAAGGTCCGTATTAACAAGCTCGGATTCGCCGTGGGGCATGGTCCTGGAGGTTTCCGTCATCGCGGAAGCGAGCTCACGATGAGCAATATGGACAACAAAACGCTTGCGTTGCTCAATATTGACGCGGGTGTCCTTGAAGGCGCCATCCGTCGGCTTTTTTCCCACGGAGAACATCAATAACGGTGGATTGCTGGTAATCGGCGTGAAAAAGGAAAACGGTGCAAGGTTGTAATCGCCGTCCGGATTTTCACTCAATACCCAGGCCACCGGGCGCGGGATCACCGTCTGGGTCAGGATGTGGTAGATGTTCTGTGGTGCCATGCCGTCAAAATCGATAAGCATTACAGGCTCCTGTCAGCTCAGTCGGTTCGGGGTTTGGGCGCGACCGGTTTCCTGGAATGGAGAAGCCAGACGGCCATCAATACAGCGTGTAGCAGCAGCAATGGGAGCGACGCCAGCAATAGGCCGGTCCAGCCCAGCGACGTCAGCACCGCTCCGGCGCTGAGCGCCGCGACAGCCTGGGAACTGAACACCATCATGTCGTTCAGCCCCTGAACCCGGAAACGCTCCTCATCCCTGTACCCCCTCGGCAACAGGGTGGTGCCGCCGACGAACAGGAAATTCCAGCCCACACCCAGCAGAATAAGCGCAAACAGGTAATGGTGGAAAGTGATGCCACTGAACGCCAGCAGTATACAGGCAAGGTAGGCTAGCAACCCGCCGGCCATCATCAGGGGAATGCCAACCACCCGGGTCAGCCAGCCACTGATCAGCGACGGCAGATACATCGCAACGATATGAATCTGGATCACCCGCTTGGCGTCCGGAAGTTCGTGACCGGCCATCTCGGTCATGCTTAGCGGAGTAGCTGTCATGATAAAGCTCATCACGGCATAACCAATGGCTGCTCCGCTGATAGCAGTCCACACCACAGGCGCCCGCAGGATCTCCTTCAGCGGACGACCACCACCCGCCGGGGTTTCCCTGACCAGTTCCCCCTTCGAACGATACCCCAGCGCCAGCACCCCCATCGCCAGTAACTGGACGACGCCCAGCCCCAGCCAGCCTTCAAGAAACGGGTGATCTCCCTGCCCGGCGCTGCCGAGGAGAGCAATTTCAGGTCCCAGCCACGCAGCAATCAGGCCACCAAGTAACACCCGGGCCGCGGCTGAACCCGCCAACTCCGGCTTTACGGATTCCATCGCGGCAAAGCGGTACTGATGAACCACCGCCAGCCCTGTCCCGCCGACGACGGCTGCCAGACACAGCATCGGAAAACTGGAAAACCAGGCCGAGGCCCCGCCTGTCAGGCCCGCCAGCACGCCCATCAATGCGCCAAGAAGCATGACCGGCATTCGACCCAGGCGTTCCATCAACCAGGTCGCTGGCTTGATGGCGAGCACCGTGCCGACGACAACCAGCCCTACCGGTAGAGTGGCCCACTCGGGGGACGGTGCCAGGATCCGGCCATGGATGCTGCCGATAAAGACGATGAAGGGCGCCGTACACATGGCCAGTGCCTGGGCGGCAACCAGTATCCAGACGTTGAGAGGCATAATGGTGAATTATCTCTTCCTGTAGATAATGCCCGGGTGGCACTGCACCATTTCGTACAGGTGGGGCAGTCCATTGAGTGATTCCGACGCGCCCAGAACAAGGTAACCACCGGGATTCAGGGTGGCGTGGATGCGCGTCAGAATGTCCTTTTTGAGTTCCGCGGAAAAATAGATCAACACGTTGCGGCACATGACAATATCGAACTTGCCCAGCATATACCGCTCCAGCAGGTTCAGCTCCTTGAACTCTACCATGCTCTTGATCTGGGGGCGTATCTGCCAGCCACCATTCAGCGAGGGCGTGAAGAACTGCTTCTGGCGCTCCGGCGACAACCCGCGACCAATCGCGATCATTTCGTACTCACCTTTGCGGGCAACTTCCAGAACGCTTTTGGATATATCCGTTGCAGTCAGCTTCACGTCCCGGAGTTTACCCGGGCGCTGACGCCGGAACTCCTCGATGATCATGGCCACCGAGTACGGCTCCTGCCCCGTGGAACAGGCAGCCGACCAGATCCTCAAAGGCTGCATGGAGTTGCGTTCAGCAAACTCTGGCAGCAGCTTTTCCTGAAGGATCCGGAACGGGTGGTTGTCGCGGAACCACAGGGTTTCGTTGGTCGTCATCGCGTCGATGACCAGTTCCCTGAGATTGCTGCGCCCCGGACGTTTGAGCTGCCCCAGCAAATCCCCGAGTGTTGTTAACTGATTTTCTTCGAGAATGCGACGCAGACGGCTTTTTACGAGGTATTGTTTGTTCTCGCCCAACAGAATGCCACAGGCATCCTGCAGGAACGTCTTAAAAGCTTCGTATTCCTGTGGCGTAATGTCCGCTTTCATTGAATCTCTGCGCCAGGTGAATCGAGGATGATCGACGGTATTAGTTCCGATCGATGATCTCCATAACCTTTTCGGCCAATTCATCCGCACTGAACTTGGCCATAAACTCATCCGCCCCGACCTTCTGCACCATCGCACTGTCCAGTACACCGCTCAGCGAAGTGTGGAGCATGATAAAGGTATCCCGCAACGCCGGATCGTTTTTGCACCGGGTAGCCAGAGTGTAGCCGTCCATCTCGGGCATTTCGACATCGGAAATGATCAGCGAAAGATGATCACTGGCCTTTGTGCCGTCTGCCGTGATTTCTTTCAGGTAATCGAAAGCCTGCTTGCCATCGTCCCTGGTGATCACTTCCATGCCGATAGCGGTCAGGCACCGCTCTATCTGCCTCCGGGCCACGCTGGAATCATCCGCCACCAGAACCGGCAGATGCGCCTGAACGCGTTGGGCGCTACGGGTCAACAACTCCTCGGTTACATCTTCCCTGAGTGGAGAAACTTCCGCAAGAATCTTTTCTACATCGATGATTTCAACCAGTTTATCATCCATTTTTGTGACCGATGTCAGGTACACATCGTTGCCGGCACCCTTGGGCGGCGGCAGGATATCTTCCCAGTTCATGTTCACAATCTGGTCCACACCGGTAACCATGAACCCCTGGGTCTTGCGGTTGTACTCGGTGATGATGACGAAGCTGTTCGCCAGTTCCTCACGGGGAACTCCAGGATGGCCAATGGCCATGGCCAGATCAATGACGGGGATGGTTTCACCGCGGATATGGGCAACCCCCCGAACCACGCTACGACTTTTGGGAATCGACGACAGTTTGGGGCACTGCAGGACTTCCTTTACCTTGAAAACGTTGATGCCATACATCTGCCTGCCGCGAAGACGGAACAACAGGAGCTCCAGGCGGTTCTGCCCTACCAGCTGCGTGCGCTGATTTACACTGTCGAGTACCCCTGCCATTACTTTTCCCCCAGGTCTGCCCGCGGACATGCCGGCATGCATTTTGCTTTTTTTGCTCTCAAGAGCGGATGAAGCCAGCTTTTCGCCGGAATTTTGACTCACTATGTGAAGTTAACGGCCGATTCCCCCGAACCCTTAAGTTTTTCGGGATTTTCCACCGACAATTGACAGCATAGGACAAACCGCAGCGTATGCGCATCACCATTTTTGTCGTCACACTGTTAACGTCTGTCCCGGTGCTGGTGCAGGCCGCAAACACCACCGCCGAACAGATCAGGAGCGCTGCGGCTTCGTTCCTTGACGAGTTCTCGAAACAACAGGCGGACAACGGTTTCGAGGTCATACACAAAACCGGCCGACTGGACAGCCGACTGGCCCTGGCGACCTGTAACGCCCCCCTGGACGTCAGTTTCAGCGGTGATCCCTGGAAAACCACGCAACCGACGCTACAGGTCTCCTGTCGCGGCGAACGGCCGTGGCGCATGTTTCTCAACGCGTCCGTGTCCATTACCGGAGAAGGCCTTGTGGCCGCGCGCCCACTGGCCAGGGGAGAGCGGGTCATGGCGAACATGATCGAAACGGACTCAGTCGTGGTTAATGCCACCCGCAAGGGTGTGATTACCAACGTTGACCAACTGGTGGGCATGGAGATGCGACGCGGCGTCAACGCCGGCACACTGATGACGCCAGATCTGCTCTCAGCTCCGGCAGCGGTGACCAGAGGCGATCATGTTATCATCACCGCCAGAAGTGGAAATTTCTCGGTCAATTCTCGCGGCAAGGCCATGGCCGACGCAGGTGTGGGCGACCAGGTACTGGTAGAGAATCTGTCATCGTCCCGCACCGTGAAAGCATTGGTGACCGCCCCGGGCCAGGTTGAAATTCCAATGTAGGTGCGGCGCGCTTTTTCCGCAGGCGGCAGAGTCTTGCCGCTCCACGCTCTGCGAATGACAGAAGTGTAATCTTCTGGAGCTAAAAATTCGCTAAAGCTTCCGGCCTCGCGGCCGATACGCAGGTATAAAATTCGCGAATGCTGTCCCCCGTACAGTCAATAAGGTAAGCAGGTACCGATATGTCAGTTGACTTTAATGGAATTGGCCCCGGCCAGGTCAACACCCAGAGAACCACGGCCGACAAGTCTGGCTCCACCCAGAATACCCAGCCACAGGCACCCGAGCAGGCCAAGAGCCAGGGTGCCCGTGGTGAGAACGTGAACCTGAGCAATCAGGCCAAGAACCTGAAACAGCTGGAACAGAAGCTGGGTGACTATCCGGAAATGGATGATGACCGCATTGAGCAGATCCGTGCGGCGCTGGCCGATGGTTCATACAAGATTGACGCCGAGAAACTGGCCCAGAAAATGCTTGAGATGGATAAAAGCATATTCGGGTGAGTAAATCATGGCCGCAATCGATGAACTGAAAGATCTTCTTTCTCAGGATATCCGTCAACTGGATGCACTGGCGGATATTCTGGAGCAGGAAAAGTCCTGCCTCTCTTCTTCGGACATGCAGGCACTGCAAGCGATAACGACTGAGAAAAATACCCTTCTCGATCAGATCCGTGGCCGTGCCAGGCAGAAAATCCATACCCTCGTTGCCATGGGCTATCGCCCCGAAAGCGGAGCACCATCCCGTTTTATCCGCAGCGCCGGATTATCCGATCTTGCGTCGCTGTGGTCGCAGGCCAATGAACGCCTGACGTTCTGCCAGGAGATCAACCAGAACAACGGTCGCGTCATCAGCCACATGCAGAAGCGCCTGGCGCGCCTGACAGACATCTTCCGCGGCGCCAGCAGCCAGCAAAAGCTTTACGGCGCCCATGGCGAACAGACCGGCGCCTCCCAGAGAACCATCCTGGCCAGCGCCTGATCCCGACCAGCGCACTCTCCAGAATACCTGCAGAGCGCCTGCTGACCTTACCTGGTATAGATCGTCATCCGCGAATCCGGATCGAAGCGGATATCGTGGATGCTGACGTTGCCAAGGGCCGGCGTTCGCCCGCCACTGACCCGGATATTATCCATGCGGATCTCTTCTATCCGCTCCGGGAAAGCCAGGGTGAGCGATCCATCGCTTCCGAGCTGGTGTCGGGGTTCGTCATCGCGATAGTGAACCCCGGTAATCGTCAGGTCGGAGTCCAGGAAGTTCAGGATCGGAACAAAAATATGGGCCGTCAGCTTGATACCTTCCACCACATCCGGCTCCTGGCTGCCTTCACCGCCCCCCGGCACCATGGCGGTGGCGGCAGCAATACGTTGCGCCAACGCGCTATCCCCCTGCCCGGCCACCCTCGCCAGATCGTCATCACTCAACGGTGAGAATCCCTTGCTCCGATACATCTCTCCGGAGTCCGGCGAAGCCGCCTGCGGAGAGTCTGCACCACTACTGGCCGCAAAACTGACCAGCGGCTGCAGCGGCAATGCCACCATGGTGATCAACGCTGCAGCGTTGCGGTACCGGGACTGGTGCTTAAGAACCCTGTAGAGCTCCCGCTCGGTGATCCACCCGGCCTGGACCAGCACCTCCCCAAGACGCTGCCCGGTTTCCTCCTGAAGGCGCAATCCCTCTTCCAGCTGTACCGGGGATAGATACCCCCGGTTGATGAGCAATCGCCCCAGCCTTGATCTCTCTTCAAATCCCTGACGGATGTTCACTTGGCCCCTCCCTTGATTGTACTCACCGTACATCCCGGCCCGGCGCTACTTTGTTGTTAAACAATCTTAAGAAGGTTAGACGATCACGACGCATCGTGCCTGGAGATTACCCGTTCCCGAAGGAATATCTGCTAACATCCGACTACCCATAGCTACCGCTTCGCGATGGCCAGCACTTTCCACGGAGTGAACAAGGTGACCCAGAATCAATCGCAATCCAAGGCCGCTTCCCCGCTTTTTGTGACCCGCATCATCCTGATCCTGATGGCGTCACTTTCGTTCAGCACTCAGGTCTTGGCGGAAGAACCCCGCTCCGCGGACAACCCGTTGCCCCAGATCCGCATGGAGACCAGTGAAGGCGTTATCGAGATCATGCTTCGTCCGGATGTGGCTCCGAAAACCGTGGCGAACTTCCTTGAATATGTGAAAAGCGGCTATTACCGGGACACGATCTTTCATCGGGTGATTCCCGGATTCATGATTCAGGGCGGTGGCTTCGATCGCAACCTGGCTCGCAAGGACACCCGCAGCCCGATCCCCAACGAAGGCAGCCCCACCCTGAAAAACCTGAGAGGAACCATTGCCATGGCGCGTACCGGCCAGCCCCACTCGGCCACCTCCCAGTTCTTTATCAATGTTGTCGACAACCCATACCTGAACGCATCGGACAACCCCCAAAAATGGGGATATGCAGTCTTTGGAAAAGTAACCGAAGGCATGGGTGTCGTGGATGCGATCGCCAGTACGCCAACCAGTCACTCCGGCGGCATGGCGGATGTTCCCCGGGAACCGGTCACCATCAGCAACATCACCATTATCAATAGCGGCAACGCAGCCGGGAACTGATGGCAGAAGTAACAGCGCCGGCCATGGAGCCGGCCGATATCCTTTGGCATGACGGCGTTCCGGAATCCCGGCTGTTCGGTGATCTCTATTTCAACCGGGACAACGGGCTGGAAGAGACCCGATACATATTTATCGGGCACAATCGATTACCGGAACGCTTTGCCCGGGTCGGAAAGCACGCCTCGTTTGTTGTCGCGGAATCAGGCTTTGGTACCGGCCTGAACTTCCTGGCGACCTGGCAGGCCTGGCGGAACAGTCCCGCCAGCCAGCACGCCACCCTCCACTTTGTGTCTGCGGAACGTTATCCCCTGACCCGGGACGACCTGGTCCGGGCGATGAGATTATGGCCGGAACTGGCTGACCTCAGTAGCCAGTTGATCGATCAGTACCCGCCACTGGTGGCGGGAGTCCACCGAATATTGCTGGATGGGGGGCGGGTTCGTCTTACGCTGTATTTCGGGGATGTTCTCGATGCCTGGCGGGAACTGGAATTCACCGCCGATGCATGGTTCCTGGATGGCTTCGCCCCCTCTCTGAATCCGGGTATGTGGCTGGACGATGCCATCAGTCAGGTCCGCCAACACAGCAAACCGGGCACCACTCTGGCCACCTTCACGGCTGTTGGCCGCATCCGGCGTGCGCTCACGGACATCGGCTTTACGATGATCAAAACCGCCGGGTTCGGCCGTAAACGGGAAATGATTACAGGTGAAATCCCGCTTCCCGCGTCCGCCACGTTGGAACCAGAGGCCGGCAAACCGGGCTCCGTCGCGGTTATCGGCGCCGGTATCGCAGGCAGCCTGTTGGCCAGAAACCTCGCCGAGAGAGGGATTGAAGTCACCCTGATAGACAAAGCCGGTGATGCCGGCACGGCCGCATCCGGCAACCTGCAGGGTGCGCTGTACGTCAAACTGGGCGTTGAATTCAATGCCCAGACCCAGCTGGCATTGGCCTCCCTGCTGTTCAGTCAACGCTATTACTCACCGTTAACGGGCAACGGCTGGCACCCTACCGGGCTGTTGCAAACGGCCTGGAGTGATCAGGAACAACAGCGCCAGGAGCGATTCCTGAATCGTAACCGCTACCCGTCGGACATAGTGACACCGGTGGATTCGGCAACCGCCGGCAAGCTGACCGGCATCCCCATAGGCACGGGCGGGTTATGGTTTCCCCACAGTGGCTGGCTGGAACCAGCATCCCTCTGCCGGACACTGACGGATCATCCCAACATCCGCCACCATTTTTCCATGGATGTCCACCGCCTCACGCAGCTGGAAGATCGGTGGCTGATCTCGGGCGCTGGAACCGACATCAGCGCCGACAAGGTCGTCCTCTGCGCCGGTCATCAGACACCGGAACTGATTCCCATGGCGGGTGGCACGGGCGCATTCCGGTTTAAAGCAATACGCGGCCAGGTCAGCCACTTGCCCGAAGACAGCGTCCGCGCACCAAGTGCTGTGATTTGCGGCCCCAGGTACATCAACCCTGCCCGCAACGGACTCTGCGTGACCGGCGCCACCTTTGACCTTCATGACCTGTCACCACAGCAAAGCCTGGACAGCCATCGGGAAAATCTCAACGAACTGACGGCCATGCTTCCCGACCTTTGGCCAGACAAGCCACCAGCAGAGTCAGAGATAGCCCGACTTCAGGGACGGGTCGGGTTCCGGTGCACGACCCATGACTATCAACCGGCTGCGGGCGAGCTGACGAATCTTGAAGGCAGTACTCTCGATGGCCTGTTCGTATTCACCGGGCTCGGCAGCAAGGGGCTCACCTATGCCCCGTTGCTCGCGGAATTCCTTGCGGATAAGCTCACGGGGCAGCCGCCATGCCTGCCCCGTTCGTTATCGAAACGGGTGGACCCGCACAGGTGTTATAAGATGAAAATTTCCAGATCCAGTGGGTGATTGGACTGAAGGTTTCCACAACACGGCCGATAACCGATGAAAGGGCGCTCACACCCCGGAGATACCCATGGCCATATTTGTCAGTGAACCCGGCAGACCTGTCGGAACACGCTTACCGGAGATGTTCCGGGGACGGCGCGTGGGTAACGTTACGGAAATGACGGAATCCCACGCCATTAACACTGGCCACAGTGAAGTGACGGACGCGGAATTTCAGCGGGCCAGCCATTCTCCTGCTCATTATCGGGCGATGGAAGAGTACGGCTCCGCAGCCTATGACGAGCCCAGGGAACAACGCAGTTACCTTCCAGTATCGACAATCTGTACACCGGCTATCCACTCACTGCCGGCCACCGCTACCCTGTCGGAAGCCCTGACCATCATGGATGCCCATGGCGTGCACCACCTGGTGGTCACCGCGGAGGACAACGTCGCCGGGCTGATCGACCTGCGCTGGCTTCTCGCCTGGTTACACGAGAACCAGGCCAACGCCATGAGTTATAGCCTGGCACATATCGAGCTGCCGGCATTCTTGACGGCATCGCCTGAAACCGACGCCCACCAGTTGGCAAGGCTGATGCTGGCCCATCAACTGAATGCCGCGCTGGTCATCGACAAGCAGGGAGCTCCCGCCGGGATCGTCACCAGTACCGATTATCTGAAGCTGTACGCCGCCGCAGGTCGTCAGCAGGGTAACGTTTAGTTCAGCCGCTCGCCCTCCGCAGAGAACAGTACGATTTTCCATTCGATGCTCCCTCCGACGCTCTCGCGCAGCAGGGTAACAATCTCGTCATCACGGTAATTGGCCAGCGCTTCGATGCGGGCACCATCAATTTTCGGCTGTATTCTCCAGAGATCCCAGGCATCCGGATTGTCCTCTTCGCTGGTTACCGTCTCGCCCGGGGAAATACGCGCAATAACCGGTTGCTGAATGCCGCTGTCCACCGCGTCTTCGGCAAAGGCACCCGTTGTCGCCCCGGCAACAACAAGGTCATTATCGAACGCCTGCAGCGTCAACAGGTGGTCCTTACCGGTCCGCGAAGGATCTGCATAGGAGAATGCATAATTCACATGACCCGAGACGGAATACCCAAGGACGAATCCGTTACTTCCAGCCACGGGCCCGCCTAGCAGGACATTGTCATCATCACCCGATTCATCGATGGAGTAGCGCCGGTCGCTGTTTCCCGCCAGCCAGATGTTGCTGAGACCATAGAGCCCATCCGTTAACGCTTCCCCGCCATCGGTTCCACGCTGGTATACCGTGATATTGCTGTTCGCGGCGGACGCATTATAAAAGAACACATCAGTGGAGCCCGCGCTACTCTGGCCCGCGACGGCGCCACTCGAAGCCCCGAACAGGTATGGACTGGCATTAACCGCACTGCCGGCCACCACGGAATCATCCTGGCCAGAGCCGATCTGCCTCGTCCAGGCCAGTTTGGGCACCCGGTCGTCACCATCGGTGTCGGTGTCTATTCGCTGCAGAAAGCTGTCGACCCCGCCTACCCGGGATTCGCCAGTCCAGCGGCCGCTGGTTTCCCCGGCAACCGCCACAAACCCGCTGTCGTCGTTGATACCAACCCAGCGGGGGATGTCGTCCGCCGATGTGCCGGTACGAAGTGTCCAGACCGGTGAATACTCGCTGCCCTCTGCGGCAGCCGAATCAAACCAGTACAGGCTGGTGACCACATCCAGTCCACCGTGGGCAGGCTGCCCTGGCATGTCGGCTTCAGCGGCGTAGGCAACAACAAATTCAAAACGATCCACCCGGGTACTGCCCTGGGTCACCTGACGCCGGGTATAGTGGATCACCGGTTGCGGCTCGTTCAGCACTGTCGCGCCGTCGCTGACCGCCACTTCCTGTAGCAGCTCCCCCTTCTGGTCGAATATGCGGACCAGAACCTGATCATTCGCGGCGTCGTTGTACCCGGTTACGTACAGCCTGCCCTCGTGCCCAAGGGCAATATCGGTTGGCACAAAGTCATCCGTCTCGTTCAGGACCAGCGGGCTCGATAACTCGTTGATGTTGATCCGCAACTCCCCGTCTTCCTCGCCCCCCGCAAACCCCTCGCGGCCTGCCTGGTACGTCTGATCAACCCCGAGTAACAGGAAGCGGTCGTCCATCCCGATATTGGCGTATTCATCGGCATCGGGAATTCTTACGCGGAAGCGAACCCGGTCTGTCTCCGCGGGGAATTCGATTATGTCGTTATCTTCCCACTCACCCGCGTCGTTAAGAACCTGGATGTAATAGTCACCGGCCTTGGCAACGGAATCCTCACTCTCTCCCAGCCGGGCGCGAATGCTCCCTTCCCTTTCGCCACTGAGGATGGCCTCGAACTGCCGTTTCGTCCCCACCGTGAGCGCATCGCGCTGACGACCACTGACCGTTTCAAGGCGTACCCGGGGTTCGTTGTCATCAACCACCAGGGTGGTCCTTACGCCGCTGTCGGATGGCCCAAGGGCCGCCAGGCCGTTTCGTACTTCCGTGAGAGCAATCTGCAGGGACTCCGAGGGCTCAGGCACGGTATCGTCAACCACCTCCAGGCGGATATAGCATTCGGTAATTCCCGGCTCCAGGGTCACCACGCCCTTCGAATAGACACCGTTTTCGTCCTGCTGATAATCCAGGTAGTCCGGAACCGGTAATGCGTCCTCGCTGTCACTGCCCAGGGCCACGATATCCTTGCCGATAATGGCATCATCGCGGTTGGCATCGCCCTCCTCGCAGCGCTGATGCTCCGGATCAAAACCCTCGTCGCAGGAATCCGGGTCGAAATCCGAAGACAACTCGAAGGCAACCGCTACCCGCGTCACCGATGGCTGTTCCAGTAACACCCGGACCAGCACCGGGTTGGTGTCGGTTGTACGGGGCTCGGTAGCGGTCACCGCACCCTCATCGTCGTACAGGTTGATGTGGTAACTGTGTGAGCCGGTCTCATCGAGCTCCGGCGCCTCGCAGCGGGTTTCTCCGGCTTCAGGCGTTTCCGCTGACTGACCTTCGGCAATAGTATCGGCGTCGAGTGATAGTGGGTTGCGCTTGACCTCAATATCGAACGGCTGGACACCCGCGCGCTCACCATCGGTGGTAATCAGGTTGATATTCTCGACCTTGCCCAGATCGGCGTCGCCCCGGTTACCGCCACTGAGCCCCGGAACCCCCCGTACAATAATGCCCGGGCGCGCCTTGTTGCTGGTGTCTTCCAATGCCAGCCAGGACGGCGCGTTGGTCAGGGAAAAGTCCAGTAGCCGCTCGCCGCCATAGGCACCGAAATTGTAGTAATACTCCACGCCAAGGTAGGCTTCCCCCGGCGGCACGCCGAGAACGGTCGGATCATCGGAACCCTTGTCGGTCTTGCATCCGGTGGAAATCAGGGCCAGAACAATCAGCAGGCCATGGCATCTGGCCAGAAAGGCAATGCGTGGTAGCAAGTCGGCGCGCATGGAAAAGTCCGTTTTAAAGCGTTGTTATTATGGGCGCGCAAGCAGGACAGTGGGCCTGCGTTACACACCGTTACAGAACAACGCCATGGTAATCAATTTGTACACGGGGGGATCTGCGCGAGTTCTCAGATTCGCAGGCCGGGAGCCCTGCTGAGGATCCCGGCCTGATTGACTATGCGCCGAGAGATTCCAGGAGGGTGCGGAAACCGTCTTCATCCAGTACCTTGACCCCAAGGGACTCGGCTTTGGTCAGCTTGGAACCGGCGGCCTCTCCGGCGACGACACACGATGTTTTTTTGGAAACACTGCCGGCAACCTTGGCACCCAGCTTTTCCAGGCGTTCTTTTGCCTCGTCCCGAGTCATTTCCGTCAGCGTTCCCGTCAATACCCAGGTTTCTCCAAGCAACGGCTTTGGCTCAGCAGTGATCTCTTCCGTCTGCCACTGAACGCCTGCGTTTCTCAGGGCGGCAATGGTTTCCTGATTGTGGGGCTGATCAAAGAAGCTGCGGATATGGCCGGCCACGATGGGCCCAACATCCTGCACCTGCTGAAGCGCGTCTTCATCCGCTTCGCCAATCGCCTCCAGGGTCCCAAAGTGACTGGCCAGGGACTTGGCAGTTGCCTCACCTACTTCGCGGATTCCCAGGGCGTAGACAAACCGCCAAAGCACCGGATTCCGGGACTTATCAATTGCCGCCAGAAGGTTCGTTGCGGACTTGTCGCCCATGCGCTCCAGACCGGTTAGATTGTCTTTGGTCAAACCGTAAATATCCGCCACGGTCTCCACCAGGCCCTTGTCCACCAGGATATCGATCCATTTATCCCCCAGCCCCTCGATGTCGAGCGCCTTGCGGGAGGCATAGTGCCGGATCGCTTCCTTTCGCTGCGCCGGGCAGTACAGGCCACCGGAGCACCGCGCCACCGCCTCGCCTTCAATCTGGATAACGTCCGAATCGCAAACCGGACAGGTGTCGGGCAGCTCAACCTCGCGGGCATCACCAGGCCGCTTTTCCAGCACCACTTTGACCACCTGGGGGATCACATCACCGGCACGGCGGATAAACACGGTATCGCCGATACGGGCATCCAGACGACGAATCTCATCCATATTGTGCAGGGTGGCGTTACTGACCGTCACACCGCCCACAAACACCGGCTTGAGCCGCGCCACCGGTGTGACCGCGCCGGTGCGGCCGACCTGGAACTCCACGTCCTCGATGACGGTGAGCTCTTCCTGGGCCGGAAACTTGTGGGCGATCGCCCAGCGCGGCGCGCGCGATACAAAACCCAGGGCCTGCTGCTGTTCCAGGCTGTTAACCTTGAATACGATCCCGTCGATTTCGTACGGAAGCTCAGCGCGCTTTTCCATTAAAGCCTCGTAGGCGGCGAGGCATTCATCGGCTCCGGTCGCCTTACGCATTTCCGGGTTGATCCGGAACCCCCATTCACGAACCTGCTGCAGGCAGTCCCAGTGGGTACCGGGCAGAATGGAATCATCGGCAACGGCAACACTGTAGGCGCAGAGTTCCAGTGGCCGACGGGCGGTGACCGACGGTTTTTTCTGTCTGAGGCTGCCGGCTGCCGCGTTGCGAGGATTCACAAATGTCTTCTCACCCTGATTCGCCAGGGTCTGGTTCAGCTTCTCGAAACCGGCTTTGGGCATATACACCTCGCCCCTCACCTCCACCATCTCCGGCACGTCTCTACCCCGGAGCCTCAAGGGAACGGAAGGGATGGTGCGGATATTGGCGGTGATATCCTCGCCGGCGTAGCCATCGCCCCGGGTGGCTGCCCGGGTAAGAACCCCCTGTTCGTAATGCAGGCTGACCGCCAGACCATCCAGCTTGGGTTCACAAACGTATTCGATGTCTTCACCGGTTTTCAGGCGGTCTTTCACCCGGCGGTCAAAGTCCCGCAGTTCCTCATCGTTGAACGCATTGTCGAGCGACAGCATGGGGACCCGGTGCACCACCTCTTCAAAGCTGGTTTCCGCATTGGCGCCGACACGCCGCGTGGGAGAGTCATCCGTGACCAGCTCGGGGTGGCTCGCCTCCAGATCCTGCAGCTCACGGAACAGGCGATCGTACTCGGCATCCGGTACCTGCGGATCGTCAAGCACGTAATAGCGATAATTATGCTCGTCTATGGTTTGCCGCAGTTCCTGTACCCGGTTTGCCGTCTCGGGTGTCGCTGTACTCATACCTGTCATCCCTTGGAGCTACAAAAAAATACCCGGATTTTACCGGGTATTTTACTCTTAACGATCGCTTCAGCGCTCAGTGGCGTGGCGACCGCTGTTTACGTTCAAACTCTCGTATCCGCTGGCGACAGTGCTCGATGGTCTGTGGTGTCATCACACTGCGCCGCTCGTCTTTCAGCTCCCCGCCCATGTTGCGGACCACGCACTGGGCAGTTTCAAGCATGAATTCAAAGGCCTGTAACGCATTGGACGGGCCAGGCATGCTCATGAAAAAGCTGATACCGGGGGTCGACATGGCAGGCATGTCCTCGGGCCGGAAGGTGCCCGGCTCTACCGCGCTTGCCACACTGAACTGCACCGGGCTGGTGGTATCCGATTCCTCGTGGCGATGGTAGATGTCCATGTCACCGTATTCCAGGCCACAGGCTTCAAACAGTTCCTTCAGGACGCTGCCTTTGAAATCCTCGCCCTTACGCGCCAGAACGTTAATCACCACAACCTCCCGCGCCTCCGGGCGGTTTGCGCCCGCCAGGGGCTGCCCGGATCGTTTTGGCGTCTGATCACGCCGGGCAGTGTCCTCCTGCACTTCGCTGGTCACCATCGGGGGCGGCGTTGTCTCGGTGTCCGGCTTACGGGCCGCAGGTTCACTTTCTGGCTCGGGAACCGTTTCCGGAGGCTCTTCCTGCCAGGGCTCGTCGACAATGCCCTCATCCGGTTCCGGGTCATCGTCCCTTGCGCCCCAACCGGTATCAGCGGTTTCGTAATCGTCACGATCATCGGACTCGAAAGCCACACCGTCTTCTCCGACATCCGTTTGCGAAGTATCCGGTTGTGACTCTTCAGCCAAGGCCTTTTTCTCTGCATCGCTGACAATCGGGCGCGTCGGCTTTTGCACCGGGTTGCCGAAGCGACTGGAGCGCTCGCGCTTCAGATAGCCCCGCTCTTCCAGGGTATCCCTGGAAATCGTGCGGGCGCCGCCATTGGGCAACTCCGGGTTGTATTCGTCGTCCAGTGGGGACTCATCCAGGTCATTGGCGCCCATACCGGATGAAATCGCGATGGATTCCTTGCGAGCCCGGCGCATTCGACGGAGGCCGTCGATAACAATGCCGATGATAACCAGGGTACCTATGGCAATTAACCATTCCCTTAGTGACATAGTGATGCTGTCCTGTTTGCAGATCGGATATCGTTGCTACTCTAAGAAAAGCCTGTAATGAATACAACGCACAGGTGGGCCAGATGGCCGTTTTGTCATCTTTGGCGGTATTCCAGGCCCCCTGAGCCCGGAGCCCTACGCTTCCGCCAGGGCGGCCGCCTCATCCACATCCACCGATACCAGCCGTGAACAGCCGGGCTCATGCATGGTAACCCCCATCAACTGGTCCGCCATTTCCATGGCGATCTTGTTATGGGTAATGTAGATGAACTGAACCTGCTTTGACATCTCCTTCACCATGTTGGCATAGCGGCCAACGTTGGCGTCGTCCAGCGGCGCGTCTACCTCGTCCAGCATACAGAACGGAGCCGGATTGAGCTGGAAAATGGAAAATACCAGCGCAATGGCGGTCAGTGCCTTTTCACCACCGGATAACAGGTGAATGGTACTGTTCTTCTTACCCGGCGGGCGCGCCATGATGGTAACCCCGGTTTCCAGCAGGTCTTCCCCGGTCAGCTCGAGGTAGGCGTTGCCGCCACCGAACACTTTGGGGAACAATGCCTGCAGTCCGCCATTGACCTGGTCAAAGGTTTCCTTGAAACGCTGGCGGGTCTCCCGGTCAATCCGCCGGATCGCATTGTCCAGGGTCTCAAGCGCTTCCATCAGGTCTTCATGCTGACTGTCCAGGTAGGTCTTACGCTCGCTCTGGACCTGGTATTCCTCAATCGCCGCCAGGTTAATGGCGCCCAGCCGCTGGATCCGGTTGCCGATTTTTTCCAGCTCATCGGCCCACGCCTGTTCCGTGGCCTCTTCCGGGAGTTGTTCGAGAATGTCCTGCAACTTCACATCAAGCTCCTGAAGCTGTTCGATGTGGTTGCCGGAACGAATCTCCAGTGCCTGGGATTCCATTTTCAGCTTCTCAAGCCGGGCGCGAATATCCTGCACTTCATGTTCGGTGCGACTTCTGCCCTGCTCCTTCTCCCGGACTTCCCGGTCAATTTCCTCCAGGGCATCCCTGGCGACACCGAGTTTCTCTTCCTCGGCGAGGCGCCGGTCCAGCAGCCCTTCGAGCTGCATCTGGAGATCCTCAATGGGCTCTTCGGCACTTTCGCGGGACTCTCGAAGGATTTCCAGGCGCTCTTCCAGCCGCTCCTTCTGCATCTGCATCCGGTCAATGGTCTGGCGCAACCCGTCCCGCTGGCTGTTCAGGGACTGTAACTGCAATTGCAGTTGGTGGGCGTGATCGCGGTCGTGCCGGGCTTCCTGGCGCAGATGATCCAGGTTCTCCCGAAGCGAATCCCGCCGTTCGAGCAGCTGCTCTTTTTCCTCGTCACTGTCTTCCGTGGACGCCAGCGCCTCCTGCCACTCTTCCCGCGCTTCCTGCAACTGCTCCTGTTGTTCCTCAAGGCTGAGCGCCACGTCTTCAGCATCATCCCGGATACGCTGAAGACGGTCATTGATCTGTTCCGCCCGGGCTTTCAGGCCGCTGATTTTCGAGGACAACCCGCCAAGCTCGCGCTCCGCGTCGCTGAGACGACCCTGGGCATCATCCCGGTTGGCTTCCGCCCGTTCGGATTTCTCCTGCAGATCGTCCAGTTGTTCGTTGGCCTCCTGCAGCAATGCCTCAGCTTCGTCGAGCTCTTCCGCCAACTGACTGACTTTTTTCTGGCGCTCGATAACCCCGACCTGACCGGCGTCGGAGTCCGGCATCAGAATCCAGTCCCGGGACACCCAGACACCTTCCCGGGTAATCACACTGTCACCATTGTTCAGGGCATCCTGACGGGCCAGCGCGTCATCCAGGGACTCGGCGGTGTCTATGCCCGCCAACAATCCACCAATTCCCGAGGCGCCGGAAACCCTCGAAGCCAAGCCGCCCGAACCTGCCATACCCTGGCCGTCGGCAGTAACCAGCGCCAACCCCTTGGGAGCGCCAGACAGTGCGTGATGAAGCGATTCCATGCCAGCAACGCTCACGCCCTGGCTGAAGCGGTTAATCACCTGTTCTACGGCAAACTCCCAGCCATTATCGATCGTCAGCTGCTGGGCAATCCGGGGGGCTGACTCCAGGCCAAACTCCCGTAACCAGGATTGCAGCGCATCGTCCTGAGCGCCCATCTGCTCATCCAGCAGTGCCTGCTGGGATTCCAGGGACGCACGAAGACTTTGCACCTTCTGGCGATAATCGGACGCCTTCTGTTCGGCGTCCTTCTGTTGCTGGCGAGCCCCGTACAATTCGTCCTGAACCGCTGTGATTCGTTCCGCCGCTTCTTCACGCTGAAGCTCCAGCGTTTCCTGCTGCTCCAGCAAATCCTCCAGCTCTGCGCGATCCAACTGACCGTCCAGCAGTTCCTGTTCGTCTGCCAGCCTCTGCTGGCGGGTCTTTAACTGGGTAATCGCATCTTCCAGGGAGCGTATTCTGGACTGGGCCAGCTCAGCCTGACGTCGGGCATCCGCGGAACGGGAACTGAACTCTTCCCAGCTCTGCTGCCAATCGCTCATGGCGTCTTCCGCCAGTTGCAGCTTTTCCCCGGACTCCTCGGCGCGAATCGACAGCGCTTCCTGTTCCGGCTCGATCATGTCCAGCTCTTCCTGGATACCGGACAGCTTCTCTTCGTCCTGTTCCAGCTCCCTGGCCAGCTCTCGCTGGTTTGCCATGGCCTGATCCAGTTCGGTGGCAATCTGCCGGCCCCGCTCCCGCTGGTGCTCGAGGCTTTGCTCTATCCGGGCAATATCGGCGCCCGCTTCATAGAACCGCGCCTGCGCCCGGTTAAAGTGCTCGGTGCGCTCCTGATGGCGGTCCCGCAGGGACTCCAGGGACGTTTCCAGGCTCACCCGATCGGTCAGGTATTTCTCAAGCTCCAGTTCGGTATCACGGATTTTCGAACGCCAGGTCTGCAGGTCATTGTCCAGGGACTTCCAGCGCAGGACCGTCAGTTCAGCCTTCTTCTGGCGCTCTTCCTGCTTGTAGGCCTTGTACTTTTCCGCTGCGGCAGCCTGACGCTCCAGGTGTTGCAGCTGGCGACCGAGCTCTTCCCGCAGATCGGTCAGGCGCTCAAGGTTTTCCTGGGTGCGCCGAATGCGATTCTCGGTTTCACGGCGCCGTTCCTTGTACTTGGAAATGCCTGCCGCTTCCTCGATATAGATCCGCAGTTCTTCGGGTTTTGCCTCAATCAGGCGGGAAATCATGCCCTGCTCGATGATGGCATAGCTTCGCGGACCCAGGCCGGTGCCCAGGAACAGATCGGTGATGTCGCGACGACGGCATTTCGAGCCGTTGAGGAAGTATTCAGACTGGCCTTCGCGGGACACCCGCCGGCGAACGGAAATTTCGTTAAAGCGGACAAACTCGCCGGGTGCGGAACCATCGCTGTTATCAAACACCAGTTCGATGGACGCCTGCCCCACCGGCTTGCGGGCACTGGAGCCGTTGAAGATAACGTCGGTCATGGATTCGCCACGCAGGTACTTGGCGGAACTCTCCCCCATGACCCAGCGAACCGCATCGATGATATTGGACTTGCCACACCCGTTCGGACCAACCACGGCGGTCATATTGGAGGGAAACGGCACCGTGGTCGGATCAACAAAGGATTTGAAGCCGGACAGCTTGATGGATTTCAGGCGCATATCAGGCGCTTGCCTCCTCCCTGAGTATGCTCAACACCTGGTGCCGCTGATGTTCCCCGAACCGGATAATGGCAGCCTCGACCTTGTCGGCATCACCGTTCACTGCCGCATCGGCAACATCGGTAAAGAACCGGCCGGTTTCCGTCAGTTCCTCGCGGAAATTCTCCAGGGCAACAAAGTAGGTACGGCTGATGGCAGGCCGGAAGTTTTCCAGGGTTTCCTCAAGAAACGGATTATCCACCAGGGTGTAGGCATAGCGCATGACGCCGAAGCCGGCTTCGATTACCTGCTCGGCGGCATCGCCTCCGGACGAGTTCAAAGCATCGGTGACCGCCTGAAGCTCCCGGGCCTGGCCGACAATACCCGCCAGCTCCTGGGAGGACCAGCGCTCCATGACCTTACGACCAAGCATACACAGGAGATCGATATAGATATCGTAAAGGCTGTTTACCAGCTCCGGCGTCAGTCTTGAGACCACCGCACCCCGACGGGGGAAAATCTCGACCAGGTGCCGACGCTGAAGAATCAGCAACGCCTCACGGACGGAGCCGCGACTGACGTTCAAATCACCCGCTACCTTGAGCTCCTGGATCCGCTCGCCGGGTTTGAGTTCACCGGTCATGATGCGCTGGCCCAGATGCTGGGCGATTTGCTCGGATAGACTTTCGGGGGCCTGGAACCTCATAAAGTTGGTCGCTCACTTGCTGCAGACGGCACGATAATAAGCGCAAAAGTTTACCACAGGGATTGGCTGACCCCATCCCCTTGTCTGACATTTCGACCATACCGTACAGCGGCAAGGAACTGCCGACATTCTGACGCTTTGTCATCATTTTGCAGCATAGTCGATAATTCAGACAGCATACGCCCGATATCCGACTGTTTAATATATCAATTATTCACTCGGCACGCTTTGTGCTTAAAGAGTAAAGAATTCTGACACATGGCGACTCACCCGTGAAACACATCCCTTCTATTGCCAGGAATGGATCGCAACCCCAAAAACTCGCAGTCCTGCGACAGGCTCATCAGGAATGGAACGATTCTCCCGACATTCTGACGCGCCTGACCAGAAGGCTATCCACCACTCTCTCCCTCGACAACCAGATGGCAATTCTGGCGGAGGAGATTGGCGGTGTCGTACCTTTTGACGCGCTGCAGTATCGGCATCAGATCAGCGGAACGGATTTTATCTACGCATCCGGAGTGGGCGGCCCCCACCGTTGCGACTATCGCCTTAACCTGGAAGGCGAGTTCTATGGCACGCTTTCCCTGCGACGCCGGCAGAAGTTCGCGGAACCGGAACTTGAAGCGATTGAATTGATATTGGGCGCAGCCATCTGCCCGATCAGGAATGCCTGCCGATTTATCACCATAGAGCAGGCCGCACTGACGGACTCACTGACCGGAGTTCCCAATAAACGCGCCATGGACGAGGCTATGCAGCGGGCCCGTCAGCTCTCGGACCGCCACGGTGACAAGTACTCACTGATTCTCTGCGACCTGGATCATTTCAAGGCTGTGAATGACAGCCATGGCCATGTAGTGGGAGACCATCTCCTGAAACTGGCGGCTCGGGAGCTGGAAAAAGCGGTGCGGAGTTCAGACTCGGTTTACCGGTTCGGTGGTGAGGAGTTCGCCATCCTGCTGCCCCACACCGCCGAACAGGAAGCACGCAAGGTGGCAGACCGGATCCGCGAAAACATTGACGCCATCGTCGTCAACTGTGGCGACATTGACGTTTCGGTCACCGCGAGCTGTGGCGTCGCCACGCACCTGACGGGCGAAGTGGCAGACCAGTGGCTGGCTCGCGCCGATGAAGCGCTGTATCAGGCGAAAGACCACGGCCGCAATTGCACCCGGGTCTTCGCCAGTATCGGCTAACTCTTCTTGATGCTGCGCCCCGACTTACGGGCCGGTTTCCTGCCCTGACCTGCCGGCTTTGTCGAGCTGACATCCCATTTCCGGCCGCCGGCTTTGCGGGCGGCGGGGCGGCCCGGTTGCTTGTTACGCTTGCGCTCAAGCGCCGCCTGTTCGTTGGGCGTCTTGGCAGGAATGGCCACCGAATCCAGCCCGACTGAGCGACTCAGGGTATCAACGGCCTTTTGGTCGAGCTCTTCCCACTTTCCAACGCTCAACCGGCTCGGCAGGAATATCGGGCCGTAGCGAACACGCTTCAACCGGCTCACCCGGACACCCTGGGATTCCCACAGGCGACGGACCTCCCGGTTACGCCCTTCCAGCAGTGTGACATGGAACCACCGGTTGATACCGCTGCCGCCGGCCGGGGAGATATCCGAGAACTTCGCCATGCCGTCTTCCAGCAACACGCCGTCCATCAGCCGCTGCAACATCGCATCATCGACCTCACCAAATACCCGGACGGCATACTCCCGGTCGATCTCGCTGGACGGATGCATAAGCCGGTTTGCCAGTTCGCCATCAGTGGTGAACAGCACCAGCCCCGTGGTGTTGATGTCCAGGCGACCAATGGAAATCCATCGGTGATCTTTCAGCCGCGGCAGACTGTCAAATACTGTGGGTCGGCCTTCCGGGTCACGGCGGGTAGTGACTTCGCCCTCCGGCTTGTTATAAATCAGCACTCGGCGCACCACTTCAGACCCCGATGCCAGATCAAGGCGCTTACCATCCAGCTCGATACGGTCACCGAGGGTCACCTTCTGGCCAGGATCAGGGAGTTCGCCATTCACCGTTAAACGGCCAGCCTCCACCCAGCTCTCAACCTCACGCCGGGAACCAACCCCCGCACGGGACAGCAATTTCTGGATTCTCTCCGGACCACCGGCAGTGGCCGACGATGTTTTACTGGTAGCGGAGGACTTTCCTCCTGGCTTACCCGGGCGCTCTGACGCCATGAATTCATCCTTTCATATGGGCTGATGCCCCGGTATCCCGACGGGCATCAGTGAAGTGTCTGACTTGACGGGGCGTCCTGGTCCGGCTGATCGGAGCCATTTTCCCCTTCATCGGCCGAAGATTCGAACTTGATCTCCGCCTGTATGTTTTTTTCAATTTCCCGTCCGATCTCTTCCAGGTCCCGCACCTCCGACAAGGGCGGCAACTGGTCCAGCCCCTGCAGGTTGAAGTAATCCAGGAACTGGCGCGTCGTAGCGTACATGGCGGGCCTGCCGGGCACATCCCGATGGCCGACCACCCTGACCCACTCGCGCTCCAACAGGGTTCGCACGATGTTACTGCTGACGGTTACCCCGCGAATATCCTCGATTTCACCCCGGGTAATCGGCTGGCGATACGCAATCAACGCCAGGGTTTCCAACAAGGCCCGCGAGTATCGCTGCGGCTTTTCTTCAAACAACCGCCCTACCCAGGGAGCAAACTCTTCGCGCACCTGAAAACGATAGCCGCTGGCAACCTTTTTCAACTCAAACCCACGGCCTTCGCAGGCGCTCTCCAGCAACACCAGGACATGCTCCATAACCTGTCGGGCAGGCCGTTCATCCTCCGGGAACAGCTCCCTCAACTGGTCAAATGACAGCGGTCTTCCCGCCGCCAACAGCGCAGCCTCGACAATCGCCTGGATCTTTTTCAGGTTCTCTTCGTTCATGACACCCGTGCTTTCGCTTAACTGGCCGCTCTGGCCCTGACATGAATGGGACCAAGGACTTCCCCCTGGACAACCTCTATCAGCTGTTCCTTTACCAACTCAAGGGTCGCGAGGAATGACACCACCACCCCCAGTCGCCCCTCCTCGGGCGTAAACAGGCTTTCAAAGTTCACAAAGCGATCATCCTGCAGCACCGAGAGGATCGCGGACATGCGCTCTCGCGTGGACAGTTTTTCACGCTCAACATGGTGGCTGGAGAACAGATCCGCCCGCTTGAGGACGCCCTGCAGGGCAAACAACAGCTCCTTCAGGTCCACATCAGGATGTGGCTGGCTGGAAGGCAGCTTCGGCAAGGCTGCGGAACCGGCAAAGGTATCCCGCTCCATCCGCGGCAGTTCATCAATGTCTTCCGCAGCCTGCTTGAAACGCTCGTATTGCTGCAGTCGCCGGATCAGTTCAGCACGGGGGTCAACCTCTTCCTCGTCGTCACTTTCCTGCCTTGGCAGCAACATGCGGGATTTGATCTCCGCCAGAGTCGCTGCCATCACCAGGTATTCCGCTGCCAACTCAAACCGCATGGCCTCGACGGCGCCAATGTAGTCCATGTACTGGCGGGTAATTTCACTGACATCGATATTCAGGATATCCATGTTCTGGCGGCGGATCAGGTACAACAACAGATCCAGGGGCCCCTCGAAGGCCTCCAGGAACACCGCCAGGGCATCGGGCGGAATGTACAGATCCCGCGGCAGGTCCACCACCGGCTTGCCGGACACGAGAGCCAGGGGCGCCTGCTCGGGAGCGGGTGATGGAGCGTCTTCTCCCGCCTCGGGCTGCGATGTGCTCACAGTGTCATCGGTCATACTTTCTCCGGTATCCGGCAGATGATGGCGTGCACTCCGTCGTTAACGGTAGTTCAGGCCCATGGCGCTGCGAACCTCTTCCAGGGTGCCCCTGGCAGCATCCCGGGCCTGCTCGCACCCTTCCTCGATAATCGAATGTACAAGGTCGGGATTCCCTTCATACTCACGGGCACGCTCATGAAGCGGACGCTGCTCCTCAATGATGGCGTCGATCAGGGGCTTCTTGCAGTCCAGGCAGCCAATCCCGGCGCTGCGGCAACCGGTCTGCACCCATTCCTGGGTTTCCGCATCGGAATAGATCTTGTGCATACCCCATACCGGGCACTTCTCCGGTTCGCCCGGATCGGTCCGGCGTACGCGCTGGGGATCGGTTTGCATGGTGCGGATTTTCTGGGCGACCGAGTCCTGGTCTTCCCGCAAACCGATGTAGTTGTTGTACGACTTGGACATCTTCTGTCCGTCCAGCCCCGGCATTTTCGATTCCGGAGTCAACAGTGGCTGGGGCTCCGGCAGAATCACCTTGCCGCCGCCCTCGATGTAACCGTACAGACGCTCACGATCGCCGAGGGATATATTCTGCTGCTCTTTCAGTAACGCCCTGGCGGTCTCCAGGGCTTCCATATCGCCCTCTTCCTGATATCGCTTCTTAAGATTGCGATACAGTTTGGCGTTTTTCTTGCCCATCTTCACGATGGCGCCTTCGGCCTGTTCTTCAAAACCAGGCTCACGACCATAGATATGATTGAAGCGACGGGCTATTTCCCGGGTAATCTCCACGTGGGATACCTGATCGGCTCCGACCGGAACCTTGCCGGCACGGTACATCAGGATGTCCGCACTTTGCAGCAGCGGATAACCCAGGAAGCCGTAGGTGGCCAGGTCCTTCTCCCGCAGCTTTTCCTGCTGGTCCTTATAGGTGGGGATGCGCTCCAGCCACCCCAGCGGGGTAATCATGGACAGCAGCAGATGCAGCTCAGCGTGCTCCGGCACCCGGGACTGAATAAACATGGTGGAAGAGCCGGGGTTCACACCCGCTGCCAGCCAGTCGATGACCATGTCCCAGACACTCTGCTCGACGCCCGAGGTGTCTTCGTAGTCGGTGGTTAACGCATGCCAGTCAGCGACAAAGAAGAAGCACTCATACTCATGCTGGAGTTTCACCCAGTTTTTCAGAACACCATGGTAGTGGCCAAGGTGAAGTTTGCCGGTCGGACGCATCCCGGACAAAACCCGTTGCTGGGAATCTACAGAACTCAAAGCATGAACTCCTTCTGGTGGTTTTAGACCAGCCCATCTTAGTGCAGGCTGACCGGGCATTATAGTCTTATGTGACGCCGGCGTTAAGAAGCCTTTGAAAAACCGGCGCCAGGCCGTAATCACAGAACGAAAAAGCCCCCGGCGCCTTGCGGCAGACCCGGGGGCTTTTATAACTGGCGGTAATGATTTACCAGCCAGTTGCTTCCTTCAGTGCCTTGCCGATTTCGGCCAGGCTGCGCACGGTTTTGACACCGGCGTCATTCAGGGCAGCAAACTTCTCGTCTGCGGTACCCTTGCCACCAGAGATAATCGCACCGGCATGGCCCATACGCTTACCAGGAGGCGCAGTCACACCAGCGATGTAGGAAACCACCGGCTTGGTGACGTTTTCCTTGATGAACGCCGCCGCTTCTTCTTCAGCGGTGCCGCCGATTTCACCGATCATCACGATGGCTTCGGTCTGCGGATCTTCCTGCAGCAGCTTCAGGATATCGATGAAGTTGGAGCCCGGAATCGGGTCACCACCAATACCGATACAGGTGGACTGACCGTAGCCGAAGTCTGTGGTCTGCTTGACCGCTTCGTAAGTCAGGGTGCCTGAACGGGAGACGATGCCCACCTTGCCCGGCTTGTGGATATGACCCGGCATGATGCCGATCTTGCACTCACCCGGCGTGATCACGCCCGGACAGTTCGGACCGATCATGCGCACGCCTTTACGATCCACATACTCTTTGGCGTAGAGCATGTCGATGGTCGGGATACCCTCGGTGATGCACACGATCAGCTGGATGCCAGCGTCCGCGGCTTCAATGATGGCGTCCTTACAGAACGGAGCCGGCACGTAGATCACGGTTGCTTCAGCGCCGGTCTGCTCAACGGCTTCACGTACGGTGTTGAACACTGGCAGGCCCAGGTGCTCGGTGCCGCCCTTACCCGGGCTTACGCCACCAACCATCTTGGTGCCGTACTCAATCGCCTGCTCAGAGTGGAAAGTACCCTGTGCGCCGGTAAAGCCCTGGCAGATAACCTTGGTGTCTTTGTTGATCAGGATGCTCATTATTTACCCCCTGCGGCTTTAACGACTTGCTCTGCGGCATCCGCCAGACTGGTGGCGGCAATGATATTCAGGCCACTGTCAGCGAGTACCTTGGTGCCGACTTCGGCGTTGTTGCCTTCAAGGCGAACAACCACGGGAACCTTGACGCCCACTTCCTTGACCGCACCGATGATGCCCTCTGCGATCATGTCGCAGCGGACGATACCACCGAAAATGTTAACCAGAACCGCCTGTACATTGTCGTCGGACAGGATGATCTTGAACGCTTCGGAAACGCGCTCTTTGGTCGCGCCGCCGCCTACGTCCAGGAAGTTGGCAGGCTGGCCGCCGGACAGCTTGATGATGTCCATGGTACCCATGGCCAGACCAGCGCCGTTAACCATGCAGCCGATGTTGCCTTCCAGCGCAACGTAGTTGAGTTCCCACTTGGCCGCTTCCGCTTCCCGGGAATCTTCCTGGGAGGGATCGTGCATCTCGTGGATTTTCTTCTGGCGGTACAGAGCATTACCGTCAACGCCAATCTTGGCGTCCAGGCAGTGCAGGTCACCGGCCGGAGTGATCACCAGCGGGTTGATTTCCAGCAGCGCCAGGTCACGGTCTTCAAACAGTTTCGCCAGGCCCAGGAAAATCTTGGTGAACTGACCGATCTGCTTGCCTTCCAGGCCCAGTTTGAAAGCCAGCTCGCGGCCCTGGTACGGCTGTGCGCCGACCAGCGGATCAACTTCCGCTTTCAGGATTTTTTCCGGGGTTTCTTCGGCAACCTGCTCGATCTCAACACCGCCTTCGGTGGAGGCCATGAACACGATACGACGGGTACCACGGTCTACCACGGCGCCCAGGTACAGTTCCTGATCGATGTCGGTGAGGGATTCAACCAGAATCTTGCTGACCGGCTGACCGTTTTCGTCGGTCTGGTAGGTCACCAGGTTCTTGCCCAGCCAGTTCTCGGCGAACTCGCGAATCTCGTCTTTGCTCTTGACCAGCTTTACACCGCCGGCCTTACCACGGCCACCGGCGTGAACCTGTGCCTTGACGACCCATGCGTCTCCGCCGATTTCACCGGCTGCGTCCACTGCTTCTTTCGGAGTATCGCAGGCAATGCCCTTGGATACTGGCAGGCCATATTCAGCGAACAGCTGCTTGCCCTGATATTCATGCAAATTCATAGTTAATGTCCCGCTTTTTGATGGAGGATAACCACGTACGGAGTTGAACCCGCCGGATCCTGTCGAATTTAGGCCATAAATCCGACAACAATCTGGTGCGAATTCGGTTAGGCATGCCGGGGATCACCTCAACACACCACTGACGCAGTCGGAAACCTGCCGTTTTATGGCAGCGGGGCGCCCTCTTTGGCGCCCCTGTTCCCTGCCCTGCGTTACTTCTTTTTGCGACGGTTGGCGATGTGAATCGCGCCGTCATCGACAGCCAAAGCTGCCTCATGCACTGACTCGGACAGAGTCGGGTGCGCGAAACAGGTCAGGGCCAGATCTTCTGCACTGGAGCCGAACTCCATGGCGATCACACCCTGCGCCACAATCTCGGACGCCTGTGGTCCAACCACGTAGAAACCGAGGATGCGGTCGGTCTTTTCATCGGCGATGATCTTCACCAGACCGGACGCTGCGTTAGCTGCCATGGCACGGCCGTTGGCCGCAAATGGGAAAGTACCCACCTTGTAAGCTTCGCCTTCTGCCTTCAGCTCTTCCTCGGATTTGCCAACCCAGGCTACTTCCGGCGCCGTATAGATGACGTTTGGAATGCAGTCGTAGTTGACCTGTGGCTTATGGCCAGCGATTCGCTCGGCAACCATGACACCCTCTTCGGATGCCTTGTGTGCCAGCATCGGACCACGAACCACATCGCCAATCGCCCAGACACCCGGTGCTTCGGTCTTGCAGTTATCGTCCACGAAGATGAAGCCGCGTTCGTCCATCTTTACACCGGAGTCTTCAGCCAACAGATTATCGGTGTACGGACGACGACCAACAGCCACGATCAGCTTGTCGAATTTCTTCTCCTGCTTACCGTTCGAGTCTTCATAGGCCACGTTAACCAGCTTGCGCTTGACTTCAGCACCGGTCATACGTGCACCCATGACAATGTCCAGTCCCTGTTTCTTGAACTGCTTTTGCGCATCCTTGGCAACCTGCTGATCAACCATCGGCAGGAACGTGTCCTGGGCTTCGATCACAGTCACTTCCGATCCCAGACGGGACCATACGCTGCCCAGCTCAAGGCCGATAACGCCGGCGCCGATGACGCCAAGACGCTTGGGCACTTCAGTGAACTCCAGCGCACCCTCGGAATCCACGATGTAATCACCGTCAAACGGTGCCGGTGGAATTTCGATCGGCTTGGAACCGGTCGCCAGGATGACGTTGTCCGCTTCGTAAGTGGTGGTCTTGCCACCCTTATCGGTGACTTCAACCTGACGATTGGCCAGCAACTTACCGTGGCCATGAATAGAGGTTACGCCGTTGGCCTTGAACAGACCGGCGATACCGCCGGTCAATTGCTTCACGATACCGCTCTTGCGCTCCATCATCTTCGCGATGTCGATTTTGACATCCTTGGCGATGATGCCCTGGGTTTCGTAATCGTGGCTGGCTTCCTCAAACTTGTGGGAAATCTCCAGCAGGGCCTTGGAAGGAATACAGCCCACGTTCAGGCAGGTGCCGCCAAGCACTTGCGCTTTGCCGTCTTCAGAGGTCCAGGATTCCACACACGCAGTCTTCAGACCGAGTTGGGCGGCTTTGATAGCAGCTACGTAACCACCAGGGCCTGCACCAATGACAATGACGTCGTACTTATCAGACATATTTGATCCCGTTTTCCAATTCGTTAAGTGTCAGCTCAGACGTCCAGCAGAATACGCGCCGGATCCTCAAGCATTTCCTTGATCGCCACCAGGAACTGCACCGCTTCCTTGCCATCAATCATGCGATGGTCATAGGACAGCGCCAGGTACATCATGGGCTGGATTTCAACTTTGCCATTGACCGCCATCGGGCGTTCCTGGATTTTGTGCATACCCAGAATCGCAGTTTGCGGCGGGTTCAGGATCGGCGTGGAGATCAGCGAGCCGAAAATGCCGCCGTTGGTGATGGTAAAGGTACCACCGGTCATTTCCTCAATGCCCAGCTTACCGTCCTTGGCCTTGGTGCCGTACTCGACGATTTTCTTCTCGATATCCGCCAGGCCCAGGGCGTCGACGTCACGCACCACCGGAACCACCAGACCACGGTCGGTGGAAACAGCCACACCGATGTCCTGGTATCCGTGATACACCATGTCATTGCCATCAATGGAGGCATTCACGGCCGGGAAACGCTTCAGAGCCTCGGTAGCGGCCTTGGTGAAGAAAGACATGAAGCCAAGCTTGATGCCATGACGCTTCACGAAGCTGTCCTGGTACTGCTTGCGCAGCTCCATGATCGGCGCCATGTTCACCTCATTGAAGGTGGTGAGCATCGCAGCATTCTGCTGGGCACTGACCAGACGCTTGGCAATGCTGGCCCGCAGACGCGTCATCGGTACGCGCTTCTCCGCGCGCTCGCCGCTTGCCAGCTCAACCTTGGGCATGTCGCCCGCCGGCTTGGAACTTGAAGCAGGTGCTGAAGACTTTCCACTATCTACATGATTCTGAACGTCTTCTTTAGTGACGCGACCGTCCTTGCCGGTGCCCTTGACGGCATTCGGATCGACGTCATTCTCTTCGGCCAGCTTACGGGCTGCCGGGCTGAGAATGGCATCGCCGGATGCAGCCTGGCTCTTGGACTCTTCCTTCGGAGCCTCTTCCTTCTTGCTTTCAGCCGGCTTGGATTCACCAGCGGCGCCTTCCTTGAACTTGCCGACGACTTCGCCGCTTTCCACGGTGTCGCCTTCGCCTTTGACAATCTCTTCAATCACGCCGTCAGCCGGTGCAACCACTTCCAGAACTACCTTGTCGGTTTCGATATCGACAATCAGTTCATCGCGGGAACAGGCTTCACCCGGCTGCTTGTGCCAGGTCGCGACGGTGCCCTCTGCGACCGACTCTGGGAAAACGGGGGCTTTAATCTCAGTTGACATCTCGGATCCTTAGTTCGGTAGCTCGTCAGATTTCAAACGCGTCGTTAACCAGTTTCTTCTGCTCTTCAATGTGCACGGACATGTGTCCACACGCAGGGGCAGCAGAAGCATCACGACCGGCATACTCAAGATACAGTTTCGGGTTCTTGCGGTGCAGTGCATTACGCATATGGTGCTGACTGCAGTACCAGGCGCCCTGGTTCATCGGCTCTTCCTGACACCAAACCACGTGCTTGAGCTTGGGATACAGGGCCAGAACCTCGTCCAGGTCATCCCCCGGGAAGGGATACAGCTGCTCGATACGAACAATCGCAACATCTTCCCGCTCGTCCGCCTTCTTGCGCTCCAGCAGGTCAAAATAGACCTTGCCGCTGCACAGGATCAGACGAGTGATCTTCTTCGGATCAGATGGCTCTTTCTCTTGCAGCACGGTCTGGAACGTTCCGGAGGTCAGGTCGTCCAGGTCAGAGGTCGCCTCCTTGTGACGCAGCAGACTCTTCGGAGTAATCGCTACCAGCGGCTTGCGTAGCGGACGCTTCACCTGACGGCGAAGCATATGGAAAACCTGGGAGGGCGTTGTTGGCACACACACCTGGATGTTGTGCTCGGCACACAGCTGCAGGAAGCGCTCCAGACGCGCGGAACTGTGCTCCGGCCCCTGCCCTTCGTAACCGTGCGGCAACAGCAGCGTCAGGCCGCAGAGACGCCCCCACTTGTGCTCCCCACTGGTGAGGAACTGGTCGATAACCACCTGGGCGCCGTTGGCAAAATCACCGAACTGGGCTTCCCAGACGACCAGACCACTGGGAGCCGTCGTGGAGTAGCCGTATTCGAACGCCATCACGGCTTCTTCAGACAGCAGTGAGTCGTAGATTTCAAATTGCGGCTGATTCTCCGACAGGTGCTCCAGAGCAATATGGGTAGACCCATCTTTCTGGTTGTGCAAGACCGCATGGCGGTGGGAGAAGGTGCCACGACCCACGTCCTGACCGGTTATCCGGATAGGATGACCTTCTTCCAGCAACGTGGCATAGGCCATGACTTCGCCGTAGCCCCAGTTAATGGGCAACGCACCGGCAGTCATCTTTTCACGGTCGGAAACGATCTTGGAAACCTGGCGCTGAATACTGAACCCTTCCGGAACCTGGGTCAGTTTCTTGCCCAGCGCCTGGATAGTCTTGAGCGAAACGCTGGACTTACACTTGGCGGTCCACTCGTGGCCGAGGTAAGGCGTCCAGTCCACGTAGAGCTCTTTGTTCGGTTCCTTGACCAGGGACTTGACCACGTGGTCTCCCTTGTCCAGGGCGTCCCGGTAGTCGAGATCTATCTCCTTCGATTCGTCTTCTGAAATTACGCCATCGGCAATCAGCACGTCGGCATAAAGCCCACGGGTGGTTTTCAGCTTGCGAATCTTTTCATACATGAGCGGCTGGGTAGCGGCCGGCTCATCCGCCTCGTTGTGCCCACGGCGACGGTAGCAGACCAGATCGATCACCACATCACGCTTGAACTCGTTGCGGTAGTCCATCGCCATCTGGGTAACGAACATGACCGCTTCCGGATCATCTGCGTTCACGTGCAGAATCGGCGCCTGGACCATCTTGGCCACGTCGGTACAGTACTCGGTCGAGCGGGCGTCTTCCTGCTTGCTGGTGGTGAAGCCGACCTGGTTGTTGATGACGATGTGAATCGTACCGCCAATACCATAGCCCCGGGTCTGGGACATCTGGAAGGTTTCCATTACCACGCCCTGGCCGGCAAAGGCCGCATCACCGTGCATGATGATCGGCACAACCTGGGTACCATCATTATCATTACGACGGGTCTGGCGTGCGCGAACCGAACCCTCAACAACCGGAGAAACGATCTCCAGGTGGGACGGGTTGAACGCCATCGCCAGGTGGACTTCGCCGCCCGGCGTCATCACGTTGGACGAGAAGCCCTGGTGGTATTTCACGTCACCTGAGCCGGAATCAGCCAGCTTCTTGCCTTCGAATTCGTCGAAAAGTTCTTTCGGGTTCTTGCCGAGGGTATTCACCAGGACATTCAGACGGCCACGGTGAGCCATCCCGAGAACAATCTCTTTGGCGCCATAGGAACCGGAACGCTGGATCAACTCGTCAAGACAGGGAATCAGGCTCTCAGCGCCTTCGAGGCCGAAACGCTTGACGCCGGGGTAACGGGATCCCAGATATTTTTCCAGGCCTTCCGCGGCTGACAGGCGCTCAAGAATATGTTTACGGGTTTTCGCTTCGTACTGGGGCTGTGAACGCACCGGCTCCATGCGCTGTTGGAACCAACGCTTGATGCGGGTGTCGACTACATGCATGTACTCGGCACCGATGCTTCCGCAATAGGTCTGGCGGAGGCCACTGATAATATCGCCGAGCTTCATGGTTTCGGAACCAAAGCTCAGTGAACCGGTCTGGAATTCCAGGTCATTATCCGCTTCCGACAGTTCGTGGAAGGCCGGATCAAGATCTTCTACCGTGGGACGCTGCCATACGCCAAGCGGATCCAGCTTCGATTCCTGATGACCACGGAAACGGAAGGCATTGATCAGCTGCAGAACACGGATCTGCTTTCTATCAGCATCGGAGGTTGCACTGGCCGGAACGCCATTGGTCAGGAAACGCTGATTACGGGAGATGTGCTCGAACTGTTCGCGAATGGAAGAGTGATCAATATCACGGCCTTTGTAGCCGTCGACGCTGGGTAGCTTGTCGAAGTAGTTGCGCCACTCTTCGGGAACGGCATTGGGGTCTGTCAGGTAGGTTTCAAAAAGCTGTTCAACATAGGCCAGATTTCCACCCTGCAAGTGGGAAGTCTGCCATAACTGCTCCATTATGCTTTCGTGCATTTTGAATAGCTCACCTTGGGCTGGTGCGGGGGAGCTCAGTATGGTCGGCCAGGGGTAAATCTCAGTCAATACGGGTTTTTACGGGATCGACTTTGGCCACCACACCCAGCAAGGATGTTTTCCGTTCCCCGGTGGTTTTGTACTCAGCGAAACCGCGAGAGAACCTTATAAGTTCCCGTCACGGCTCGCGTAGTGTGCACCCTGTTAAGACTATTGACTATAAGCCTTTGGTTGAAGGCCCCGCGCCGTTGCGGGGCCTTCCGGATGCTAATTGATCAGAACAGTATAGCGTTTGTTTTATTTTCTGCTTTTAAGTCGCCCGCTGGAGCAGAAGGTTCCGGATATGGCCGATTGCCCTTGTGGGGTTCAGGCCTTTCGGACAAACGCTGACACAGTTCATAATGCCCCGGCAGCGGAAGACGCTGAACGGGTCATCCAGATTGGCAAGACGCTCTGCCTGGGCGGTATCACGGCTGTCCGCCAGGAAGCGGTAGGCCTGAAGCAGACCGGCCGGACCAACGAACTTGTCCGGGTTCCACCAGAATGACGGGCAAGCGGTGGAGCAGCAGGCACAGAGAATACACTCGTACAGGCCGTCCAGCTTCTCCCGGTCCTCGGGAGACTGCAGACGTTCAATGGCAGGTGCCGGCTGGTCGTTTACAAGGTACGGCATGACCTTTTCGTACTGCTTGTAGAACAGACTCATGTCCACCACCAGATCCCGGATGACCGGGAGCCCCGGCAGCGGGCGAAGAACAAGCTTGTTGTTCTTCAGCACCTGGGACATGGGCGTGATGCACGCCAGACCATTCTTGCCGTTCATGTTCATGCCGTCAGAGCCGCAAACACCCTCGCGGCAGGAACGACGATAAGCAACCGACGGGTCCTTTTCCTTCAGCAGGTTCAGGACATCCAGAACCATCAGGTCCTTGCCTTCCGGAAGCTCCAGCTCCACGTCCTGCATGTAGGGCGCGTTGTCAGTTTCCGGGTTATAACGATAAAGGCTTACCAACATTTCGTGCGTCCCCCTTAGTAAGTCCGGATCTTCGGCTGGAAGGTGTCGACGGTCTTCGGTGCGAAGTTCACGTCACGCTTGCCAACACGCTTCTCGAGCGGGAAGTATACGGAGTGCTTCAGCCAGTTCTCGTCATCACGCTCTGTGAAGTCGTTACGGGCATGGGCACCACGGCTTTCCTTACGCTCAAAGGCAGAGATAGCCGTCGCCAGGGCAACTTCGTAGAGGTTGTCCAGCTCCAGCGCTTCGATCCGCGCGGTGTTGAACGCGCTGCTGGTATCAGCCAGCTTGGTCTTGCGCACACGCTCCCCGATGGATTCGAGCTTCTTCAGACCCTCTTCCATGCTGGTACCGTCACGGAACACACCGAAGTATAGCTGCATGCAGTTCTGCAGGTCCTTGCGGACCTCGGCAACGCTTTCGCCTTCAGAGGCGCTGTTCAGGCGATCAAGGCGAGCCATGGCACGCTTGATGTCATCCTCGCTGGCGCCATCGACTTCAAAGCCGCCACGAAGCTGCTCTTCAATGTGCAGACCCGCCGCACGACCAAAGACCACCAGATCCAGCAGGGAGTTACCACCCAGACGGTTGGCGCCGTGTACGGATACACAGGCAGCCTCACCACAGGCAAACAGACCGGGAATCGGCTTATCTTTGCCATTCTCGTCCAGAGTCAGGGCCTGACCGCCGACATTGGTCGGAATACCACCCATCATGTAGTGACAGGTCGGCACAACCGGAATCGGCTCTTTCACCGGATCCACGTGGGCAAAGGTGCGGGACAGCTCACAGATACCCGGCAGACGCAGGTTCAGGGTTTCTTCACCCAGGTGATCCAGTTTCAACAGCACGTGATCCTTGTCGGGACCACAGCCGCGGCCTTCAAGGATCTCGATAACCATGGAGCGGGCAACAACATCACGACCAGCCAGATCCTTCGCGTTCGGAGCGTAACGCTCCATGAAACGCTCACCCTCGGCGTTGATGAGGTAACCGCCCTCACCCCGACAACCTTCCGTTACCAGCGTACCGGCACCGTGGATCCCGGTCGGGTGGAACTGCCACATCTCCATATCCTGCACCGGGTAGCCCGCGCGCAGCGCCATGCCAATACCGTCACCGGTGTTGATCAGGGCGTTGGTGGTAGACGAGTAGATACGACCGGCGCCGCCAGTGGCGAGAACCGTTGCCTTACACTTGATGTAGGCCACTTCGCCGGTTTCGATTTCGATGGCGACAACACCAACCACTTCGTCTTTACTGTTCTTGACCAGATCAACGGCGTACCACTCGTTAAGGAACGTGGTGCCGCCTTTCAGGTTGGCCTGATAAAGGGTGTGCAGCAGTGCGTGACCGGTACGGTCGGCTGCGGCACAGGTACGGGCAGCCTGACCGCCCTTACCATAATCCTTGGACTGACCACCGAACGGACGCTGATAGATACGGCCCTGCTCGGTCCGGGAGAACGGCAGCCCCATGTGCTCAAGCTCGAACACCGCCTGGGGGCCGACAGAACACATGTACTCGATGGCATCCTGGTCACCAATGTAATCAGACCCCTTAACGGTGTCGTACATGTGCCAGCGCCAGTCATCGTTAGGATCCGCGCTGGCGATGGCGCAGGTGATCCCGCCCTGGGCGGATACCGTGTGGGAACGGGTCGGAAATACTTTTGTGATACACGCAGTGTTGACGCCTGACTCGGTCAGCTGCAGGGCGGCTCGCATACCGGCACCGCCACCACCGATAACAATCGCGTCGTAAGACATGGTCTTGATATTAGCCATCGATTAAAGCCCCCAAAGAATCTGAATGCCCCAGACCACATAGACGAACATGACCAGACCACACGCCGCCTGCACCAGGAAACGCGGCGCCATGGCCTTGATGTAATCCGTAGTGACCGTCCAGAGCCCTACCCATGCGTGAGCGCCAAGAGACAGAAGCGCCAGCAGGGTGAAGATGCGGAACCAGGTCTGCCCGAACAATGCCGACCAGGTCTCGTAGTTCACGTCGCTGAACACCATGAAGCCCAGCAGGAACAATGTGTAGAGTGCCAGAACATAGGCAGTGACACGCTGAATCAGCCAATCAAAAACACCACTACGACCAAGATTCGTTACGCTATTTACGCTGCCCATACCCAGACTCCAGCCAGAACAATGAGAATAACGGAAACCACAATGGTGATTTTCGCGGCGAGGCGGCCACTTTCGAGTTCTTCACCAATACCCATATCCATCAACAGGTGTTTGATACCTGCCACCAGGTGGTAAAGCAGAGCAGACAAAATGCCCCAGATGATCAGCTTTGCAAGGAAGCTGTTCAGCAATTCATCGACGCGACTGAAGCCTTCTTCCCCGGACAGGGAAAGCTGGAGCCCGTAAAGCAGGAACGCAACACCAACAAAAATGATGATGCCGCTGATACGGTGCAATATGGACGTAATGGCTGGCAGCGGAAAATGAAACTTGCCGAGATCGAGATTAACTGGTCGTTTGCTATTCACAGCGCTCTCACACTCTCTCTTGGTTCCACAATCAGTCGAAGTGACCGGTGCGGATAGTTGGTATGTAAGGATCGGTGTGCTGATACGAAACCGGCACACGATTGGCTCAGGAGGGAGAATACACCCGCCCGCCCGGCGCTACCGACATTGGAAGGCGCCCAGACAAGGTCTATCCCCGATTCCGGGCTACGGATTATAAGGAGTACCCCTGTTAATTACAAACGCGCAACTCGCCCAAGCGCCTGTAATCAGCGGCCTTGCACCGGCTATAAGAATTATTGACAAAATTAATTTTGCCCTGAAAACGGCCATATTCGTGAATTCCCTCATTTACATGGAATGTCAAATAATGGTTTTTCCGCCCTCTTCCATTGACAAAAAAAGCCAACGCCCTATATTTTGCCGCCAGTTTTGCGATAATACGCGCCTTCTAGCGCATCCAAATACTGAAAAGCTGTCAAAGCTGATATATAGGAGAGCACCATGACCGACAGGAAAGCCACGCTCTCGGTGGGTGACAAGTCCATTGAGCTACCGGTTTACTCAGGCACCGTCGGCCCCGACGTTATCGACGTACGGAGTCTGGTCCAGGAAGGCGTATTTACCTACGATCCAGGTTTTGTATCCACCGCAGCCTGCGAATCCAAGATTACCTACATTGATGGCGCCAACGGTGTTCTGCTTCACCGCGGCTACCCCATCGAACAACTGGCGGAAAATTCCGATTACCTGGAAGTCTGCTACCTCCTGCTGAACGGCGAACTGCCGACCGCAGAAGAAAACAGCAAGTTCCACGACACCATCAAAAACCACACCATGCTGCACGACCAGATGCGCAATTTCTTCCAGGGCTTCCGCCGGGATGCGCATCCGATGGCGATCATGTGTGGTGTGGTGGGCGCCCTGTCCGCGTTCTATCACGACCAGATGGATGTGACTGACGTACACCAGCGCGAAATCACTGCACACCGCCTGATCGCCAAAATGCCGACGATCGCCGCCTGGTGCTACAAGTACAGCATCGGCCAGCCGTTCATGTACCCGCGCAACGAACTCTCATACTCCGAGAACTTCCTGCAGATGATGTTTGGCGTGCCCTGTGAAGAGTACAAGCCGAACCCGATCCTGGCGAAAGCCATGGACAAGATCTTCATCCTGCACGCCGATCACGAGCAGAACGCTTCAACCTCTACCGTGCGTCTGGCCGGCTCCACCGGTGCCAATCCATACGCCTGTATTGCGTCCGGCATTGCTGCCCTCTGGGGTCCGGCTCACGGCGGCGCCAACGAAGCTGTTCTGGACATGCTGGCTGAAATCGGTGACGAGAAAAACATCGAGAAGTTCATCGCCAAGGCCAAGGACAAGGACGACCCGTTCCGCCTGATGGGCTTTGGCCACCGGGTTTACAAGAACTTCGACCCGCGCGCCAAAGTGATGGCAGAAACCGCTCACGAAGTGCTGACCGAGCTGGGCCTGGAAAACGATCCGCTTCTGAAGATTGCCCAGCGCCTGGAGAAGATCGCACTGGAAGACGAATACTTCGTCCAGCGCAAACTGTACCCGAACGTGGACTTCTACTCCGGCCTGATTCTGAAAGCCATCGGTATCCCCACGTCCATGTTCACAGTGATTTTTGCCATGTCACGCACCATCGGCTGGTTCTCCCACTGGAACGAAATGGTGTCCGGCGATTACCGCATTGGTCGCCCTCGCCAGCTGTATACCGGTCCCGAAAGCCGCGATTACGACAAAAAGTAATCACCCGGGAAACCGAAACCCCGAAAAGGCCGCTGACTCAGCGGCCTTTTTTTGTGTGTGGGTATGGGGCCTGTGATAAGTTAACCCGAATAGAACAACGTTCAGGAGAGGATGAATGACCACCACAGCCGTCTTTATCGGACTGGGCGTCATGGGCTATCCCATGGCAGGCCATCTGGCAAACGCCGGATATAACGTCAGGGTCTGGAACCGGACCTTTTCCAAGGCTGAAGCTTGGGCAAGGGACTATTCAGGAACCGCCTGCCAGTCCATTGCCGAAGCCGTCCAGAATGCCGACATCGTGCTGACATGCGTGGGGGCGGACAAGGATCTGGACGCAATCTATGAGGGTAACGAGGGCATTATTTCAAATGCCCCCGAAGGCGCCATCCTGGTGGACCACACCACCGCATCCGCGGGCATCGCAGAACAGCTCGCACAATCAGCGAAAGCAAAGCATCAGGGTTTTATCGATGCACCAGTTTCCGGCGGTCAGCAAGGTGCAGAAAACGGTCAACTCACCATCATGTGTGGTGGTGAGCCGGAGATGTTCGAACGGGCAAAGCCCGCTCTGGAGTGCTACTCCAAGGCCCTTAACCTGATGGGGCCGGCCGGCAGCGGCCAGAAAACCAAGATGGTCAACCAGATTGCCATTGCGGGACTGGTACAAGGCCTTTCCGAGGCGCTGCATTTCGCCGAGCAGGCCGAGCTTGATGTACGCAAGGTAGTGGATGTGATTTCCAAGGGGGCTGCTCAGTCCTGGCAGATGGATAACCGCTCCGGGACCATGATCGACGGTAAGTTCGACTACGGCTTTGCCGTTGACTGGATGCGCAAGGATCTGGGGATGTGTCTTGAGGAGGCCCGCCAGAACGGCGCCAAGCTACCTGTAACGGCATTGGTGGACCAGTTCTATGGGGATATCCAGGATATGGGGGGGCGCCGCTGGGATACTTCCTCGCTGATTCAGCGCTTACGGAAGTTGAGGTAGGGCCCGCCCCCTCTCCCCTAGCGGGAGAGGGGGTGAACCTCTCTCCTACTTCTTCTCCTTAGGCTGCCACTTCCCGTTGACATACCACGCCGACCAGCCCGTCGCCTTGCCCTCTTTCTCGGACATGACGTACTGCTCCTTGCTCTTGCGGCTGTAGCGGATCACCGTCGGATTGCCTTCCGGATCACGCTCGGGCGCGTCCATCAGGTAATCGTATTTCGGGTCGATTTCCTTCCGGTGCGGCTTGATCTCCATCACCAGCGGTGGCCGGGTTTCCCGGTTCTTCGGGAACTTGCTGGCCGCCAGGAACAGACCGGAAGCGCCGTCCCGCAGTACGTAGGTATCGTCCACCTTCTGGCACTGCAGCTCCGGCATCGGCACCGGATCCATCTTGGGCGGAGCTGGCTCGCCACTTTTGAGCAGTTTGCGGGTGTTTTTGCACTCGGTGTTGGTACAGCCAAAATACTTGCCGAAACGGCCGGTTTTCAGCTGCATCTCGGAGCCGCACTTGTCACAGTCCAGCGTCGGACCTTCATAGCCCTTGATGCGGAAGGTGCCCTTCTCCACCTCGAAACCGGAACAGTCCGGGTTGTTGCCACACACATGCAGTTTGCGACCTTCATCCACCAGGTAGCTGTCCATGGCGGTTCCGCATTTCGGGCAACGGCGCTTCTTGCGCAGCAGGCGGGTTTCGCCCTCGCCTTCCACGTCATCATCGGCGCTGACCACCTCATCCCCTGACACCAGGTTGATGGTGGTCTTGCAGCGCTCCTTCGGTGGCAGCGAGTAACCGGAGCACCCCAGGAACACACCGGTGCTGGCAACGCGAATCTGCATCGGACGACTACAGGTCGGGCACGGAATGTCCGTCTCTGTGGGGGTATTGGCGCGCATCCCCCCTTCTTCGCTACCTTCAGCGGTCTCCAGTTGTTTGCGGAAACGGCCGTAGAAGTCGTTCAGTACTTTTTTCCAGTCCACCTCACCTTCGGCGATGTCATCCAGCTCGTCTTCCATCTTCGCGGTGAAATCGAAGTCCATCAGGTTCGGGAAGGACTCGGACAGGCGCTCGGTGACAATCTCGCCCATTTTCTCAGCGTAGAAACGGCGGTTCTGCAGCCGGACGTAGCCTCGGTCCTGAATGGTGGAAATAATGGAGGCGTAGGTGGATGGACGACCAATCCCCTGCTTCTCCAGCTCCTTGACCAGGCTCGCCTCCGTATAGCGGGGCGCGGGCTTGGTAAAGTGCTGGCTCGGGTCGAGTTTGGCCAGATCCAGAGACTCATCAACCTTGATGTCTGGCAGTGCCACATCCTCGTCTTTCTTCGCAGACTGGGGCGCGGCCTTGAGGAAGCCGTCAAACTTGATGATGCGGCCGCGGGTACGTAGCTCGTAATCCCCGTTGGCCACCACGATCGAGGTGCTCAGGAACTCAGCGTCCGCCATCTGACAGGCAAGGAACTGTCGCCAGATCAGGTCATAGAGCTTCTCAGCGTCCTTCTCCAGGCCGCTAATGTCAGCCGACCTGCGACTCACTTCCGTCGGGCGAATCGCCTCGTGGGCTTCCTGAGCGCCCTCCTTGCTGCCATAGACCCTGGGGTTCTCCGGCAGGTAGCGATCGCCGAACTGCTTCTTGATAAAGTCCCGACAGCTACCAACGGCATCCTGGCTCAGGTTGGTGGAATCCGTCCGCATGTAGGTGATATAGCCGGCTTCATAGAGCCGCTGCGCCAGCATCATGGTTTTCTTGACGCTGAAGCCCATGCGGTTACTGGCGGCCTGCTGCAGTGTGGACGTGATAAAAGGTGCTGACGGCCGTGACTTTGTCGGCTTGTCTTCCCGCTTGGCTACGCGGAACGAGCCCCCTTTCAGGCGATCGACATGCTCTTTGCTTTGCTGCTCATTCTCAGGACGGTAAGGCTTGTCCTGGTAACGGGTCACCTCGAAGCGCACTGGCTCTTTCGCCTGCTTGGCACCAAGGTCCGCGTGCAGTTGCCAGAACTCCTCAGGAATGAACTTGCGGATCTCGCGCTCACGCTCAACGATCAGGCGTACCGCCACAGACTGGACACGACCTGCCGACAGACCCCGGGCAATCTTGGCCCACAGCAGCGGCGACACCATGTAACCCACGACCCGGTCCAGGAAACGCCGCGCCTGCTGGGCATTCACACGGTTGTTATCCAGATTGCCCGGATCTTCAAAGGCCGCCTGAATGGCGCGTTTGGTAATCTCGTTGAAGACAACACGGCGATACTTGTCAGACTCGCCGCCAATGGTTTGCTGAAGGTGCCAGGCGATCGCCTCCCCTTCACGGTCCAAATCCGTTGCCAGATAGATATGGTCTGCGGATTTCGCCAGGCGCTTGAGCTCACTGACGACCTTTTCCTTTCCGGGCAGGATCTCGTACCGCGCGCTCCAGTCATGATCCGGGTCCACGCCCATACGGGCAACCAGCTGCTCGCGGGCCTTACGCTTCTTGTGCGCGGCCTTCTCTTCCGGATTCATCTTGCGAGTCGCTGCCGCCTGTTTCGCACGTTCTTTGGGATCTGACTGAGAGCCACTGCCGCTGACCGGAAGATCACGAATATGCCCGACGCTCGACTTCACAATGAAGTCGGAGCCCAGATATTTGTTGATGGTCTTCGCTTTCGCTGGCGACTCGACAATAACGAGACTTTTACCCATATCGGAGATCTGTATCCTTGGCGATAATCGGTTAAAAAATCAGCAAACCGTAAACTCGCTGTAAAATCAGTCGGCTAGAAAACACTCAATAGCCGCCACATTGTATAGGTGCATTGTTTTACAGGGTCAAGAAAAGCAAGACAACCCATTCTTTAGTTTCCGCCCTGCTTTTTTAAAGGAAGCATAAACAGGAAGGCCCGGCAATTGCCGGGCCTTCAGGACAGCGTTACCAATTCGGCCTACCGAATCAGAGACGCTCCCATACCGTCGCAATGCCCTGACCCAGGCCGATACACATGGTGGATACACCAAGCTTACCGCCCTTGGCCTGCATAACGTTCAGCAGGGTTGTGGAGATACGTGCACCGGAGCAGCCCAGCGGATGGCCCAGGGCAATCGCGCCGCCGTTCAGGTTCACTTTCTCTTCCATCACGCCCAGCAGTTTCAGGTCTTTCAGAACCGGCAGGGACTGACCAGCAAAGGCTTCGTTCAGTTCCCAGAAGTCGATGTCCTCGACTTTCAGGCCTGCACGCTTCAGCGCCTTCTTGGTGGCAGGAACCGGTCCGTAACCCATAATTGCGGGATCACAGCCGGCAACCGCCATGCCGCGAACCCTGGCAATCGGCTTCAGGCCCAGCGCTTCAGCACGCTCTGCAGACATCATAACCATGGCTGCCGCGCCGTCTGTCAGCTGTGAAGAGGTACCCGCAGTCACGGTACCGTTCTTCGGATCGAACGCCGGCTTCAGTTGGCCCAGGGACTCGGCAGTGGTCTCAGGACGAATGGTTTCGTCGTTCTCGATCAGCACCTTGAAGCCATTCTCATCGTGACCTTCGATGGGCACGATTTCGTTCTTGAAGCGGCCTTCTACAGTCGCTTCGTGGGCCAGGCGGTGAGAACGCGCGCCAAACTCATCCTGCTGCTCACGGGTGATACCGTGCATCTTCGCCAGCATTTCCGCGGTCAGGCCCATCATGTTGGACGCCTTGGCGGTATACTTGGAAGCAGCCGGGTTATGATCAAAACCGGCGGTCATGGGCACGTGGCCCATGTGCTCAACACCACCAACCACGAACACATCACCGTTGCCGGTCTGGATCGCCTGGGCGGCGGTGTGGATCGCGCTCATGGCGGACCCACACAGACGGTTGACGGTCTGTGCCGCAGATTCGTGCGGGATGCGGGTCAGCAGTGAAATCTGACGCGCCACGTTGAAGCCCTGTTCTTTGGTCTGGTTAACACAGCCCCAAATCACGTCTTCAACTTCTTTCGCGTCGAGCTTCGGGTTGCGCTCAAACAGTGCTTCGATCAGCGCGGCAGACAGAGTCTCGGCACGCACGTTACGGAAGCAGCCGTTTTTGGCACGCCCCATCGGAGTCCGCACGCAATCGACGACGACAACGTCTCTCGGATTAAGGCTCATAGATCTTTCTCCGTTCGGAAATCTCGTTCAGGGTTAGCCAAAGAACTTTTCGCCAGTCTTGGCCATTTCACGCAGCTTCTCGGTCGGATGGTACAGGGGACCAAGATCTGCAAACTTGTCTGCCAGTTCGACGAACTTGTCTACACCCATGTCGTCGATATAGCGCAGGGCGCCACCGCGGAACGGCGGGAAGCCGATACCGAAGATAAGACCCATATCAGCATCTGCCGGATCCTCGACAATGCCGTCTTCCAGACAGCGAACGGTTTCAAGACACAGAGGAATCATCATACGGGCGATGATGTCTTCGTCGCTGAAATCGTTCTTACCCTGAACAACCGGCTCAAGCAGTTTGTAGACCTCTTCGTCGACAATTTTCTTCTGCTTGCCCTTGCGGTCCAGTTCGTACTTGTAGAAGCCCTTGTCGTTCTTCTGTCCGTAACGGTTGTTCTCGAACATCACTTCGACACCGGACTTGAAGTCAGACTTCATGCGTTCCGGGAAGCCTTCCGCCATGACCTCGTCGGCGTGCTTGGCGGTGTCCATGCCAACCACGTCCAACAGGTACGCGGGGCCCATCGGCCAACCGAACTTTTCCATCACCTTGTCGACTTTCTGGAAGTCCGCACCGTCACGCAGCAGGCCAGCGAAGCCGCCGAAATACGGGAACAGTACACGGTTAACCAGGAAGCCCGGGCAATCGTTGACCACGATTGGGGTCTTGCCCATGGCCTTGGCGTAAGCAACGGTGGTCGCGATAGCGCGGTCGCTGGTCTTCGAGCCACGAATAACCTCAACCAGCGGCATCATATGCACCGGGTTGAAGAAGTGCATGCCACAGAAGTTTTCCGGACGCTTCAGGTTCTTGGCCAGAAGGTCGATGGAAATCGTAGAGGTGTTGGAGGTCAGGATGGCATCGTCGCGAACCATCTCTTCGGTCTCACGCAGCACGGCGTCTTTCACCTTCGGGTTTTCAACAACGGCTTCAACAACCAGGTCTACGTTCTTGAAATCACCGTAGTTCAGGGTCGGAGTAATGCTGTTGAGCACGTCGGCCATTTTGCCGGCGTCCATCTTGCCCTTATCAACACGCTTGGACAGAAGCTTCTTGGCTTCCTTCAGACCCAGGGCGATACCCTCCTGAGCAATGTCCTTCATGATGATCGGTGTGCCCTTCAGTGCGGACTGGTAAGCCACACCACCACCCATGATGCCGGCACCCAATACGGCGGCCAGTTTCACGTCTGCGGCTTCCTTCTCCCAGGCGCTGGCTTTCTTCTTGAGAGCCTGATCGTTCAGGAACAGGCCAACCAGGCAGGCCGCCACGTTGGTCTTGGCCATTTTGGCGAAACCCTTGGCTTCCACCTCGATGGCCTTGTCACGGGTCATACCGGCGTGCTTCTGCATCACCTTGATGGCTTCAACCGGCGCCGGGTAGTTCTTGCCAGCCTTGCCAGCGACGAACGCCTTGGAAATCTCGAACGCCATCATGCTTTCCATGGCGTTGAGCTTGATCTTGCCCTTCTTCTCTTCGCGACGAGCTTGGTTGTCCAGCTTGCCTTCGTTGCACTGTTCGATAATGGCAACAGCCGCTTCTACCAGCTTGTCGGCTTCTACAACAGCATCAACAGCGCCTACTTTCAGAGCGGCATCAGCGCGATTTTCGGTACCACCGCTGATCCATTCGATGGCGTTATCCACGCCCACCAGACGGGACAGGCGTACGGTGCCGCCGAAGCCCGGGAAGATGCCCAGCTTGACCTCTGGCAGACCTACCTTGGCCTTCGGAGCCATAACACGGTAGTCGGTCGCCAGGCACATCTCGAATCCACCGCCCAGTGCAATACCGTTGATGGCGGTAACCGTCGGGAACGGCAGGTCTTCAATAGCGTTGAAAACTTCATTGGCCTTCAGGTTGTTGGCGATGAGGTCTTCTTCGGTACCGGCAAACAGCTCGGTAAACTCGGTGATGTCAGCACCGACAATAAAACTGTCCTTGGAGCTGGTTACGACCAGACCCTTCAGATTCTTCTGGGATTTGAGTGCTTCAGCTGCGGCGCCCAGTTCTTCGATGGTGAGACGGTTGAACTTGTTGACAGACTCGCCCTGCAAGTCAAAGTTCAACTGAGCGATCCCGCCTTCGATCTCTTTAACCGTGATGGCTTTACCTTCGTAAATCATCAACTGATCTCCAGTCTGTGTTTGGAACTGCTTGCAGGCGTCTCGCCAATTCAGTAGCTGGCAAGCGCCTGCGGATGCAGCGAGATTTCGGTCACTGCCCGATAAACCGATCCAAAATTCATACAGTCGTTTGAATCGAGAGGGCACACGATGAAAAAAAACAGCTCGTTTGTCAATTTGTTTCTGGAAGAATCGGTGCAAAAGTCTTCAAAATCGGCGAAGGCACCGGGAAACTGATAATGCGGATTATTGTTTTCTGTGCGGTACATCCAGGTCTGGACAAGAAACCGGAACTTCGTCACGCAAATTTGGCAGTTCTTTACATTTACCCGCGTTACAGGCTGTAAAACCGCTTGATCGGCTGGCTGAGTTACTTTACCTTCGGACCGAGACTTTAGTCCACAATAATAAAACTTACGTACGGAGATCTATCCGATGACCGACGCTCGCCTTCGGGTACGCTCACTCATTGCAGCCCTTATCCTGCTTGCCCTTACCTCCCTTACCGCACGAGCGGAAACCGCAGACGGGTTTCTTTCCGACCTGCACACATTCCGGGTAAGCAATTACCTCGCCCTGGATGCCTACTACCGCTTCAGCACCGACGGCGATACCGACACCCTCAACGAGATTGTCGGCAGTATCAACAGCGCCAATTCTTCCATGAACAATCTCGCTGAAAGTACCGCAGGCGTGTTAAGCAATGAGGAAGTCGAAAACCTCAACCAGGAATTCGATACGTTCAAGAGCCTGATGCGGGACAACATCAACGACGTACGCGACACTGGCTATCCCGATCTGCGGCTGGTGTCTGATATGGCCAACCAGGCCCTGACCATGAGCGAGATGGCCACAGAGCTCTATCAGGTCTCCAGCGAAAGCAGCCAGACGTCTACCAACAATCGCGTCGAAGCCGCACGATCCGCAGCCATCACCCTGGCGCAGATGATGGCCAAGTACTCAGCCAGGACCCATTCCACGGTGGCGCAGACATTCCAGGGGTCATCGACTGAAGAGGCCCTTGACGAGCAAGCCCGCAAATTCGATACCCTGCTGGAGAAAATCAATCAGGGGAACAGTCAGGGTGAACTGAAGGCCGCCCTGGACGATTTGTCATCGAAGTGGCAGTTCATTCGCGGCTCCTACATCAACTACAACGCCAACAACGTCTCATTCGTGATTGATCGCTATTCCAAGGGCATCCTTCGCGGGCTGGACGCCACCATCGAACTGCTTCAGCAAAACGCCTGACGTCACATCGGGCCCTGCGCTTGCCGGCACCCGGGTCCGCCATTCCCCGTTTTTTTTGATGCCAGTCAGTTCCGGAAAGGACTTTTTCGACTATCCTCAATGCATGGCAAGGCTTTAAGAGTCTCGGTTCGTCAAGGAGTAATACAATGTCAACCTATCAGAAAATGCTGGTCGCCATCGATCTCACCGAGGAAGCCCCCCAGGTCCTCAATAAGGCCCAGGAAATCAGCAAGGCCCATGACGCTGAACTGTTATTGGTGCATGTGGTGGAACCCGTGGGCTACGCCTATGGGGGCGACATCCCGATGGATTTGACGGAACTGCAGGATCAACTGGACAAGGCAGCCAGGGAGCAACTGGCCGCCTATGGCAATCAATACGGCGTAACGACCGACAACCAGGTGATTACCGTGGGCAGGCCGGAGTCGGAAATACACCGACTGGCCAAGGAACAGGATGTGGACCTCGTCATCGTTGGCAGCCACGGTCGCAAGGGTTTTCAGCTGTTACTGGGCTCAACCGCCAACGGCGTACTTCATGGCACGGAGTGTGATGTCCTGGCTGTCAGGATTCGCTGATTCCCTTCCTTCCCTTCACCGGGCAGGTGCTGGCTCCCGCCAGGCCGCCCGGTACATCCGCCGGATTCAAGATCCGCCTTCCATTTTGCTCTCCAGCTTGCGCAATTGGCTTTCAAGGGAAAAGCTGACACTCGAGGCCATGGAGAAGAAATTCAACAGCGCCTTCAGGTTGCTGTCACCCTTGCACACCGAATGAATCCTTTGCCACAGCGCCTGGTTGACCAGTTGTAGCCGCTGGTTCCGCTCCACCAGACCTTTCAGCTCCCAATCGGGCTCCTGATGGTTGCGTTTGGCAAAGTATTGCTGAAGCAGGTAATGGGACACGCTTCTCATGATGAATTCATCGGTATTGGCGAACGGCAGGTGGTGGACCGCCATGGATTTGAGCTCTCCCAACACCGGGCAGCCGCTGGTCGCCATCTTCAGTCCGAGCAGGGAGCGCAGTGCCTCCTCCAGGGAGGTGGACTTGGAATAGGTGCGGCGCTCATCGGTGACCGTCACCTCGACCTTCTGGTACGCCTCCTCGGCCTGGAAGGCGTTGACGACCGGAAGGATTTCCGTCGCTGCGGGACAATGGGGAGAATCCGCCGGTTTCAGCGGACAGTTGGAGCATTGGCAATGCTCAAGGCGAGCCCAGGATGGCAAAGGTGAAACGACCTCCGCAGGCTGGCTGGTCACCTTGAACTCAACCTGCCGCCCATCCTGAAACCTGAAATTATAATTAACGTTCATTGATTGGCCTGTTCTTCCAACTCCATCCACCGCTCGATTACCTGTTCCAGCCGGGCTTCCTTGTCCGACAACTCCGCCAGCGTAGCCGAGACTTCGGTCGGTGGGCCTGAATAAAATTCCGGATCCGAGATTTGCTTCCGGAGTGCAGCAACATCTGCCTCCAATGATTCAATTTTGCCCGGTAATTCCTCAAGCTCAAGCTTAAGCTTGTAACTTAATTTAGCGGGTTTTGATTTTGTGGATTCCGCCACATCTGCGACATTTTTCCGGGTCGATTCCACCGGCTTTACTGGTTTTTCCGGCTTTTCCGGAGCGCTTTTACGCTCTGCCGGGAAAAAACCACCCTGCCGGCGCCAGTCACTGTAACCACCTACGTATTCCCGCACAGCACCGGAGCCATCCAGGAAAATGGTATCCGTGACCACGTTATCCAGGAATTCCCGGTCGTGACTGATAACCAGCACAGTGCCCTTGAACTCCACCAACTGGGCCTCAAGCAGTTCCAGGGTTTCTACATCCAGGTCGTTGGTGGGCTCATCGAGCACCAGGATGTTGGCCGGTTTACTGAACAGCTTGGCGAGCAACAGACGCGCTCGCTCGCCGCCGGAAAATACGCTGACCGGCGAACGGGCCCGCTGAGGACTGAACAGGAACTCCTGCAGGTAGCCCAAAACGTGCTTGCTCTGACCATTGATCTCAATAAACTCCCGCCCTTCCGAAAGATTGTCGAGGGCGTTGCGCTCCAGGTCCAGTTCCCCCCGGAGCTGGTCAAAGTACGCCACTTCCAGATTCGTCCCCAGCCGGATCGAGCCCTCTGTCGGCTTCAGATCTCCAAGCATGAGCCTCACCAGGGTGGTTTTGCCGGTACCGTTTTCGCCCACCAGACCAATCTTGTCGCCACGGAGCACGGTCAGGTCCATGTCGCTGATCACCGGGCTGCCGTCCGGGTAACGGAATCCGGCCTCCTTCGCTTCCACAACAAGCTTGCCTGATCGGGCCGCGTCTTCCACCACAAAGCTGGCCGTGCCGCCACGAACACGACGCTGACGGTGCTCCTCACGCATGGCCTTCAGGGCCCTGACCCGCCCCATGTTGCGGGTTCGCCTGGCTTTGATCCCTTGCCTGATCCAGGCTTCTTCCTGCTTCAGGCGCTTGTCGAACAGAGCATTTTGTCGCTCCTCGTCTTCCAGCGCTTTCTCTTTCAGCTCCAGGTACTTGTCATAAGTCGCCGCGAAACTGATCAGTTTGCCTCGATCCAGCTCGACGATCCGGGTGGCCATCTTGCGAATGAATGCCCGGTCGTGGCTGACGAACAGGATAGCGCCCCGAAACTGCGTCAGCGCTTCCTCAAGCCAGGCGATGGCCGGCACATCCAGATGGTTGGTCGGCTCATCCAGCAACAGGATATCCGGTTCGGCCACCAGCGCTTTCGCCAACAGCACCCGCCGCTGCCAGCCCCCGGAGAGGGTGTTCAGAGTCTGCTCAGGGTCAATGCTGTACTGCTCAAGAATCGCGTTAACCTTCTGATCCAGGCGCCACCCGTCGAGGGCCTCCAGCCGCTCCTGAACCTTCATCATTTGATCCAGGCTCGCCTCATCCGCCAATTGCGAAAGGGTATGGAAACGGGCCAGCAGCTCACCGGTCTCCGGAAACGCGCTGGCAACCACTTCGTAGGATGTGCGGTTATCCTCGGCGGGCAGGTTCTGGGGCAACACTGCCAGCGTCGCCCCTTCATCCAACCGCACGACGCCGCTTTCGGGGGTTATCTCACCGCTGACGATCCTCAGCAGGGTGGATTTGCCTTCACCGTTGCGGCCAAGCAGACACACCCGCTCCCCCGCTTCGATATTCAGCGAGGCGTGATCCAGCAGCGGCTGCATACCAAAAGCCAGGGAAATGGCGTCCAGCGTTAACAATGGCACCGTGTTATTACTCCGTAATTCTGTTGATGACCGGGTCGCCGACACGGATGGTGCCTGGCGACTCGTGAATTGCATTCATGCCGAAAATGATGCCGTCGGCGGTGCGGCGATATTGTCCGAGGGTTCGCAAAGGCTGAAGGTCCGCTCCTTTCGTGCCGGTATCCGGGTCGACGGTCGTCATGACACACCGGGAACAGGGCTTGACCACACTGAATGCCTGCTCGCCGATCAGCAACTGACGCCAATCGTCCTCGCTCCAGGGCTCTCCCCCCTCAACCACGATATTAGGGCGGAACCGACGCATCTCCACCGGTCTGTCGAGCCGGCCGTTCAGCTCACCCAGCGAAGCGAGATTGGTGATCAGGAACGGAAAACCATCGGCAAAGCTTACTCTTCGCTCCTCGGTCACCCGCCCGGCATCAACCCTGCGGAAAGAGGCATCCGGCATGTAGACAAAACGGAAATCCTCGCCACAGAAACGGCTTAACGCGCCTGAGACTTCTGGCGCCCCGTAAACCGCCTTCACCCAATCGCGCCATACCAGCACCCGGGCTTCGTCTTCACCAGGTTGCAGCAGGTACTCGCCCTCACCCGGGATGCTCACCCTAACACAATCCCCTTCAAGCGATGTATGTATCCGCGCCAGCATCGGGTAATCACGCTGGGTCACGAATCGCCGTTCGGAATCAACAATCATCCAGCGACGATCATTCGCTGGACCGAAGTCGTCCATATCAAAGGAACTGACCGGAATGCCGGCAAGGGACTTGACCGGATAGATATACAGGGAATGGATTCGCACAATGCCTCCCGCAGCCACAAATACTGAAAGATCGGGCGAAGAGTATAACCGAGTTAAATCGGGAAACGTGGAAATGCAGTGCCTGGAAACGAAGAAACCCGGCCGTTTTAAGGGCCAGGTTTCCGGAATCTGGAGCGGGAAACGAGATTCGAACTCGCGACCCCAACCTTGGCAAGGTTGTGCTCTACCAACTGAGCTATTCCCGCTTGTGGTTGCTGGCTTGATGCCGACAACGGAGGCGTATTCTACGGATTCGTTCGCGGGCGTCAACCACTTTTTGGCAAGTTTTTTGGCCCTGCCGGTGGTGACTGATCAGGTATTATCCTGCCTCCGCTCTGAGGTGCTCGCAATCTGGCCGCTTTCGCAATTCAGATACCCCGATGACTGCAGCCAGTTCTGATCCGGGTAATACTTGAATACCAGTTGCCCGCCCTTCAGGTTATCCACCACCTTCTGAATCACCTGCTGATCCACGGCGGGACAGCCATGGCTGCGCCCGATCCGGCCGTAATCACGGACCCAGTTGTCATTCACATAGTCCGCGCCATGGATCACGATGGCGCGCTGTCGCGCCAGATCATTGATGCCGGGCTCCAGCCCATCCAGTCGCAAGGAGTATCCATGCTTTCCGCGATAGGATTCACTGGCCTTGAACAGGCCAATACTGGACTGGTAGCTCCCTTCAATATTGGAGAACGCCGTGGATTCCAGATTTCCCGAATTCTTGCCATGGGCAACCAGATCCTTGAGCAAGAGCTCGCCGCTGGCCAGATCAAAAATCCAAAGGCGTTCCTCACTGGACGGCAGTGAGAAATCGATCACCGCAAGCCGCTCCGGCATTTCAACACCGTTCGACACCGCGCATGAAGAAGCCTGCAATGCCCGTTGCAAAACCTCCACATTCAGTTTCGGAGCAACGCCGGAAAGTCGTGTCAGGAGAGAATTGTCAAAAGATGCTGCAGCACCCTGCCCGGGGAGAAACAGCGCCGTGGCCAGCACCAGACCGAAACGGCCCGCCCTTCGATTTTTCAGCATTCGATAAACCCTGTCAGATCAGCTCAACAAATAGCATAGCGGGCAATAAAAACCCGCGCCTGAGCCCAAGTGTCGGGCATTCTATCAGGGAAAATCGGGATGTCCGTCATAATGTACAATATTTATACAAAACACCATAGAGAACCACCACTGGCTAATGGACCGCCAATATCAGGCACACGATCCGGTGCACAGACGCCTCAAGCACTTCCTGTTCCACCACTCGCCGGTTCAGCAGGGTATCGTAGCCAAGGCCAAGTACCACATTAACCAGTAGCGATGCGTCCCTTGCCGGAGTGGGTGAATCCAGCCTCTGAAGGATCTGCTCCAGGCCCGCCACCCAGGCACTGCGGTAACTGCGCGCCAGATCCGCAAGCCGCTCATCCCGCAACGATTCCATCAGGAACACCTGCTCGGCCAGCACCTGCTCACGACGATCGGAAAACTGTTCGGCAAGGTAAGCTGCGGTAATAGCGGTCAACCTTGACGCCAGTTCACGACGTCCGCTACCTCCGCGATGGAGACTGTCTGGCGGAACGTTGTCCAGCACCAGGTTAATGGTGTCATAGAATCTGCCGAGGTCTTCCCGGGCTTTTTCCGCAAACAGCATGAACGAATCGCTGATCAGCTCATTGATGTCGCGGAAGTAGTAGGTTGTTGCGGCCAGGGGAACTTTCGCTTCGCGTGCAACAGCGCGATGCTTGATTCCCCGCAGGCCGTCCCTGGCGGCGATGCGCAACGTGGCTTCGAGAATCTGTACACGTCGATTCTCACTTTTGGCCCTGACGGTTTTGCGGCCGCTGTAGTGAATCGATTCCCGGAAGGAGCGATCCTCGGGAAGCTCCCTTGAATGCCATAGATTCAATGCCTGCGCGTGTCCCATGGTTGCCATCCTGCTTCGTCATCCTGACGGCCGGCGAGGAACCGGTCGCATGGCCGGGCGTCACCCGGAGTTATTGTTACTTTTTGTAAATCATGACGAAAACACGCGGGGCAAACGTTGACGGAATCGGCACTTTTCACGCTCTGACCCATTGACGGCAGCAGCGGCGGCGTTACTGACCGAAGCGTCGCCCCTGCTTCAGGTAGGTTGCTTCTTCAGGCGTGGATGGGCGTTTCAGTATCGCGTTGCGGTGGGGAAAGCGGCCAAATTTACAGATAATATCGCGATGATCATGGGCTGCCTCAACAAAGCTCTTCATGAAATCCCCCAGAATGCCATCGGCGGAGGCCGCCAGCTGCTCATAGCATTCCACCGACAGGTTCTGGTCTTCCCGGCGTTCGGAATGCTGCAGGGGCATGTAGAGGAAAGCCCGTTGTACGGCGGGCAGCATCATATCCTGACCATGATCCATGGCCTGACGGGTCAGCGTTCTGGCTACCTTGTCATGTTCGAATGCCAGGGCGTTTCCCCGGTAGATGTTCCGCGAAAACTGGTCCAGCAACACAATCTCCGCCAACGCACCGCCCGCCTGCTTGCGCCAGTGCACAAGGCCGCTCTCGGATGCGAAAAGCACAAGGGATAAAAAGCGGTGACGAATTTCCTGGTCGAACCTGCGGTCCGAGCGAAACCAGCGGTTGCGATGAAAGCTGTCCGGCAACCCGTCATCATCAAGTTCACCAAACCAGAAATCCAGAATGTCATTCCAATCGAACATAAGGGGCTACACCGTCAGTTATGGCCAGGCCAAAGGGTCAGTACATCATCTATCCTGCTACAATTCATAAGATGCAGGCCAGCATTCTTCACAGGAGAGCTCATGTCCGAAGGACACCGTATTATTCTTCTCGCCCACGGCAGCAGCGACAAGCGTTGGTGCGAGACATTCGAACAACTGGCCGCGCCCACCGTCAACTCGGTAGCGGGCTCGCGGATCGCCTATATGGAACTGGCCACGCCTTCTCTGGAGCAAATCGTCGAGCAAGGTGTTAAGGAAGGCGTCCAAACCTTTACCGTGGTGCCTCTGTTCCTGGCCGCTGGAAGGCATCTTCGCAAGGATGTACCGGCCATGATCCGCTCGCTTGAGGAAGCTCACGGTATTTCCATCAGCCTTGCACCACCCATCGGGGAGAATCCCCGGCTTGGCGTAGCCATTCGCGACGTTGTTGAGCAGGAGCTGGCAAAATAGTATCACCCGGAAACCACGGACAGGCCAGAGGGGGCGTTCAAATGAACCATCGGATTCTAGTAACCGGAGGCACCGGATTCATCGGCCAGGTGCTATGCCCGAAACTGATTGCCAAAGGCTACAGCCTGACGGTGCTCAGCCGCCAGAGTGAAGCGGACGTCCTTGCGGCCTGTGGCCGGGTCGAGGCGGTGTCGGATCTTGACCTGCTGGTGGATCATCCGGGATTCGACGGCGTGATTAATCTCGCCGGGGAAGGCATTGCCGACAAACGCTGGAGCAACCAGCGCAAACAGCAGCTCAGGGACAGCCGTATTGCCCTCACCCGCCGACTGGTGTCGGTGATCAGGACCTGGAGTTCCAGGCCGACAGTGCTGGTTTCGGGATCTGCGGTTGGGTTCTACGGCAATCAGGGCTCGATCCGGGTCACCGAAGACACACCTCCCAACGACGAATTTACCCATCGGCTCTGCAGGGATTGGGAAGCGGAAGCGAACAAGCTTGAGGCTGATGGCGTTCGGGTATGCCTGTCCCGGACTGGTGTCGTCGCCGGCGCGGATGGCGGGTTCCTCCGACGCATGTTGTTGCCCTTCCGCCTTGGCCTTGGCGGGCGCCTGGGTAGTGGCAACCAGTACATGCCCTGGGTTCACCGCGACGATGTCGTTTCAGCACTGATCTTCATGCTGGAATCCGAGAATGCCACCGGCCCCTACAATGTGGTCAGTCCGAATCCGGTCACCAACCGTGAGTTCACCCGCTGCCTGGCCAGCGCCCTCAACAGGCCCGCGATCTTTCCGGCTCCGGCGCCCGTATTGAGGGCCGCACTCGGCGAAATGTCACGGCTTTTACTGACAGGCCAACAGGCTGTCCCGCAACGCCTGTTACAGCAGGATTTCCGGTTTACCTACCCAGACCTGACAGCGGCACTGGAAAGCTGCGTTCGCTAACAACCGAATTTTTTTCAAGAAACTGTTTGACAGAGAATAAAGCCTTACTTAATATACGCGCCACCTCGACGAGGCAAGTCAGTAAGAACGATGCGTCCCCTTCGTCTAGTGGCCCAGGACTCCGCCCTTTCACGGCGGCAACAGGGGTTCGAACCCCCTAGGGGACGCCATTTTTTTTCTGACACTACACCACCTTTCCGGGCTGGTGAGATTCTCCCCCGTGTTTTCTTTCCTTATGGTCCCTGGAATCCTTCATCACGAAGAGCCCAACACCAACAAAAAACAGCACCATCAGAAAGACGGTCGCAATTCCAGCCATCACTACCGCGTCCATATACATAATCCGACCTCCATCGGCCATTTCATTTAACCAGTCCCAGATTACGCCGAAGGCCCGGCAACGATATTGACCTGCATCAAACAGTGACCCCGCTTTATTCGTTTTAAAACTCGGACCCCACCACAATTCTTCCGTTTTTTCTTTATTTGCGAAGCACTTGAAAGAAACTGCTGCTATAGTCCTGAAGGTAATGAACTGTCCGTTTCACGAATAACTGGTCAGGGTGGCTGAAGTAACGACATGCAAAAACTGTCGACGCGTGTGCGACGCTTCCGAACGGGATCTCCCCTGTCTTTCCGGTTACTTGCCTGGATACTGCTGTTCAGTTCCGTTTTCACCCTCATCGCATCCGCCATCCAACTGTATTCCGATTACCACAAAGACCTTGGCCAGATTGACAACCGCATGCGTGTAGTGGAGACCGGTTACGCCACCAGCCTGGCCCGAAGCCTGTGGGCACTGGACCAGAAACTGCTCCAGACCCAGATGGAAGGAATACTCAGCCTTCCCGACATCGCTCACCTGCGCCTTCGCATCGAGCCCGACTCGGAGCTGGTGATGGGCCAGGTCGCCCGTGACGCACAGACCAGATCCCACAGCTTCGATCTCATCCACCATGGCGATGAGATATTCAAGCTCGGCGAACTGACCGTTACGGCAGACCTGGACCGGGTTTACGGGGAAATGAAGCGGAAAGCGGGATTGATCCTGGTCACCGAGTTTTTCAAGACATTCCTGGTATCCATTCTGATCATCTGGATTTTCCAACACTTCGTGGCCCGCCACTTATCCACCATGGCCAGTTATGCCCGTCAGATCTCCCTGACCAACCTGGCCGAACCGCTGAAGCTGGATCGACCAGACTCCCCACTGAACCGTCAGGATGAACTGGCTCGGGTCACCGATGCCATCAACCAGATGCGGGACCGGCTAAATAAGGATGTCGCCCGCCAGGAACGGGATGCGGCGGAAATTCGGAAATTCTCCAAAGCCATTGAACAGAGCCCGTCTTCGGTCCTGATCTGCGACCGCCAATGGCGGATCGAGTTCGCCAACCAGAAGTTCACCCAACTGACCGGTTATGACGCCAACGCGATTATTGGCAAACACCCGGGCGCACTGTCCGAGAACGCCATGGAGCACCGTGAAACCAAGCATCTGTGGCAATCCATTCGCCTGCAGGTCCAGCGGGTGGGTGTCTGGCAGGGCGAGGTCAACAGCGTACGCCGCAACGGAGAGCGATTCTGGGAGCAACTGATCGTCACCCCCATCAAGAATTCCGACGGCCAGGCAACCGGTTACCTGATCCTCGGCGAAGATATCAGCATCCGCAAACGGTACGAGCAACAACTGCTCCGGCAGGCCAACTATGACATCCTCACCGGCCTACCCAACCGGATGCTGGCGCTGGATCGCCTGAAACTCGCCCTGGCACAAGCCAGGCGGGAAAATTCCCTGGTCGGCGTGATGTTCCTGGACCTGGACAACTTCAAGCACATCAATGACACCCTGGGGCACGATGCCGGCGATAACCTGCTGATCGAAGCGGCACGCCGGGTATCAAGCTGTCTTCGCGGCACCAGCACCGTGGCACGCCTTGGTGGTGATGAGTTCCTGGTGATCCTGCCGGGGCTGACCGGCGCCAACGCAACCTCCCAGGTCGCTGAACGGATCCTGAAAACCTTCGAGCCGCCGTACTTGCTCAATAATCAGGAAGTGTTCGTCACCACCAGCATTGGCATCGCCATCTTCCCGACCGACTCCGACAACAGCGGAACCCTGCTGCAGCACGCCGATGCCGCCATGTACCAGGCCAAACACATGGGCAAGAGTTCCTATGCCCACTTTGCACCGGAAATGAAGGAAGTCTCCCATGAACGGCTGCAAATGGAATCGCGAATGCGCCGGGCGCTGGAACAGAACGAATTCGAACTCTATTTCCAGCCCATTGTCCGTACCGACACCGGCGCACTGTGCTCCGCCGAGGCACTGATTCGCTGGAATAACCCCAGTATGGGCATGGTCATGCCAGACCGCTTCATCCCCCTGGCGGAAGAGACCGGTTTGATTACTCCCATCGGTGAATGGGTGCTTCAGGAGGCCTGCCACAAGGCGATGAAATGGCGCGAAATCACGGGCACCAAAGTGGGTGTCTCGGTGAACGTGTCCCCCCGCCAGTTCCGGGACCAGGGCTTCACCGACGCCGTCATGAACGCCCTGGAGGCCAGCGGCCTGGAAGCCAGTACACTGGAACTTGAAATCACCGAGCGACTGATTCTCGATAACACCATCGAAACCGCGGATATCCTGAGACAGCTCGACACTGCAGGCATACGGCTTTCCGTGGACGATTTTGGCACCGGCTATTCGGCTCTGAGCTACCTGAAGAGCTACCCGTTCGATACCCTTAAAATCGACAAGTCGTTCGTTCAGGATGTCATGACCGAACAGGACGATGCCTCGCTGGTCAAAGCCATTATCAACATGGCCCACAGCCTGGGCCTGACGGTCATTGCCGAAGGCGTTGAAAACGAAGCCCAGACTCACTTCCTGCAAGAGGAAGGATGCGACTACTCCCAGGGTTACTTCTACAGCCGGCCGATGCCAGAGGAAGAGTTTGAAAAGTGGCTACGTACCAATCATCGTGTCCAGCCCTGACATTCAACTGAACGGATTCATCCATGGAAGACACCCTACTCGTTATCAATTGTGGCAGCTCGTCCCTGAAAGCGGCCCTGTTTGACACCAGTTTCAACAAGCTTGCCTCCGCGCTCGCCGAGAGGCTCGGGACAGAAGACGCCTTCGCCAGCGTGCCTTCGCAATCACTGGACATCCCGCTGCAAAGCGGCTGTAACCACCGTGACGCCCTACGTGCGGTGGTTACGGCATTCCGTGACCATGGCCTGCTCACCGCCGCGCCGGTGGCCATTGGCCATCGGGTGGTTCACGGGGGAGAAACCTTTCGCCAGGCAGCGCTGATAACCGATGATGTCCTTCAGGCCATTGAGGACTGTGCCAGCCTCGCACCGCTGCACAATCCGGTCAATCTCACCGGCATAGAAGCGACCAGAGATCTGTTCCCGGACGTACCGCAGGTGGCGGTCTTTGACACCGCCTTCCATCAGACGCTGCCGAAGCACGCCTATCTCTATGCGTTACCCTATCGGTTTTACCGGGATTGGGGCGTTCGCCGCTATGGCTTCCATGGCACCAGCCACCAGTTCATGGCGAACGAGACGGCCCGCCTGCTGGAGAAGGCCCCTGACCAGACGTCTGTCATCTCCGCCCACCTCGGCAACGGCTGCAGCATTACGGCCATCCGTGACGGGGTCAGCGTGGATACCAGCATGGGCCTTACACCCCTGGAAGGCCTGGTGATGGGCACCCGCAGCGGCGATATTGACCCCGGGCTGTTCGATTTCCTCAAGGGCAAGGGGATCAACGCGGAAGAAGTACACCGGATTCTCAACAACGACAGCGGGTTACTCGGGCTGTCCGGGAAAACCAACGACATGAGATCCCTCAGTGAGCAGGCCGAAGACGGCCACGAGCCCTCAGCCCTGGCCATTGAGGTATTCTGTTTCCGCCTGGCCCGCTATATCGGCGCCATGATGGCATCCCTGACTCAGCTTGATGCCCTGGTGTTCACTGGCGGCATTGGCGAAAACAGCGCCCTGGTGCGGGAAAAGACCCTCGGTCACCTCCGCTTGGCCGGCTTCTCCCTTGACCCGTCATCCAATCGGCAACACGGGAAGCACACCGGCGGCCGAATTGACCAGGCCGACAGTCGATTCAGGGTGATGGTCATCCCCACCAACGAGGAGTTGGTCATTGCCCGGGAAGCCCTGGACGCCCGTCACCCTCAACGCCAAAGCTGAACACGCAACACCTGCAAGGATATCTCTATGGCCAAAAACCTGTTTATCGCGCCAACGTCCATGGATTCCGGCCTGACGTCCGTCTGTCTGGGACTGCTCAGGGCCCTGGAGCGGGTCGGAGTCAGTGTCGGATTCTACAAGCCTTTCAGCCAGTCGGTTCACCAGGGCGAATCCCAGCACAATGATGGCAAGGACGCCTCCGTTGCCTTCGTTCGCGCCCGCAGCCACCTCGAGCCACCGGACCCCATGAGCCTGAAGGAAGCTCAGCAATTGCTGAACAAGGGTAAATCCGATCTGCTGATGGAAACCATCGTGGGCGAGTACCAGAAAGTTGCGAAAACCGTTGATGTGGTCATCATTGAAGGCCTGGTGCCGGACCGCAGCGAAGCCTACATCGCCCGCCTCAACGTGGAGCTGGCGCGAAACCTCGGATCGGAAGTCGTACTGGTCAGCACACCGAAGAATGCCACAGCCAAAGAACTGGACGAAGAGCTGGATTTCTCATCACGGTTGTTTGCCAGCCCTTCCGATCCTGACGTGATTGGCATCGTCCTGAACAAGGTGGGCGAACCCGAAAAGTCGGAATTTACACCGCGGGTCAACTCCGCAGCGTCCAATGCCCACGTCGATTTCCAGACCGACTGCAAGGTATTCGCCGAGGGCCGTTTCCGGCTGCTGGCATGCATTCCCTGGCAACCGGAACTGCTGGCCGTTCGGGTGTCGGACATCGCCCGGGAAATGCAGGTATCCGTGCTGCACGAGGGCCATATGCACGCCCGCAGGGTTCAGAAGGTCTCGGTTTGTGCGCGCACCATCAGAAACATGGTGGACACCCTGAGGCCTGGCACCCTGATGGTCACCCCCGGGGACCGGGAGGACATCATCGTAGCCACGGCCGTGGCGGCGCTCAACGGTGTTCCTCTGGCCGGTCTGATGCTGACCGGTGACCTGATGCCCGACGAGCGGGTGGTCGACCTGTGCCGGAGGGCCCTGGACACGGGGCTGCCGGTACTGCGTGCAGAAACCAACACCTATGAAACCGCCCATCGCCTGGCCAATCTGTCGGCGGCCATCCCGATTGACGACCCCGACCGGATCGAAAACGCCATGGAAGCCGTCGCCACCCGGGTGGATACCGACTGGCTTCAGCAACACCTGAAGGTTCAGCGCCAGAGCCGACTCTCACCGCCGGCCTTCCGCTATCTGCTGTCCGAGCGCGCAAGGGCCGCGGCCAAACGCATTGTCCTGCCGGAAGGCAATGAACCCCGTACCGTCCAGGCAGCCATCATCTGTCACCAGCGGGGCCTGGCCCGATGCGCCCTGATAGGCGACCCTGCCGAAATCGGGAACGTCGCGAAATCCCAGGGACTGGACCTGCCGGACGACATGGAGATCATCGATCCTGCCAAAGTGCGGGGCGACTACATTCAACCCATGGTTAGCCTGCGGAAACACAAGGGCCTGGCGCCCGATATGGCCGAAGCCATGCTGGAAGACAACGTAGTGCTAGGCACCATGATGGTGGCCATGGACGAAGCCGACGGGCTGGTGTCAGGCGCTGTTCATACCACCGCCAACACCGTGCGCCCTGCCCTTCAACTGATCAAGACCCACGACGCAGCCAAGGTAGTGTCATCCGTCTTCTTCATGCTGCTGCCACAACAGGTGGTGGTCTACGGAGACTGCGCCATCAACCCCGATCCGAACGCCGAGGAGCTTGCGGATATCGCCATCCAGAGCGCCCAGTCGGCGGAAGCGTTCGGCATTGAACCGGTGGTGGCGATGATCAGTTACAGCACCGGCGAGTCCGGCAGCGGGCAGGATGTGGAGAAAGTGCGGGAAGCCACGCGTATCGCCCGGGAACGTCGCCCGGACCTGCTGATCGACGGCCCTCTGCAATATGATGCCGCCGCCATTGAAAGCGTCGCTAAAAGCAAGGCGCCGGACAGCGAAGTGGCAGGACGTGCCACAGTCTTTATCTTTCCGGATCTCAATACTGGCAATACCACCTACAAGGCGGTGCAGCGCAGTGCAAACGTGGTGAGTATCGGTCCCATGCTCCAGGGTCTGAGAAAGCCGGTCAACGACCTGTCGCGGGGCGCGCTGGTGGAGGATATCGTCTTTACCATCGCCATCACGGCGGTTCAGGCGAAGCAGGTCGAAAATGCGGGGCTGGCCTGACCGCCCCGCAAGCGACTATCGCTTCTTGCTCTTCATCCGCTGTTTCTTCGGACGCCGGCCAGCCTTTAGGTCATTGTCTTTCTTGACCCGCTGGCGCGGCGTCAGCCGATCGACCTTGCCGGCGAACGGGTTTTCACTGGAGCGGAACTCAAAGCGGATCGGAGAGCCGGTGACATTCAGAACCTTGCGGAAGGTATTTTCCAGGTAACGCTTGTAGGAGCCAGGAAGCGCATCCGTCTGGTTACCGTGTACCACGATGACCGGCGGGTTTGAGCCGCCCTGGTGTGCGTATCGCAATTTGATACGCCTGCCCTGCACCATCGGCGGCTGATGCTGTGCAACGGCATCCTGAAGGATTGCGGTAAGCCGGTTGGTGGGCCACTTGGCCATCGCCGATTCGTAGCAGGCCTGCACGGACTCGTACATCACGCCAACACCCGAACCGTGCAGCGCCGAGATATAATGCTTATCCGCGTAGTCCAGGAAATCCAGACGGCGACGGACCTGTTCCTTCACGCGGGCGCGCTCTTCCGGGTCCATGCCATCCCATTTGTTGACTGCGATCACCAGTGATCGCCCCGCATCCAGCACAAAGCCGATCAGGTGAAGATCCTGATCCACCAGGCCTTCCCGGGCGTCAATCACCAGAATCACCACATGGGCGTCATCAATGGCCTGCAGGGTCTTGATGATGGAAAACTTCTCGACCACTTCACGGACATTCTTGCGACGGCGAACCCCCGCCGTGTCGATCAGCGTGTACTGACTGCCCTGGCGCTCATAGGGTACGTAGACACTGTCCCGCGTAGTGCCCGGCATGTCGAACACCACGACCCGCTCCTCCCCCAGCATGCGGTTGACCAGGGTCGACTTTCCTACGTTCGGACGACCGACCACACCAATACGAATACCGGGATAACGCTCGGCACGATCCTGCTCTTCGCGCTCCTCTTCCGACGGAAGCAGGCATTCCAACAAGGATCGAATACCGCGGTTGTGGGACGCAGCAATCAGAAACGTGGACTCGAACCCGAGACTGTAGAAATCCGCAGCGGCGATGTCCGGATCCTGACCGTCGGTTTTGTTGACAACCAGGTGAGCCTGTTTCCCGGACTTTCGGAGCTGATTGGCGATCAGTTCATCGCCACTGGTCAGGCCGGAGCGACCATCCACCAGGAACAGTACAATGTCCGCCTCTTCGACCGCCTGAAGGGACTGACGCGCCATTTCCGCATCAAGGCCTTCCTCATCACCCGTCAGACCACCAGTATCGATAACGATGAAGCGCTGGTCTTCATAAGTGCCCTCACCGTATTTCCGATCACGGGTCAGCCCGGGGAAATCCGCAACCAGTGCATCCCGAGACCGCGTCATCTGGTTGAATAGAGTCGATTTTCCGACGTTGGGGCGGCCGACAAGGGCAATTACAGGGATCATATAGTTTCGCTACAAAAGATTGACCGGGCCCTCATGGGCCCGGGGAAGGAAGCGCTCAATCGCTTTCCTTGAGTTCAAAAACGGTCATCTTACCGCTGTTTCCAAGCACCAGCAGGTTACCGTTACCAAGCCGTTGTGCCGGTACACGCAGTCCGTCGCTGTCGAATTCCAGCTGGCCCTGCAGGGAACCGTCTTCCAGGGACATCATATGGATGTACCCCTCAAAGTCACCAACAAGCAGGTAATCGTCGAACACAACCGGCTGCGTGGTCTGGCGCCAGGACAACCGGTCCTGGGTCCACAATTCGCGACGGTCTGACCCGCGATAGGCAATGATATCGCCGTTTGCCGAAGACACGTAGATGTTGCCGGCACCGACCATGGGAGAGTGCAGGCTTGATGCCTCCCGACTCCAGATTTCGTCACCGTTGCGCAGGTTCACCAGCGCCAGTTTACCCTGATAGCCAACAACCAGAGCAGCATTTTCCAGGATCAGCGGTTGGCTGGTTACATCCACCAGGCGTTCCAGCTCGGTACGGCCCTTGGGTTGGCCAACCTCGTATTGCCAGGTTGGCTGCCCGTTATCCACAGACAGCGCCATCAGTTTGCCGTTCGCAAACCCGGCCAACACCAGTTCGCCCCCCACAAGCGGCGGAGCGGCCGCCCGCATGGACAACACCGGAACCACGCTGTCGTACTGCCAGCGTTTTTCCCCGGAAGAGGCGTCAAACGCCAGCACCTTGCCATCCGTGGTCTGCACAACCACGATATTGCCATTGGATTGTGGCGTGGCCAGGATCTCATTCGGAAGCGCGGATTCCCAGAGCACCTCTCCGTCTTCCCTGGAGAGAGCCATCAGACTGGCATCGCGGGTCACCAGGTAAAGCTGTTCGCGGTCACCACCAACGCCGGCAAAGATCTGTTCTTCCAGATCCTTGTACCAGACAACCTTGCCGTTTTCGGCCTCAACGGCGTACATCTCTCCATCCGCAGAGGCAGCGTACAACAGATCACCCGTGTTCAGCGGCGTCAGGTAAAGGAACTGGTCATCATGACCATCACCCACCTGCATGGTCCACACACGATCCAGCTCCACCGTGCCTTCAATGTCGGGCACCGGCGCAGGTTCCTCAAAGGGTTCTTTGGTGCTGCACCCGACAAACAGCGCCGCTATCAGAGCAATAGCGCCAAAACGAACGAATGATGGCCCGTCAGACAACCAGGGCATCAGGCACCCTCCTGTACGCCGAGGTCCGACAACTTCAGTTCCAGAATGCCACTGCGGCTCTGCCGGGCTTGCTCCCTGGCTGCCAGGTAGGCTTCACGGGCGCCTTCACGATCGCCCTGGGCCAGCAGGATATCGCCCCTGAGCTCGGAAAAAATCGCGGCAAAGGTCTCGTTGTCGCCGGCGCCGTCGAGTGTGCTCAACGCTTCGTCATACTGCTCTGCTGAAAACTGAGCCCGCGCCAGACGGTTGCGAATAATAAATGACAGCGCGCTGCCTTCTTCCACCTGCCCGTTGGCCCACTCCAGGGACTCAATCGCTGCGGCGACATCCCCTTCGTCCATCAGCTGCTGACGAGCCAGAATGAGCATGCCGTAAATGGCGTAGGCACTGTCGGAAAACTCTTCCTGAAGATTATTGGCAACAAAGGCTACCGTTTCACCACTTTGCTCATCAGACTGGTCACTGTAGGCATTCAGCAGGTTGGCAAACTGGTTAGCAGCTTCGGTTCGCTGCTGCATCTGATGGTTCTGCCAGGTCTGCCAGCCGAATACGATCGCCAGCGCTGCACCGATACCGATCAGAAGTGAACTGCCGTTCTTCTTCCACCAGTCCTTGATCGCCTGAACCTGTTCTTCCTCGGTACGCATTTCGGCCATGATGACTCCTGTAGTCAGCTTTTGTCAGTTTGTCCGGGTGCGCCGATCAGGCACCCAGCAATTTATCCAGTGTATCGGCAAGTTCGCTCTGCCCCAGCGTCTGTTGCTCCTCATCGGAGCGAAGAGGCTTCAGGCCAACGGTACCGCGTTCAATTTCATTATCACCGAGAATAACAGCGTAACGTGCGCCGCTACGGTCGGCTTTCTTCATCTGGCTCTTGAAGCTTCCGCCGCCGCAGTGAGTCACGACAACCCTGCCGGGCAGAGCCGCCCTCAGGGTTTCAGACAGTCCCAGCGCCGCCGGGACAGCCTGATCCCCCATCGCGGTAACATAGACATCGGCATTGGCATTCACGTAATCGGGGATCAGCTCCAGGGTTTCCAGCAACAGGATCAGGCGTTCCAGTCCCATCGCAAAACCGACGGCAACCGTTGGCTTGCCGCCCAGTTGCTCAACCAGACCATCGTAGCGGCCACCGGCGCATACCGTACCCTGGGCGCCCAGGCTATCGGTAATCCATTCGAACACCGTCTTGCCGTAATAATCCAGGCCACGAACCAGGCGCGGGTTTACGGTGTAGTCGATGCCCGCAGCGTCCAGCAGTTCACGCAGGCGACGGAAGTGCTCCAGGGATTCCTCATCCAGGTAGTCATCCAGTTTCGGGGCATCCTGCAGGATCTGCTGGGTCTCCTGGCTCTTGCTATCCAGAATCCGCAACGGATTGCTTTCAAGACGACGCTGACTGTCAGCATCGAGCCGGTCGTGGTATCCGGAGAGATAGCCGACCAGTGCCTCACGATAGGCCCGGCGGGCTTGGGAAGTGCCAATGGAATTGATCTCCAGGCGGGTATGGGCATCCAGTCCCAGCTCCTTCCACAGGCGCGCCGTCAGTATCAACAGCTCGGCATCGATATCCGGCCCGCTCATGCCGAAGCATTCCACACCAATCTGGTGGAACTGGCGGTAACGACCTTTCTGGGGGCGCTCATGGCGGAACATCGGACCGGTGTACCAGAGCCGACGGGTCTGGTTAAACAGCAGGCCGTGCTCTTCCGCCGCCCGCACGCAGCCCGCCGTGCCCTCGGGGCGAAGGGTCAGGCTGTCGCCATTGCGATCATCGAAGGTGTACATTTCCTTTTCAACGATGTCGGTCACTTCTCCGATGGACCGTTTGAAAAGGTCCGTCTGCTCCACGATGGGCATACGGATTTCCTGGTAGCCATACCCGGAAAGAACCTCACGAACCTTGCCTTCAACAAACTGCCAAACGGGGGTCTGATCCGGCAGGATATCGTTCATCCCGCGAATTGCCTGAATCTTAGCCAAGTTAAACCCTTAATCCTGAATCATTTAATGGGGCGATCGCCGGTTACTCACCGGACCGGGCAATAATTGCGTCTTCCTGTTCCTTGCGACGAGCCACCTCTTCACGGATCAGACGTTCAAGGTCTTCCGTCAGGGTCGAGTTATCCAGTTTCTGGTTTGGCTTGCCATCCATGTAAAACAGGTTCTTGGGGCTACCGCCCGTCAATCCGATGTCCGCCTCTTTTGCCTCACCGGGGCCATTCACGATGCAACCGATGATGGCTACGTCCATGGAGGTGTTCACATCCTCCAGCCGCGCTTCCAGATCATTCATGGTCTGGATGACGTCGAAATTCTGGCGGGAACAGCTCGGGCACGCAATGAAGTTGATACCACGGCTACGCAGTCGCAAACTCTTGAGGATATCAAAGCCCACCTTGATTTCCTGAACCGGATCCGCCGCCAGGGATACACGGATGGTATCGCCAATGCCGTCCATCAACAGCATGCCCAGGCCGATGGACGATTTCACCGTGCCCGAGCGGAAGCCACCGGCTTCCGTAATACCCAGGTGCAGGGGCTGCTCAATCTGGGAAGCGATCTTGCGATACGCCGCCACCGTCATGAACACCTCGGAGGCCTTGAGACTTACTTTGAAGTCCTGAAAATCGTGACGGTCCAGGATGTCGATATGACGCATGGCGGATTCCACCAGCGCATCCGGCGTCGGTTCGCCGTACTTGCGCTGCAGTTCCTTTTCCAGGGAACCGGCATTGACGCCGATACGGATCGGGATGTTCCGGTCCTTTGCCGCACTGATAACCGCACTCACACGGTCCTCACGGCCGATATTGCCGGGATTGATCCGTAGGCAATCAACCCCGAGTTCGGCCACCCTGAGGGCAATTTTGTGATCAAAGTGAATATCCGCCACCAGCGGCAGGGATACCCGGGAGCGAATCTGACCGAACGCTTCAGCCGCCTCCATGCTGGGTACGGAAACCCGCACAATATCCGCGCCGGCATCCTGTAATGCCTGGATCTGCCCGACAGTGGCATCCACGTCACAAGTGTTGGTGTTAGTCATGCTCTGAACCGCAATGGGAGCATCACCGCCAACCGGCACATTACCCACCATGATCTGGCGGGATTGCCGTCTTTTAATCGGAGATTCCTGTTTCATCTCATGCTAACCAAAATAAGTGTGTTCAGAATTATCAGATTTCCAGGGTGAACTGGGCACGGTTGTTCACAACCCGGTACTCAGACATATCCACCGGTTCGCCTTGAAAACTGATGTCAGCCACCGCATCCACTGCACCAATGACCACATTCAGAGGCACCTGACCGGTAACGTCGACACGATCGCCATCCCGCTGAAGGGAGCTGACCAGCCTTGACCCGGCGGAATCGGTCACTTCAATCCAGCAATCGCTGGAAAAGGAAACCTGCAGACGCCCCGTATCTGAGGGATCCTCTGCCGGCGCGCTTTCTGCCAATGCAGGCTCCGTGGTGCTGGTGACAACAGGAATACGGGATTCATCCAGCGCCTCACCTGAATCACCCCCAACGGACCCCGCAACCGGAATTTCCGTCTCAGCGGCCTCTGGCTCATCGGCGGTAACAAACGCTTCGTCGGACGTTTCTCCGGCCGTGGACTCCGGTGCTGCCACCGTATCCTGTACAGGCGCCTCGTCCTCAGTCCTGACCCGGGCCTCACTGACATCGACAGCAGGTTCCGGTTCAGGTTCCTGAAGTGAACCCGCATCCTGCTCCGGATCCTGTTGCTGTTCCTGTACCGGAGGCGCTTCGGTATCGCTGGTACCGTCATCAATAAAGCGCAGAACCAGATAGGCGGCCACCAGAACAGCCACCAAAAGAATAAGAATCTTTGCAAATCGCCGCTTCTGCCGCCTGCGGCGTTCAATATCCACCAGGGGATTGGCTTCCAGGGCTTCTGCCTTTTTCAGGCGCAGAGGTTCCAGTTCCCTGTCGAGAACGGCAACCACTGAGTCCGCATCAAGGTCTACCTGTTTCGCATAAGCCCTGACATAGCCTTTGAGAAACAATTCGCTGTCAATCTGCTGGTAATCGCCGTCCTCTATGGCCTGGATAATAGCGGGACGAAGATGTTGCGCGTCGGCAACGCCCGACACACTCAGCCCTTTCTTTTCCCTGCCCTGCCTTAGCAGGCTGCCTGCCGATTCACCGACACGCTGTTGAGTGGTTTCTTCATTACTCATTAGAAATCAGCACCTTGTATTGTTGGTATTCGACTGACTCCGGAAAATTATTCTTCAGTTGAAGAGCGAGACTGGATGCCCGGTCCCGCTGATTAGAATGGCGGGCAATCCGGATACCGGTAAGCAGGCTCTCCGGAGAATGCCGATACCTGGGGTTCTGCTGCATAAGCCTGCTCAAGCGATCGTAATAACGGGACGCAGCCGAGTAATTCCCACCCTTCACCAGGGTGCGGGACAATGCCAGCAGGGATTTCGCATCGCCCCTGGACAGTTCCACGGAGCGCCGGTAAGCATCAATCGCAGCATCGTTGTTATCCAGACGCTCCTCACTCATCCCCAGATTGAAGAAAACCGAGGCACGATCATCGTACTTGGTATCCTTTGACGCGACGAGGAATTGGTCCCGTGCTTCGTCGAAACGCCGCTCACCGTACAGAAACGCGCCATAATAAACGCGCCCACGGGTGTAGTCGCTGTCACTGGATAACGCCTTGCGGAAGGATTCCTCGGCCAGCCTGGGCTCACCATCGGTATTGTGCAGCAGGCCCATGGCAGACAGTGCGCCGGCATTATCGGGAGAAAGTTCAAGGGCCCGCTCAAGATGTTTCCGTGAACGGTCCAGATTGCCCTGGCCAATATACGCTGTGGCAAGCTGAACATAGTTGCGAACCGCTTTCTCGCGATCCTCTTCCCGGGCAAAGCGGCTGTCGGAAACGGTGACGCAACCTGAGACAAAAAACATCACCAGCATAACGGTCAACAGGGTTCGGACACGGTTCACTGGACTAAATGCCACGGTTATCAATTCCTCACATTGTTAATTGGTTTCAGTGCCGGCCGGATTCAGGGATTGACCTGTTGAACCGCAATGTACCGCTGACTGCGTTTGGTACGGTCTTCAACCTGGCCCACAAGTTGCCCGCACGCAGCGTCAATATCATCTCCCCGGGTGGTACGCACGGTCGAGATATAGCCCGCCTCGTTCAGGATGTTCTGGAAGCGCCGGGTCGCCGATATTTTCGGGCGACGAAAGTCACTCTCCGGAAACGGATTGAAAGGAATGAGGTTAATCTTGCAGGGCAGACCGCGAAGAATTTTCGCAAGTTCACGGGCGTGCTCAGGCTGATCATTCACTCCTTCGATCACCGTGTACTCGATGGTGGCTTTGCGCTTGTCCGGTAACCGGGCCAGGTACCGCTTTGTCGCTGCCAGCAATTCCGCGATCGGGTACTTTTTATTTAATGGCACCAATTGGTTACGCAGTGCATCATTAGGGGCATGGAGCGAAATGGCCAGTGAAACATCTGTAACTTCGCCAAGACGATCAAGGGCCGGCACCACACCGGAGGTGCTGACGGTCACCCGACGCTTCGATATCCCGTAAGCCAGGTCTTCCATCATCAGGTTCATGGCGTCGACAACGTTGTCGAAGTTCAGCAGAGGCTCGCCCATACCCATCATCACCACGTTGGTGATGGGGCGATCCGGGCCCGGCTCGAACGGCATGAAGGCCTTCCGGGCCACCCATACCTGACCGATGATTTCGGCAGCCGTCAGATTGCGGTTGAAGCCACGCTTGCCAGTCGAGCAAAAGGTACAGTCCAGGCTGCAACCAATCTGGGAAGAGACACACAGAGTGCCACGCTCGCCATCGGGAATCAGCACCGTTTCAACGCTGTTACCGTTGTCCATGCGCATGACCCATTTGCGGGTACCGTCTTTGGAGGTTTCGTCGTAAACCACCTCAGGCCCGCGAATTTCGGCGACTTCCTTGAGCTTTTCCCGCAGGACCTTGCTCATATTGGTCATTTGATCGAAGTCATCAGTGCCACGCTGGTGAATCCACTGCAACACCTGGGTGGCGCGGAAACGCTTCTCCCCCAGGGTCTCAAAGAAAGCCTCCATCTTGGCTTTCGGCATCCCCAGCAGGTTGGTTTTCTCAGCGGCCGCTGTCATTTCATAACCTCGATCAAATAACCAATCCGAAGCGGGAGAACGTCTCCCGCTTCGGCAGCAGAATCAACCGCGCGGGCAGATTTCACTGTCATTGAAAAAGTACGCGATCTCACGCTCTGCGGAAGCGGCAGAGTCGGAACCGTGTACGGCATTAGCGTCGATAGAAGACGCGAAATCGGCGCGGATAGTGCCGGCTTCGGCTTCTTTCGGGTTGGTCGCGCCCATCAGGTCGCGGTTTTTCAGGATGGCGCCTTCGCCTTCCAGAACCTGAACCACAGCCGGGCCGGAGGTCATGAAAGCAACCAGGTCGTTGAAGAAAGGACGCTCTTTATGCTCAGCGTAGAAGCCTTCCGCCTGCTCCTGGGTCAGGTGCATCATCTTGGCAGCAACGATGTTAAGACCGGCTTTTTCAAAACGGGTGTAGATTTCACCGATCACATTCTTTGCAACTGCGTCGGGCTTGATAATCGAGAGCGTGCGCTCATTCGCCATGTCATTTCTCCAGTATGGTTCAGGTTAAAAATTCAGGGTTGGGATTATACGCAGTCCGGAGGCTACTGCCTACCGCACGGAGCGGAGACGCCCAACAACTTCAATGATTTGTGACGTCGCAAAGTCCACTTCTTCGTCGGAGGTAAATCGGCCGAGGGAGAATCGCAGGGCGCGATGGGCCTCTTCATCGCCAAGGCCGATACCACGGAGCACAAACGACGGCTCGATGGTCGCCGACGCACAGGCCGAGCCGGACGAAACCGCCAGTTCCCGCAAGCCCAGCATCAGGGACTCTGCGTCAACGCCGGCGAACGACAGATTGATAATGCCCGGCACCCTTGCCTCAGCGCTGCCGTTAAATGACACCCCATCCAGCGACGACAGGCCATCCAGGAACCGGGTACGCAACGCTTCCAGCCGGGCCATGTCGTCATCAAGCAACTCTTGCGCCCGGGCAAACGCGCTGCCCATACCCACAATCTGATGGGTCGGCAAGGTCCCGGAGCGCATCCCCCTTTCGTGGCCGCCGCCATGAATCTGAGCCTCGATTTTCACATCCGGCGAACGGCGGACGTACAGGGCACCCACGCCTTTCGGGCCGTAGACCTTATGGCTGGACAGCGATAACAGATCCACCGGCGTCGCCGTTACATCCACCGGCATCTTTCCGGCCGCCTGGGCCGCATCCACATGAAACAGAACGCCCCGCTCACGCAAAAGGCCACCGATGGCGCCGATATCGGTGATGCAGCCCAACTCATTATTCACCATCATCAGGCTGACCAGCACCGTTTCCGACCTGAGGGCTTCCTCCACCTGGTCCGGCGTAATGCGGCCATCCGGTTGCGGCTTCAGCCACGTCACTTCCACACCCTGGCTCTCAAGCCATTTGCAGGTGTCGAGAACGGCCTTGTGCTCGATCATCGAGGTGATCACATGGGCGCCGGGTTTCCCGGCTACCGCCCCCTTGATAGCCAAATTGTCGGATTCGGTCGCACCGGAAGTCCACACAATCTCCCTCGGGTCGGCGTGGATCAGGCCAGCCACATGCTTGCGCGCACTCTCGACCGCCGCTTCTGCCTGCCAGCCGTAGGCGTGGGAGCGTGACGCCGGATTTCCGAATACGCCATCCAGGGTCAGATACCTGACCATTTCTTCAGCAACAAGGGGATCAACGGGCGTCGTCGCCGCGTAATCCAGATAGACGGGCTTTTTCATAATGGTATCGAGAGTTACTTGGTTCAGGCCGGCGTCTGCTCAGTCAGGCGCTCGGTGTTGATCGTCTGGGAGTCAGCATCCGACTGGAGGCGATCCTGTCGGTCCGCCACCGTCTGGATTTCCCGCTTTTTCATCAGATCGGCAAGACTGATCTCACTGAGAAACTGATGGATCTGATCGCTCAGATCCGACCACAGATGGTGAGTCAGGCATTTTTCGCCGTTCTGGCAGTCACCCTTGTTACCACAGCGCGTGGTATCCAGGGATTCATTGACTGCATCCACCACTTCGGAGATGAATACAGAGGCGGCATCACGGCTCAGGCGGTAGCCGCCACCCGGACCACGGATGCTGACCACCAACTGGTGCCTGCGCAGACGGGAAAACAGCTGCTCCAGATAGGAGAGGGAGATTTCCTGCCGGGCTGAAATGTCCGCAAGACTGACCGGCCCCTGACTCCCATGAAGAGCCAGATCCAGCATCGCCGTAACGGCATAGCGGCCTTTGGTGGTCAGTTTCATAGTCTCAGCCCCGACAAGGGAATGAATCAGAATTCACAGCGCCGAGTATGAATTGACCTACCAAAACAGTCAAGTATTCACTTATCCTGGGGCTGATCGTCCCGGACACAGTCAAAATCCTCGTCCTGCAGTGGCGGCAACTCACCATTCTGGTACTCGCTGTTCACCTTCTTAAGCGCCTTGCACATGTTCTCAATGCGGTCATCCACGACATGCATGTGATCCAGCAGACTGCGCACTGCCCTTGCCACAGGGTCCGGCATTTCTTCAGTCACGCCGTAGGCATCGAAGCCCATGCGCTCTTCCATCTCCTTGCGGCGCACATCGTTATCGTCTTCGGTGGGCTTACGTTTCACAATAACCCGGCCAGGAATGCCGACCACGGTCGCTCCGGCCGGAACCGCCTTGGTAACCACGGAATTGGAACCCACCTTGGCCCCTTCCCCGACTTCGAATGGCCCCAGAATCTTCGCGCCAGCGCCTACCACTACGCCGTTACCGATGGTGGGGTGACGCTTACCCTTATTCCAACTGGTTCCACCCAGGGTTACGCCCTGATACAGGGTGACGTCATCACCGATGATGGTCGTTTCACCGATCACCACGCCCATGCCGTGATCGATAAAAAAGCGGCGGCCAATGGTCGCTCCCGGGTGTATTTCAATGCCAGTCAGCCAACGGGCGATGGTGGAGATGGTGCGCGCCAGCCATTTCAGCCCCAGATTCCATAGCCAGTGGCAAAACCGGTGCAACAGCAAGGCATGCAAGCCCGGGTAATTAGTCAGCACCTCGAAAGTATTTCTGGCAGCGGGATCGCGATGGAACACGCTGGCAACATCTTCCCTTAATCGTTCAAACATGATCTTCTTCCTGCCCAGTGGCGGCTTTATCGGCCTCTGAAGCCATTTCCGGGGACTCTTTGGCTGCCGATTTCTGCACCGCAGTCAGAATCCCCCTGAGGATATTGATTTCCATCTGATCCATTCTTGCTCTCTGGAACAGGCGGCGCAAACGAGTCATCAACTGACGCGGGTTTTCCCGGCGGTGGAAATCAATATCCACAAGCACCTGCTCAAGGTGCCCGAAAAAGCCCTCCACATCGTTCACCGGTGCGGGAGGGACATCCCAGCCCGCATCACCGGGAGCGGTCATGGGTTTAAGGTATGGGCTGCCCTCGCCTCCTTCAAGTCCGCGCAGGTAATGCATGCGCATTTCATAGCAGACCACCTGAACGGCCATGGCCAGGTTCAGGGAGCTGTATTCCGGATTGGAGGGAATATGGATATGGTAGTGACAACGCTGCAACTCATCGTTGCTGAGCCCGTGATTCTCGCGGCCAAACACCAGGGCCACCGGCCCGGCGGAGGTATGTTCCGCCGCCTTGACCGCCGCATCAGGCGGAGCAATGACCGGCCAGGGCACCTTGCGCCCCCTGGCACTGGTGCCCATCACCAGCACGCAATCGGAGATGGCCTCGTCCAGGGAAGACACCACCCTGGCGTTATCCAGCACATCCGATGCTCCGGACGAGCGGGCGTAGGATGTCTCGTCGGGGAACGATGCCGGATTAACCAGACACAGATTGCCAAGCCCCATGTTTTTCATGGCACGCGCCACCGCCCCGATATTCCCGGAATGGGAAGTTTCCACCAGGACAATGCGGATCTGGTCCTGAAACGTATCAGTGCCTTCCAGGGGAAGCGCCGGTTTATGCATGGGCCGTAATCTCTGTCAATGATTTAGGGCCGCTAATCATAGCAGATTCCTACCCCGCTTTGCCTCTCCGGACATCCCGAAACAGAGCGTGATCCGTGACATTGCTGAGGCAAAAAACATACAAGCAGCCCTTTCTTTTGCTATCATACGCGACCTTCACACACCCGGATAATGAACACTCAGATGCAACCAGCAATTAAAATGGCCCTGCGCGTAGCGCGTCAGGGGTCTGACTATCTGAAAGCACATTTCGAGCGCCAGGAACCCAACGGCAAGGACGAGTCCGACCGCCTGGGCCAACTGGACCGTGTTGAAACGTCCATCTACGACAATTTCACGGAACAGCTCGAAAAAGCCTACAAAGACCACACCATTGCACCCATGGGCGAGTCCGACGCCAATGGCAGCGAGAAGAGCTGGCACATTTTTCCGCTCCTGGGCCGTGACAATTTCCTGCGCGGCATTCCGGACTTCGCACTGGCGCTGATCCAGAAGAAGAACAACCGGGCGGAAAACCTGCTGCTGGTCAACCCGATTACCGGCGAAGAGTACTCCGCCAGCCGGGGCCACGGCGCCGCACTGAACAGCCGCCGCGTCCGCACGAGCGAGATCAAGCATACCCAGCAGTGTGCCATTAGCAGCAACCTGCTGGACCAGGCGCGCACAGGTGATGATGCCCTGCTCTGGGGTGAAATGGCCTCCGTGATCGCCAGGGAATCCGGCATGTTCCGCACCTCCGGGTGCGTGGCCCTGGACATTGCACGCGTGTCCGCCGGTTATCTGGATGCGGCGGTTATCTTCAAGCCTGAAGCGGCGGATCTCGACATCGGCGTCACCCTCGCCATGGAGTCTGGCGCCCTCACCGGCGACTTCTCCGGCAACCCTTCGACGGGCAACGCCCGCCAACTGGTTGTCGCCAACCCGAAGCTGTTCCGGGAAGTGCTGAAAGTTCTCCACCCATTTCGTGGACGCCTGCCCCGCTAGACTCCGGCAGAGTTTCAGCTGTAACGAAAAAAGCCGCAACCCGTAAGGGCTGCGGCTTTTTTTGTGGGAGGTGCGCTTTAGCGCTGGGCGGCTGCCTCTTGTTGGATTACGGCCCTTCGGGCCTAATCCAACCTACCGGATCCTGACACCCCTATCGTAGGTCGGATTAGGCGAAGCCGCAATCCGACAGGCCGTTACATCCGGTTGAGCCACTCCGGCGGCTGCTCTTCCTCTTCTTCGTTGGCAAGACCTTCCTTCGCCGGCACCATCAGATCCTCGCGAGATACGTTCAACACCATCAGCATGTTGGCAGACACGTAAATCGAGGAATAGGTACCGACCACAACACCAATCATCAGTGCGATGGCAAAGTTATTGATGGCTTCGCCGCCAAAGAAGTACAGGGCCAGCAACACCACCAACGTGGTACCGGACGTATTGATGGTACGGCTGATGGTCTGGTGAATGGACTCGTTAATAATGAACCACGAATCCCCCTCCCTCAGCTTACGGAAATTTTCCCGGATACGGTCCGATACCACAATCGTATCGTTCAGCGAGTAACCAATCACCGCCAGCAGCGCAGCCAGCACCGACAGGTCAAACGTCCACTGGAACAGGGCAAATACCCCCAGCACAATGATCACATCGTGTGCCAGAGGCAGCACGGAGGCGATCCCGAACTTGAACTGGAAGCGCATGCCGACGTAGATCAACACCACGGCCAAGGCAATCAACAGCCCCAGGCCGCTGTCTTCCTTCAGTTCCTCACCAACCTGGGAGCCCACGAACTCGGAACTCACCAGCTCCAGCTCGGCGCCACCGCTGGTCAGCGCCTCCATTACTTGCCGCGCCAGCTCATCGTTGCCGGATTCGCGCATGCGGATCAGCACCGTGGTGTCCGAGCCAAAGTTCTGCACCACAAAATTGCTGAACCCGGCCTGCTCCAACTCACCCCGGATATCGGACAATACCGGCGCTTGCTGATATTCCAGCTCCACCGACGTACCGCCAGTGAAGTCCATTCCCAGGTTCAGTCCGCGGGCGGCCAGCAAAGCGACGGAGATAATAATCAGTGCAATGGAGAATACGGAGGCTATCTTCCGTATCCCCATGAAATCAATTGGCTGCTTCTGTGTATCAGACATTAGCCAGCTTCCCCCCGATCGACAGCTTCTGAATCTTGCGACCACCGTATACGAAATTCACGATGCTGCGGCTAACCATAAGCCCCGAGAACATCGACGTGAGAATGCCCAGGCACAGAGTCACCGCGAACCCTTTCACCGGGCCGGAACCCATGGCGAACAGAATAACGGCCACCAGCAACGTGGTGATGTTGGCATCGACAATCGAGACAAACGCCCGCGAGTAGCCGGCATTGATCGCGGACTGCGGCGGCACACCGGTTTTAAGCTCTTCCCGTATTCGTTCGAAGATCAGCACATTGGCGTCAACCGCCATGCCGACCGTCAGCACGATACCGGCGATACCCGGCAGGGTCAGTGTGGCCGATAGGATGGACATGCAGGCAATCAGCATCATCAGGTTCAGCGTCAGCGCCACATTGGCGATCAGGCCAAATCCGCGGTAATAGATCGCCATGTAGATCAGCACCAGGGCAAAGCCCAGAGCGACCGACATCATGCCGGCATCGATATTCTTCTGACCGAGGCTGGGGCCGATGGTCCGTTCCTGGACAAAATACATCGGCGCGGCAAGGGAGCCCGCACGCAGCAACAGGGCCAGCTCCGATGCCTCGGGAATGGAATCCAGGCCGGTAATCCGGAAGCTGCTGCCCAGGGCGGACTGGATCGTCGCCAGACTGATGATGCCCCTTTCAACAACACGGTTTTCTTCGGTCTGGATTTCACCGTCGACCACCTTCTGCTCGGTCTCGGTGCGGTATTCAATGAACAGCACCGCCATGCGACGCTGGATCGCATTGCGCGTGGCGCGGTTCATCAGGTCACCGCCCACCGAATCCATGGTGATGTTGACCTGGGGCTGACCATTCTCATCGAAGGCCTGCTGGGCATTGGAAACGTTTTCGCCAGTGACGATGATGTCCCGCTCCAGCCGGGCACTGCGTTGCGGTTCATCCCGGAACCCGAAAGTTTCGGTTTCTGAGCGCGGCGCATCCGACCTTGCTTCCAGGCGGAATTCGAGGTTGGCGGTTGCCCCGAGAACACGCTTGGCCTGTGCCGTATCCTGAACGCCGGGCAACTCAACAATGATGCGATCAGCGCCCTGGCGCTGCACCAGAGGCTCGGCCACACCCAACTCGTTCACACGGTTACGGATGGTCGTCAGGTTCTGCTCCAGTGCATAGTCCTGAATCGACTTCACTTCTTGCTCGGACAGGGACAGGACGATCCGGAATTCATCGCCTTCGGTCTGTTCGTCCAGCAGGAACTGATTGTACTGATCACGAATCAGCGCAAATGCTTCAGTGCGGGACGATTCGTCACGGAAACTCAGGACGATTTCCCGATCATCAAGGTCGCCACCACGGTAACGAATACGCTCTTCCCGGAGATCACCCTTGATCTGTCCCGACAAGGCTTCAAGGCGCTGCTCAACCGCGGTTTCCATATCCACTTCCAGTAGGAAGTGAACGCCACCGCGAAGGTCCAGGCCAAGCTTCATCGGGCCCGCGCCGAGGCTGCGCAACCAGTCCGGGGTGGACGGCGCCATGTTCAACGCAACCAGGTAATCATTTCCAAGGGCATTCTGTACTACCGGACGCGCCTTGAGCTGGTCATCCCCGTCGAGCACCCGGATTAACCCGTTGCGATCCTGAAGATCGCTGCCTTTGATCTCAATGCCTTCGGATTCCAGTGCATCAACAGCACGGTCGAGCGTGCTCTGATTGACTTCGGTACTGCTCCTTGCACCGGTAATCTGAACGGCGTGATCATCAGGAAACAGGTTGGGTAATGCGTAGATAAACCCGATCACCAGGGCGATCAGGATAATCAGGTTTTTCCAGAGCGGGTACTTGTTAAGCATGGGTTCCCTTTTAGCCGGCCCGGGGGCCGGCTCTGAAATGTCAGCTTGGCTTAGGAGTTGCTCAGAGGCTCCCTAATTCAGTCTGGCGAAGCGCCGGTTCAGATGTCTTTCAGGGTACCTTTGGGCAGAGCAGCGGCAACCGCGACTTTCTGAACCTTGATCTCAACGTTGTCAGCCACTTCAACGACAAGGAAATCATCAGTTACCTTGGTGATACGGCCAGCAACGCCGCCGGAGGTAACCACTTCATCACCCTTGTTCAGGCCTGACATCAGCGCCTTGTGCTCTTTCGCGCGCTTGGACTGCGGACGCCAGATCAGGAAGTAGAAAATCAGGATGAAGCCGGCAAAAAAGATAACCTGCCCCATAACTCCCATGCCCTGGGCACCGGGATCCTGCGCCAACGCCAGTGAAGGCATAACGGCAATGAGTGCGGCAACAAGCAGCTTGATCGATTTCATTCAATGTCTCCGTTGTTTGAGATAATTGTTCAAAGTAAATTCGGCCTGCTTTAATGAGGGTCGTCAGTCCGCCAGCGGCGGAACAGTCTCACCCCGGCGGGCGTAGAAGTCGCTGATAAAGTCCGACAATGTACCTGCTTCAATTGCGCCACGCAATCCGGCCATCAGGTTCTGGTAGAACCTCAGGTTGTGGATTGTGTTCAGCTGGGAGCCGAGCATTTCTCCACACTTATCGAGATGATGCAGATAACTTCTCGAAAAATTCTGGCAGGTGTAACAGTCACACCGCTCGTCCAGGGGCCCGATATCGTGACGGTTCTTCGCGTTACGGATTTTCACGATCCCGGTGGACGTAAACAGGTAGCCATTACGGGCGTTCCGGGTCGGCATGACGCAGTCAAACATGTCCACACCGCGACGAACGGCCTCAACAATGTCTTCCGGCCGCCCCACTCCCATCAGGTAACGGGGCTTGTCCTCCGGCATACGGGGCGGCAAATGATCCAGGATGCAAATCATATCCTCTTTGGGCTCGCCCACCGACAGCCCACCGATGGCATAGCCATCAAAACCAATGTCGGTCAGCCCGCCCAGGGAGCGATCCCTCAGGGACTCATACATACCACCCTGAACAATTCCGAACAACGCTGCAGGATTTCCCTCGTGGGCCTGCTTGCTCCGCTCGGCCCAGCGCAGTGACATCTCCATGGACTCCCTCGCCTCCTTTTCCGTGGCGGGGTAAGGCGTGCACTCGTCGAAGATCATTACGATATCCGACCCCAGGTCACGCTGAACCTGCATGGCGATCTCGGGGTTGAGCTTGACCGGGGAGCCATCAACCGGCGAGCGGAAGGTGACGCCCTCCTCGGTGATCTTGCGCATTTCACCAAGGCTGAACACCTGGAACCCGCCGGAATCGGTCAGGATCGGGCCCTGCCACTGGGTGAAATCATGGAGATCTCCATGGGCTTTCACCACCTCGGTACCGGGCCTGTGCATCAGGTGAAAGGTATTGCCCAGAATAATCTCGGCCCCGATCTCCTTGATATCCCGTGGCAACATCCCCTTGACGGTACCGTAGGTTCCAACCGGCATGAACGCCGGCGTCTCCACGGTTCCGCGCGGAAAGGTCAGTCGGCCCCGGCGGGCACGACCGTCTTCACCGAGTTTTTCAAACGACATGAAGCAGGACTGGCTCACGATTTCACTCCGCTTTCCTGACTGGTTTCCCCGGCACAACCTTTCAGCATACCGAGGCTGGGCTCCTGGCCCGTAATAAACATGGCATCGCCATAGCTGAAGAAGCGGTACTTCTCCCGCACTGCTTCAGCGTAAGCCGCCATGACATTGTTGTATCCGGCAAACGCGCTGACCAGCATGATCAACGTGGACTCCGGCAAATGGAAGTTGGTGACCATGGCATCAACCGCCTGGAAACGATAACCAGGATGAATGAAGATATCGGTTTCACCACGGAAAGGCCGCAGTACACCGCCACGGGTGGCGGATTCCAGCGAGCGCACGGACGTGGTCCCCACAGCAACCACCCGGCCGCCGCGGGCACGGGTACGTTTCACCGCCTCAACGGTGGCTTCCGGAACATGGGCCACTTCACTGTGCATAATATGGTCTTCGATTCGCTCGACCCGTACGGGCTGGAAGGTACCCGCCCCTACATGAAGGGTCACCCAGGCCACGTCCACGCCCCGCTCCTTCAGCGTTGCCAGCAACCGCTCATCGAAATGCAGGCCGGCCGTTGGCGCCGCCACAGCCCCCGCTTCCCGTGCGTACACGGTCTGGTAACGCTCGCGGTCCGAGGACTCATCGGGACGATCCACATAGGGAGGCAATGGCATGTGCCCAATGCGGTCAAGCACGTCCAGAATGACTTCGTCGCTGTCACAGAACAGGTGAAACAGGGCGTCATCCCGACCGGTCATCCGTAACGCCGTTCCGTCTTCCAGCAACACTTTCTGGCCTTCCTTCAGCGCCTTGGAAGCCCTTACGTGAGCCAGGATTTCACGCTCCCCAAGCACACGCTCAACCAACACTTCCACCTGACCGCCAGTTTCTTTCTGGCCAAACAGGCGTGCGGGAATCACTCGGGTATCATTGAAGACCAGCAGGTCACCCGGCTGGAGCAAGTCCGGCAAATCGGTGAAACGAAGATGCCTGGTTTCGCCGGACAAGCCATCAAGGCTGAGCAACCGGGACGCACTTCGCTCTTTGAGCGGATACCGGGCGATAAGTTCATCCGGCAGATCAAAGTGAAAATCGGAGACGTTCATTGGATGGACTGTTCACGACACCGCATAGTGCGGCTTGTAAGTGGTAGCGGCGGGCGGACTCGAACCGCCACGGGTTTTACCCCAACGGATTTTGAATCCGTCGTGTCTACCAATTTCACCACGCCGCCATCGGAGAGTGCTGGGGATTATACTGAGGTTGAATCTGAAAGCAATAACAAGTGCCGGACTTCCTTGTTCCGGCGGGCTTTTTACAGGCGATCGAACAATGACAATTGTGAAACCTGGGCAAATGACTGCTGGGCGGCCTGCAGTACGAAGCTCTGGAAACTCAGGTTACTGATCGCTTCCGCGTAGTCCACGTCCTGGAGCTGGGAACGGATTTCATTGCTGTATACAGAAGAATCCTCAAGGAAGGACTGGGTGGATTCCACCGCATTCATTCGCCCGCCCAGCTCGGTTTGCTTCTTGATAATGCTTTCCTGGGCATTGTCCAGGTTGGTCAGGGAATTGGCGATCAGGTCATCATAGGTGTCCTGGCCACCGGGGGCCGACTTGTCGATGTTTTCCAGGCCGTAAATCAATTTTTCAACGGAAGTGAACACGGACTGCTTCTGGGCCGTTTTCAGGGTGAACTCGTCGCCATCGGCGGCATCGTAGATCTCTACCCGGGCCCCGGCAACCTCAAAGCTTCCGCCATTGTCGTACGCCGGAGGCGTAACGGCGAGTGGAGCGTCGGTGCGCCGGTTGAAGGCTTGCACTTCCAGTCCACCCGCACCGTCATCAACAACCGAGACGGAAATATCATCCGGATACACCAGGTCAAACGCATCGCGATCCGCCACCATGCCGGAGCTGATCCGCGCCCCGGATTCGTTGGTGGACGACGCCTCGGCAAAGAAGGTGGGCTCTGCCGCCGCCACATCGACAAAGATCCCCTTGCCGTGGTCGCTGATCGGGACGGTCACCCCGTCATCAATTTCCAGCACACGCTGACCTTCGTCACCACGATAGACCCAGTCACCGGACACGTTCTTTGTGAACGCCTCCTGATCACCCTGAAAGCCGCTGAAAATATATTCGCCAGAGGCATCCTTGGTGTTTGTGATGGTAGCCAGTTGCCCCAGGCGCTCCTTCAGTTCCGATGCAATGGACTGACGGTCGTTCTGGCTCAACGAGCCGTTCCCGGCCTGCACCGTCAGCTCCCTCACTCGCTGGATGACGTCGATGGAGCTCTCGAGGGCGCTCTCTTCCTGCTTAAGGCGATTGTCCGCCAGCGTGGCATTGCGCTGATAGGTTTCCACACGAGCCAGCTCCTGATTGAGCTTGAGAATGCGCGCTGCGGCCACGGGGTCATCAGAAGGCCGGTTAACACGCTTGCCGGTGGATACCTGTTCAGAGGTTTTGTTCAGGCCAACGTTGAGATCCTGCAGGCGATTGATGCCCCCCGAAAATACCTGTTGCGATGAAATTCTGATCATGTCACCTCCCCCCTGTTACCGGAAACTCTGCAACAGTGTCGTAAACAAATCCTGAGCCACACTCATGACCTGGGCCGAGGCGTTATAGGCTGCCTGATACTGGATGAGCTTTCCGGCTTCCTCATCAAGGTTGACGCCTGATACCGATTCCCGCTGATTGGTGGACTGCTCCAGCAGGGTCTGGCTGGCATCCTTGTCCAACTGGCTCTGACGGGTTTTTACGCCAACCGCCTCCACGACCCCGGCATAGCCCTCGGTGAAGTTCTGGGTGCCATTGTTCATGGTATTGGCCGTTCCCAGTGCCGCCAGGAACTCGGCATTGCGGTTATCGGACACGCCGTTCTCGTTGAAACCGATGGTGAAAACGTCACCCACCTCCGGCTTCCCTGAAATCTCAAACTGAAAGCCCTGGTACTCCGCGCCGTCACTGGGGTCTTCACTGAACAGCTTGTTGGAAATCCCGTCCTGATAGGGCTTATCGGCAATGATCGCATCGCCGTTGTTGTCGAACACGCTGAACACCAGGTTCCCGGCGCCATCGTCATCAAACTGGACTTCCAGCGGGCCGTTTGTCAGCTCGCCCTCGGTCCGGAAGCCAGGTAACAGGGCATTGGTAAACGGGTTGCGGACATCCAGCATTTTGCCCTGGTTGATCTGGGCAGTCCCGCTGTTGCCCAGGTCCGACTCTGCACGGACCGGGCTGGCAAACGCCAGATCCTCTTCCCGCTCCACTTCCAGGCCGATATTGGCTGCAGCGTTCCGGGTTGGCTGAATCAGGTACTTATCCCCGGCGTTAAAGGTGCCGCCTTCAATACGGATATTGAATCCGGGCATGGAGATCTCGGAATTGACCGGGTCCGGCAGCCGGCCCTGGTTCACCGTTTTGCCTGTTGCACTGTCAATCAGCTCAAAGCTGCGGCCATCGCCACTGAACTGAAGAGACCAACTGCCCGACTCCAGAGCCGAACTGTCGGTAATCTCCACCGCCAGCTGGGCATCGTTGGGGGCCTGGTTGTTGGCATTCGCAATCACCCGACCGCGCTGGGCCGCAATGTTGTTAATGTCGGTAAAGAACTGCCCACCCAGCTCGCCTTCCAGATCCAGCCCGATTTCATGCTGATGATTCATGGTCTCGGAGAGCGCCATGGCAACGCGCCCGAGTTCGTCGAAGGCAGGCTTCAGCGCCTCCGCTTCGAACCGCCGTAAACCGCCAAGCTTGCCGCCGTTGATCTGCTCGTCCACTGTCAGGGTTCTTCCGCCGTTCCTGAGGGTAAACTCCAGCGATGTCGGATCCTCAGCACTCTCACGGGTACCGAACTCGGCGGCGTTGCTGCCCACCACCAGGGCCAGGCCGTTGTTCAGGGATACGTTCACCTGACTGCCCTCAGCCTGCGTCACCTTGATTCCCACAAGATCCGACAATTCCCTGAGCGCTTCATCCCGCTTGTCCAGGAGCTCATTGGGCATCTTGCCCTCGGCCAGCCCGGGAGATTCGGAAATGGCCAGGTTCAGCTCGGCAATGCTTTTCAACAGGGTATTGGCGTCTTTCACCCCCTGCTGCATTTGCGTCTTCACCGACTCCCGCTGCTGTATGAACTCCTGGTTCAGGGCCTGGAAGCGGTTGACCAACTGTTGTGCCTCACTCAGCACGAGCTGGCGTTGCGGCAGCGATGCGGGATCTTCCGCCGCGTTCTGCAGACTCGCGAAGAAATTGTTCAGGGTATCGCTGAGCCCGGTTGTCTCACCGCCGAGGAGGTTATCGAGACGCGACAACTCGGAGTTCAACGCTTGCTGCTCACCGTTGAGGGTGGTGTCTTCGCGAACCTGCTGAACCAGGTACTCATTGGCGAGCCGTCGGATATTCGAGATGCTGACGCCACTGCCAATGGTTCCGGCGCCGGTGCGCTGCCCCGGCTGGGTATCGAACTGCACTTCCTGGCGACTGTAACCGGGCGTGTTGGCGTTGGTAATGTTATTGCCCGTGGTGTTCAGCGCCGCCTGATGGCCAAGGATGCCCGTCAGACCAATATTGATCAGTCCCGCCATAACCGTTACTCCTCAGCCTCTGTGTTGCCCATGGACTCCGCGTCATCCATGGACAGTGTCATCAGGGAATCACCGTTCATAATCCGGCGGATCTTGGCGCCGTACTCCGGATCGGTGGCGTAACCGGCATCCTGCAGCTTCTGGGCGAATACCTCGGGCTGATCAGCGGAGGCCAGAACATCCCGGTAACGGGGGTTGGATTCCAGGAACTCGACATAGTCCCGGAAGCTCGCTTCATAATCCGGATACGCCCGGAACGACGCCCGCTCACTCATGGGAACGCCCTCGCGGAACTCCGTGGTGGCAATGTTGACGGAATCCCCCTGCCAGCGATGGTCGGCCTTGATACCAAACAGGTTGTGAGTGGGCGATGCGCCCTCACCTTCAATCATGTGTTTGCCCCATCCGGTTTCCAGCGCCGCCTGGGCGATCATGACACGCGGATCAATGCCGCTTTCCCTGGCTACGCGCTCCGCAACCGGCAACAACTCACGGACAAACTCCTCCGGGCTGTTGAAGTTCCGTGGCATTGGCGCCAGATCTTCGGTGGCTGGAGCGGCGATTGGTTCCGCTGGCTCCGCCGGTGCAATCCGGTTCACTTCCCGCACCTGTTCCGGCAACGCCCTGGAGGGAACCGGAACGCTGCGGTCGTAATCCGCAAGCGTGGCCTTGTGGCCCGAGAGCTTCTCGCCCTCTTCACTCATGCCCGGGATCTGCCGGCTGAGCTGGCGAACCAGCGCCTCGGCCAGCCCAGTGCCACCCCGCTGCCCCGCGAGGGTCAGGCTGAGCTGATTATCAAACATGTCACGATAATGCTCGGACTCGTTGCTGTTCAGGTAATTGTCTTCGGAGAAGACATCCCCGGCCTTGCGCATGGACTTCATCATTTCGCCAATAAACAGGCTCTCGAACTGACGAGCGACCTCTTCCAGGGCGGCTTTCTTGTCCGTCCTGGCCTGGGATTTCAATTCATTGAGACCGCTGAAATCGGTGTAGATCCGGGCCTGTTGAATGCTGGAGTCCTGCATCACGCCACCTAAATCACAATCAGCTCGGCACGCAACGCGCCAGCCTGTTTGAGTGCTTCAAGAACCGCCATCACATCGCCGGGCGCCGCACCGACCTGGTTCACCGCCTGGACAATTTCGTTCAGGGTCACCGCCGGGCCGAACTGGAACATCCGGGCCGGGTCCTCGGTGACGGCAATCTGGGTATTGGGCTCGACGGCGGTTTCGCCACCGGCAAAGGGATTTGGCTGCACCACTTCCGGGTTCTCTTCAATGGTCACCGTGAGATTGCCATGGGTGACAGCCGCCGGGCTGACCTTCACGTTCTGACCCACCACGATGGTCCCGGTCCGGCTGTTGATGACAACCTTGGCGGCGTCCTGGGCCGGGTCCACCTCGATGTTTTCCAGAATCGACAGGAAACTCACCCGCTGATCCGCATCCCTGGGCGCCTTCACCGATACTGAGGTAGCGTCGTGGGCGTAGGCCATGTCCGGGCCGAGCGTGTTATTAATGGCCTCCACCACACGGCGCGCTGTTGTGAAGTCAGCACGCAGCAGGTTAAAAGTAATCGTGTCACCTTTGCTGAAGGGGGAAATCACCTCCCGCTCAATGGTGGCTCCATTGGGAATCCGGCCAACGGACGGGACGTTTACCGTAATCCGAGAACCATCCTGCCCCTGGGCACCAAAACCACCCACCACGAGGCTGCCTTGAGCCATGGCATAGATCTGGTCATCCGCACCTTTCAGCGGCGCCATCAACAGGGTTCCGCCCCTGAGGCTGTCGGCGTTACCGATAGAGGACACCGTAATATCCAGCTCCTGCCCGGGCTTGGCAAAAGGCGGCAAGGTGGCGCTGACGGTCACCGCTGCCACGTTAGCCAGGTTCGGGTTCACCCCTTCCGGCAACGTGATACCGAACTGGTTCATCATGTTGCGGAAGGTCTGGTTGGTGAACGGCGCCTTGTCACCAGTGCCGTCCAGACCCACCACCAGCCCGTAACCCACCAGCTGGTTATTACGAACACCCTTGATGCGCGCCAGATCCTTGAGGCGGTCCGCCAGCACCGGCGAGGCCACCACGGACAAAGCCAGGACGACAACCCAGAAACGGATCATCCTCATAACGGCCACCACTCACTGTTAAAGAAGCGGGCCAGCCAGCCCATTTGATTCGCCTGGTCGAAATCCCCCGTGCCGCCATAGGCAAAGCGGGCATTGGCAATACGGTTGGAAGCCACGGTGTTGTCCGGCGCGATATCCTGGGGACGAACCAGACCGGTGAGGCGGATGTACTCATCGCCGTTGGTCAGGGACAGCCATTTCTCACCGCGAATATGCAGCACGCCATTGGGCAGTACTTCGGTGACGGTTACGGTGATGCTACCCGCCAGGCTATTACTCTGGTCCGCTTCGGCCTGGCCTTCGAAATCACGCTCCTGTTCAATTTCGGTACCCAGGTTCAGACCGGTCTTGCCAAGAATCTGAGGGTCCAGCATTGAGATTTCCTGGTCCTTGCTAATGCTGGTTTCGGCGTTCTTGCTGGCGCGAGTGGATTCCTCGAGCGTTACCGTCAGGACATCCCCCACATTCAGCGCCACCGTATCACCGTATAGGTTGTGGTTACGCTGGGTCTGGAAAATGGCCCCGGATTCCGGATTGCGCTGCATCATTGCCTCGGCCCGCACCGGCGCGTACGCCGGATCATCGGGAACCGCCCTCTGTCGACTCATGGCGGTACATCCCTGCAACACGATCAACACGGCCACCAGCGCCAGAGTACGGATGGAGATTGTGCTATCTGTTATCGCGATGCGTTTCATTGTCTGTCCCCTCTACGAACCACGACCGGATCAGCCGATATTGTTCGTAATAAACTGCAGCATCTGGTCGGTAGCCGACACCACCTTGGAGTTCATCTCATAGGCACGCTGAGTGGTGATCATGCTGACCAACTCTTCCACCACCTCAACGTTGGAAGACTCAACCATGCCCTGCTCAACCGTACCGAGCCCGCCAATGCCAGGCTCGCCTTCAGCGGGGTCACCGCTGGCGTTGGTGGCTTTGTAGAGGTTGTTACCAATAGCCTGCAGTCCCTGGGGGTTAATGAAGTCCACCAGAGTGATTTCCCCCAGGTTGATCGGTGCTGCCTGGTCATCCACTACGGCAGTGACGGTACCGTCCTTGCCAATGGTGATGTTGGTCGCGTTTTCCGGCACGTTGATGTTGGGCTCCAGCGTATAGCCATCCGGGTTCACGATATCCCCGTCGGAATTGAGCTGGAACTGGCCGTCACGGGTGTAGGCAACCTGCCCGTCCGGGAGCAGGATCTGCATGAAACCGCGACCATCAACCGCCATATCCAGCGGTTGCTCGGTCACCTCAAGGTTGCCCTGGGAAAACTGCTTGGTCGTGCCGACAACACGCACACCGGTGCCCAGTTGAAGGCCGGAGGGCAGCTCGGAATTCTCGGTGCTCATACCGCCGGGCTGCCGGTTGACCTGATACAGAAGGTCCTGGAACACCGCCCGGTCCCGCTTGAAACCGGTGGTGTTAACGTTGGCCAGGTTGTTGGAAATGGTGGACATCTTGGTGTCCTGTGCGCTCAACCCGGTTTTACTGACCCAAAGTGCTGGATGCATGTTTTTTCTCCTTGCCGGGGGACTCTGTCAGGCGGCCATGTTTTGCCGCTTTTCTGCCCATCCGACGACTGTGCCCAAGGTTTATCAGAGGTTCTGCAACAGGCGTGCCGATGCCTCGGAATTTTCATTTGCGGTGGTCATAACCTTCACCTGCATCTCGTACTGCCGCGACAGCTGCAGGTTGGCAATCATTTCCTCAACGGCGTTCACGTTGGAACTTTCCAGAAATCCGGACGCCACGCGCATATTTCCATCGGGGGGCTCGGGGCCGTCCAACGCCTGGTCCGGCTTGCGACGCATATACCCGTCGTCACCTTTCTCCAGGGCACCGGGCGGCGGGTTTACCAACTTCAGGCGATCCACTTCCACCAGCTGATCCGGCGGACCGCCGACGGGAACAATGGAAACGGTGCCATCGGCGCCGATCTGAACATTATCGAAAGGCGGCAAAGCGACCGGCCCGCCATTTCCCATGACCATGTCCCCGCTGGCGTTACGAACCAGACCGTTGACATCAATCTGCAGACTGCCGGACCGGGTAAAGACTTCCTGACCGCGCTGGTTCTGAACCGCCAGCCAGCCGTCGCCCTCAACGGCAACGTCCAGCTTGCGGCCGGTTTCCATCAGCGCCCCCGCGGACAGATCCGTCCCCGGTCGCTCGGTCATGGCGTAGGCGCGGGTCGGATGATGCTCACCGAACACCGGCATGCTGCGAGCCTGGGCGAAGTCCTTCTTGAACCCTGTGGTACTGACGTTTGCCAGGTTATTGGCGTGGGCACGCTGGGCCAGCATGTTCTGCTTGGCGCCAGACATTCCGATATAAAGGGCTTTATCCATGGGAAAACTCCTGCCGGAATTTTGACTGTTACCAGTCTTCCTGCAGGAGTTATGCCAGAATTGAGTTTTGCGGATTATCTCAGGTTGATAACAGTCTGGGTGACCGCATCGGAGGTCTCGATGGTCTTCGCGTTGGCCTGATAGTTACGCTGGGCAATGATCAGGTTCACCAGCTCCGCAGACAGGTCCACGTTGGAATCCTCCACCGAGCTTGCCTTGATGGAACCCAGGGTTCCGGTGTCCGGGGCGCCGATGATCGGCTGACCGGACTCGAAGGTCTCGACCCAGGAGGTATCGCCCACCGGCGAAAGACCATCGGTATTATTGAAGGCCGCAAGTGCCACCTGCCCCAGCTCCTTGGACTGGCCGTTGGTGTAACGGGCAAACAGCACACCCTGATCGGAAACGTCCAGGCCGGACAGGCGACCGGTGGTGTAACCGTTCTGGTTCTGGTCATTCACACCGAAAGCACTGCCATACTGCGTGGTATTGCCCAGGTCCACCACAAAAGCGGACGTGGTAGGCGGTTCCGGGATCGGCGTCACCACTTCCTCGCCAGCGGCAGGAGGGCCATCGGCGCCGTTCGGAATGCCGTTCTCGTCTTTCGGCACCCAGTCATCAATGACAACTTCACCGTTAGGGTCGCCATTGATGGACTGCAGGTCACCGTCCTGGTTAAACCTGGCGGTGAACGGCGTCTCATCGGTACCGGCCACCATCTCGCCATCAATCTGCATATAGATGGACCATTCGCTCTGGCCCACCCCGTTACCCGGCGAGGGCTCCTTCACGAAAAACTGCGTCAGTTCGTGGGAGTTGCCCAGGCTGTCATAGATGGTGGTGGACGTCGCGTGGTTGTAGGTACGCTGATCCAGCGGGTTGAACTCATTGGTAATGCGGGTTTCGCCGGCATCATAAGCTGCTGCAAACGCACCGGTTCCGGCTCCATCGGTCAGAATTCCGTTCACCTCACGCTCGGTGGTTACAAACAGGTTGCCACGCTCCGGACTGCCAAAGGCCTGGTTTCCCGCAGCGCCGGTGGTGTAGGACATATCAACGCTGAAACCCCGGCTATCGGTGATCTGAATATCGTCACCGCTGTCCGACACCTCGGCACGCAGAGTGTTCAGTTCCGACCCGTTAATGGCAGCGGCCAGGGAATCCAGGTCGGTAATGCCGTCACTGCCGCGGAAGGTGACGTTATCGCTCCCGTTCAGGGAAACGGTCAGCTCAAAGTCCGGATCGGAAAGATCATTGGCCAGCTGCGTCATATCGAACTGCTCCGACAGGTCGAACCGGGTACGGGCCGACGCATTCACGCCTTTCTGGGAACCCAGAAGTTCGGCCACCTCGTTCGCGGGCTGCCCCGTGCCGATGTCGATAAGCTGCGAACTGGTGCCATCGGAATACTCGATCTGAAAAGCGTCACCATCCAGGTCCGCCACATTCAGGTTCTCGCCCAGGTCCCGGATACGGTTCTCCAGCACGCCCTCTCTGGAATCCAGGTTGAGATCGGAGCGCAGATTGGTGGTGCGCCGTGGCGCAAGGTTATCCGTCTCCACCTGCAGGTCGCCCCGAACACCAGACAGGTTTCCGTCGGCATCCGCGGTGTAACCCTGCACACGCATGTTCTGGTTGTTGGTAACGTACCCTTCCTTGTCGATACCAAACTGCCCGGCACGGGAATAACGGATTTCACCGCCATTGTTGAGAATAAAGAAACCATCACCGTTGATGGCCATATCCAGGCCGTTATCGGTGAAGCTGATGTTGCCCTGACCGAAAGACTGCTTCACGTCCTGCACCCGCACACCATCACCTACAGGGTTGGTGCCGGAACTCATCAGACCGCTTGCATATAGATCACCAAACTGGGCACTGCTGCTTTTGAAGCCAACCGTGCTGGCGTTGGCGATGTTATTACCGGTGACGTCCAGATCAACGGACGCTGCCCTCAAACCGCTAAGCCCTGTATTAAAAGCCATAATTCACCTCGTGGTTTCGCACCGGTATCAGTTGATTTGTTCGACGTCCGACAGGGCAATGGAGCCCATGCCAGCCAGATTCAGTGTGACTTTACCGCCCTGCCCGAGAGAAACGCTGTCCACATTGGCGCTGACCATGGTGGCCAGCTGCTCGGTTCCGCTGGGGTAGGAGCCCTCAGCCACAATGCGGTAGGGGCCGGGTGGCAAGGCATTGCCGTTACCGTCCTTGCCATCCCACTGGAAGGAAGCAATGCCGGCCTGACTGGCGCCCAGGTCAATCTGCCGCACCCGTTCACCGTTCTGACTCTCAATGGACAGACGCAGCCCGCCGGTGGATGCCGGTACCTGGATGGTGCCAGTGATCTCGCCTTCGCTACCAAGTATGCCCATTTGCGATGGCGCCAGAACGGTCCGCCCCACCATCGCCGACGCCTGCAGCGCCTGGGTAGAGCGGAACTGGCTGCCCAGTTCATCCACACTCCGGGACACTCCCTGCATTTCTTCAAGGGAACTGAACTGGGCAAGCTGGGAAATAAATTCGCCGTTGTCCTGGGGCTCAAGCGGGTTCTGGTTTTTCAGCTGGGCAATCATCAGTTCCATGAACTCGTTCTTGCCGAGTTCATTGTTACCAGCGCCCGTTTTTTCCTTCTCGTGGCGGTAATCCCCCAGGATATCGGAGGCTGAGGTTCCCGCCGGGTTAATCGCGCTCATCGTTCAATCCTCGCCCGGTTACTGCTGCCCAAGTGTAAGAATGCGCTGCATCATGGATTTGGCCGTGTTCATAATGTCCACGTTCATCTGGAAGCTGCGGGACGAGGACATCATGTCTGCCATTTCCTCAACCACGTTGACGTTGGGGTAGAACACGTAGCCCTCTTCGTTGGCCGCGGGATGATCTGGCTCATAACGCATTTGCAGTTCCGCGTCACTCTCGACGATGCCGTCCACACGAACCCCGGCGCCCTGGCCTTCGTCGCTCCCGAAAGCCAGGTCCTTCTGATCCGGGTTCAGCATGGACTGCTGGATCGCGGCGAACACGGGCTTGCGCGCCCGGTAAGTACCTTCGGTGCTGGAACTGGCGGTTTCCGCGTTGGCAATATTGGACGCAGTGGTATTCAACCGCAGTGACTGCGCAGTCATGCCGGAACCGGCGATATCGAATATGTTACCCAGAGACATGTTGATGCTCCTCAGCTAGTGGCTGCGCCCGATTATTGACCAGAGAGGGCTTTCTTCAGCCCCGAGAATTTGCCGTCCAGGAACTGGAAGCTCGCCTGGTAGTCCATGGCATTTCTCATGAACCGGCTTTGCTCCTGCTGGGTCTCCACGGTGTTGCCGTCAACGGAGGGCTGTTGCGGCACACGGTAGAGCAGTTCGTTGTCCTGGCCACCGGGCGTCGTATCCATGTGGGCGTCGTGAGTCCGCTCCATGTTGAAGCCGCTGACACTCTGCTGTGCCTTTTCCATCATCGCGCGGAAATCAACATCCCTGGCCTTGTAGCCCGGGGTATCGGCATTGGCGAGGTTGTTCGCCAATACCTCACCACGCTGAACCCTGGCTTCCAGGGCGTGCTGGTGAATACCCAGTGCTTTATCAAAGGAAATTGCCATATTGCCTCCAGAACCTTGTGCCCGGCCCTGCATTGGTTTGCCGGTTCACCTCGTTGCTGTAGACAAAGCAACGTCAATGCCAGTTTTCAGGAGGCTACGGATACAGCGGGCTGGAGAGGATCTGGCGGGAAATTCGGAGGCCCTTCCGGAGGAGATGGCACAAGAAGCGGCAATGACTTTCCCCTGCGACCAGGTTCGGAAAGGCCTGAACTGAATTGTGGCTTTTCTGTATAACTGTTAACCTTTCGTCGTAGTCCGACTTTCGAAAAACTATAAATGAGCCGGTAGCGAAACCATGAGTGAGCAAAGCGCTTTTCGCAATTTTTCTGAATTCTATCCGTACTACCTGGAAGAACACAGCGACTTGACCTGTCGCAGGCTCCATTTTGTCGGCAGCCTTCTTGTTATAATCGTTGCCCTTTACGCCATTGTGACCGCCAAACTGGTCTGGCTGCTGTTGCTGCCCGTGATCGGTTACGGATTTGCCTGGGTCGGACATTACTTCTTTGAGAAAAACCGCCCGGCGACCTTCAAATACCCATTGTACAGCCTGATGGGGGACTGGGTGATGTTCCGCGACATCCTCATCGGACGGATACGCTTCTGATATGATGAGCGCCCCCGTGGATCTGCGCAATGCCAGCACCAGCGCCGGCAAGTCCACTGTCGTGGACGCGCAGATTGATCCCATCGCCATTCCGCCGATGCCGGATTACAACGGGCGCATCCTTGGCTTCACCGCTGCGGCCGCCATTATCGCCGCGGGTGTTTTCCAGGGCGCATTTCCCGACTGGATGCTCTGGATGATCGCCGGTGCGCTGACCTGGCCTCACCTGGCGCACCTTCTGACCCGCCGCACCTTCCTCAGACATTCCTCTCGTATCCGCCAGAAAATGCTGATCGTCGATTGCGTGATTGGCGGCGGCTTTGTCGGCGCTATCGGAGCAACGGCCATTCCATCCGTGTCGGTCATGCTGATGTTGATGTTCAGTTGCCTGATTGTCGGCGGCTTCCGCCAGTGGGTGTTCGGCACGGTGTTCATGGCGGCATCCCTGTCGGTGGGGCTCGCCATTTTCGGGCCGGCGGAGAGTTTTCAGGCGCCCCTGCTTACCAGCATTCTGTCACTGCTCGCGACCGGCCTGTATATCTGCGTTACGGCTTTCTATTCCCACCAACAGGCCCGGGCGCTGATGATGGCCAAGAGCCAGATTCAGAACCAGCGGGAACAGTCCATTGCTCTCTCCCACAAGTTGTCCAAGTACCTGTCTCCCCAGGTCTGGCAGTCAATTTTCACCGGTGAGCGGGACGTCCGCCTGGAAACCCAGCGCAAGAAACTCGCCGTTTTCTTCTCCGACATCAAGGGCTTCACCGAGTTGTCCGAGGAAATGGAGCCGGAAGCGCTGACCGAACTGCTCAACCACTACTTCAACGGCATGTCCGAAGTGGCGCTGAAATACGGCGGCACCATCGACAAGTTCGTTGGTGACTCCATCATGGTGTTCTTCGGTGATCCTACCAGCCGGGGTCAGCGGGAAGACGCCTTTGCCTGTGTATCCATGGCAATCGAGATGCGCAAGCATATGAAGATCATGCGCCAGAAGTGGCGTAGCCAGGGCATCAAGACCCCGCTGGAAATCCGCATGGGGATCAGCACCGGCTATACCACGGTCGGGAACTTCGGCGCGGAAAACCGTATGGATTACACCATCATCGGCAAGGAAGTGAACCTGGCCAGCCGGCTGGAATCCCTGGCCGATCCCGGTGAAATACTGGTGTCCTATGAAACCTTCTCACTGATCAAGGACCGCATCATGTGCCGGGACAAGGGTGAGATTACGGTGAAAGGGTTTGGCAAGCCGGTACCCATTTATGAAGTAGTGGACTTCCGCCGCGACATGGGCCCGAACCGCAGCTTCCTGGAACACGAACACAGCGGGTTTGCCATGTACCTGGATTCCGACAAGATCACCGAAAGGGAGCGTCAGGCCATTCTGAATGCCCTGGAAGATGCCGCCGACCGCTTGCGGCAGGAAGAGGAGATTCGCTGAACCCCTCCCCCTTCTGAGTTTTACTGGCGAATCAGCCGGGCTCCGGGACCGTCGTCCGGATCGGTGCTGCGCCAGGGATTGATATCCAGCCCGCCCCTGCGGGTATAACGGGCACACACCATCAACGCTTCCGGTTTGCACCTCGCCATAATGTCGGTAAACAGGGTTTCCACGCAGTGCTCATGGAAGTCCTGCTTCTGGCGAAAGCTGACGATGTAGCGAAGCAATCCCCTGCGATCCAGTTTCAGCCCGGTGTAGCGAACCATCACCGTGCCCCAGTCCGGCTGGCCGGTCACCGGGCAGTTGCTTTTCAGCAGATGCGAGCACAGGCTTTCCGATACCGCCTCGCCAGACGCCGACAGGGATTCCGGCGCGTACTCGTAGGTCACATCGTCAACGGTGCCCCCGTCAATCAGTTCGTAGCCTTGCGGGCGGCCTTCCGCCATGGAACCCTCATCCACGCTGCGCATGGTGACCTGCACCGCCGCGCCACTGCCGCTGGACAGATCCCGGGTGATCACATCCGCGACCTGCTCAGGCGACGAAAACACCGCCTGGTTCAGGGAGTTCAGGTACAGCTTCAGAGACTTGGATTCGATAATGTTGGGCGAAGCAGCCGGGAAACGGATTTCCGCCCAGGCCACGGCCGGCACACCATCGGCACGCAACCAGGACACTTCCCAGGCCTGCCAGAGATCCTCTCCGAACCACGGCCAGCGGCCATCCGACAGACCAATGCGGCGACGATTTTCCTCCCGCGGCACGGGGAAAAGCAGGTCCGGATTGTAGCGATCCGGGTACTCACTGGATTTGCCCAGGGGGGCATCATTAAGGGCCATGGTGTGTCCTTTAAAACGGTCCTGAAACTTAGTGGCGAATGCCTTTGCCACGCTTGAGCATCCGCAGCGAGATAGCCGTCAGCAGCGAAATAAACACCAGGATCATGCCCAGTGCCACAAAGGGATTCACATCCGATACGCCCAGAATACCAAACCGGAAGGCATTCACCATGTACAGGATCGGATTCACCATGGACACGGCCTGCCAGAAGTCCGGCAGCATGCTGATGCTGTAGAACACCCCGCCCAGATAGGTCAGCGGCGTGAGCACGAACGTCGGCACGATGGAAATATCATCGAACTTGGTGGCCAGCATGGCATTGATAAACCCGCCCAGGGCAAACAGCGCCGAGGTCAGGAACACCGTAATCACCACCATCGGCAGGCTATGGATCTCCAGCCGCGTAAACGCCAGCGACAGCAGCGTCACGATCAACCCGATCCCCAGGCCGCGGGCCATGCCGCCGCAGACATAGCCGGCGAGGATGATCCAGTTGGGCACCGGCGACACCAGCAGTTCCTCGATGCTGCGCTGGAACTTCATCGAAAAGAACGACGACACCACATTGGCGTAGGAACTGGTGATCACCGCCATCATGATCAGCCCCGGCACAATGAAGGACATATAATCAAAGCCACCCATATCACCGATCCGGGAACCAATCAGGTTACCGAAAATGATGAAGTACAGCGTCATGGTGACCGCCGGTGGTAACAGGGTCTGGGGCCAGATCCTTGTGAAACGGCGAATCTCCCGGATCACGATGGTGTTGAATGCCGTCACCATTGCCTGGATTTTCATGCGTCACCTCCCTGGACTTCCCGGGCATTCTCTTCCACCATCCGGATGAACAGTTCCTCCAGGCGGTTGGCCTTGGTCCGCATGCTGACCACCTTGATCCCCCGCTGCTCCAGTTGCACAAATACCTGGTTCAGGCCCTGGCCCTTCTGAACCTCCACTTCCAGCGCGCCCTCGTCACTCAGGCGGCACGGAAAGCCGTCCAGCGCCGGCACGCCCTCAAGGGCGGTTTCGGTATCCAGCACGAAGGTTTCCACACGCAGCTGCTGCAGCAGTTCACGCTTGCTGGTGTGTTTCAGAATCCGCCCATGATCAATGATCGCAATGTTGCGGCACAGCGCTTCGGCCTCTTCCAGGTAATGGGTGGTCAGGATAATCGTGGTGCCCTGGCGGTTCATTTCCTCCAGGAAGGTCCACATGGACCGACGCAGTTCGATATCAACGCCCGCGGTGGGTTCGTCCAGAATCAGTAACTTGGGCTCGTGCACCAGCGCCCGGGCAATCATCAGCCGGCGCTTCATGCCCCCGGACAGCATCCGCGCCGGGGTATCCTTCTTGTCCCAGAGCCCCAGTTGGCGCAGGTACTTCTCTGCCGACACCCTGGCCTGCTTCAGCGGGATGCCGTAATAACCCGCCTGGGTAGTGACGATGTCGAAGACCTTCTCGAACTGATTGAAGTTGAACTCCTGGGGCACCACCCCAAGGTTCAGCTTGGCATCGGACAGGTGGGTATCGATGTCGGAACCAAACACCCTCACCTTGCCCCCGGTCTTGTTCACCAGGGAGCACACGATACCCAGCGTGGTCGATTTCCCGGCCCCGTTCGGGCCCAGCAGGGCGAAGAAATCCCCCTGCCTGACGTTCATGTCGATCCCCTTGAGAGCATGAAAACCATCACCGTAGGTTTTGGTCAGCCCCTCAATCTCCAGTGCGTTGGTCATAAACTACCCAGAATAGTGGCGTGTCGGGTCAGAGTGCCCGGCCAAGAGTGTGATGCGTTAAACCAGAAGTCTTTTAAGTTGTGGCGCAGACGGAATTTTCAAGTCGCCGTGGCGGAAACCCGCCGCCCCGGGAAAACATCAAACTGCGACGGGATTCCCGATATCCCCGCGCGCCCGTCCCTATAATGCCGGTTACAACAATTTACAAAAGGCCCGGCAAAACCCGTCGCGTTTGCACCGCAGGCCCCAGGACCAGGGAATGTACGCAAGACCATGAGATCCGTTCAGCTTCTTCGATTATCCCTGCCACTGATGGCAGTGCTCTCATTGTCCGGCTGCCTCGGCGGCGACAGCGGAGGCGGCGGTGATGACACCCGGACCGGCTCACTCACCTACAACGGCATCAGCGGCCTGAACTACACCAGCGCCAGCCGCAGCGAGACAACCGATGACCGCGGCCAGTTCCGCTACTACCCCGGGGAACGCCTGACCTTTGCTGTTGGCGACCTTACCCTGGCCACGGAGGTGCCCGCCGCCGAATACATGACCCCGCTGGAATTTCTCGCTGACATCCGCGAGAGGCTCAACAGCCCGGGCATTGACGATGAAGGCCTACGCTCACACCAGGTCACTGAGCAACAGTTGCGGACCGACACCACCCTGCTCAACCTCACCCGTTTCCTGCTGGCACTGAACTGGGATGAAACCATTGAGGACGGCGAAGGCATTGAAATCCGCGACCGGGTCGTCCGGCAACTGAACCGGGCGCTGCCCGACCTGACCGCCCCCATTGATTTCACCGTCAGCGAAAGCGAGTTCACCGAACGGGGCACCACCCCGTCACCAGCCAATCAGTTACTGGCCGCCATCTGCTTCTACCCGGCGGATGACGAGCACTGTCAGGCCCCGCCCACCCAGGACGAGATTGATAACGCCATGCCCCGCCCCGAGGACGAGAACCTGCGGGACCCCGACCAGGAGTACCAGGAAGACCTGAAAAGCAGGCGTGACCGCATTCTTGAATCCGTCCGCAGCCTGGAGGATGTTGACGCCGAGGCCGCACAGGATTACCTGACCCGCGAACTGGATGCCATCACCACCGTCATCGGCAACCGCTACTATCTGGGCAGAGAAACCGCCAACCATCCCGCCAACGAGACCGACATCAAGGAAGCGGGAATCCGCCGCATCAACGGGGAACCGGATCTGGCAGCCATCGAAGCCATGAGCACCCGCGACCAGGATGTGGTGGTTCACTCATTCAGCTGGCAATCGGCAACGGTGGATTACTTTATCGCGGGAGACAGCGGCGGCGAATCGGAAATCATCATCAATTTCCGCCCCGCAAACAGCTATCGCTGGATCAGGAAAAGCCTCAGGGTGATCATCGACTGACTCACCCGGGGGCTTCAGATCGGATCAGGAACCGACCAGTCGTGACAGGTTCCAGCGGGATTCCGTACCGGTGACATCAAAGTGCTCCGGATTGAGCCCTTCCGTGCCATGGGGCAGGCACTCGGCAATGGACAGGGTCTCGCCGGGACCCTTGTCCTCGTTGAAACTCGCCAGATCGATGATCTTCGCAGACTCCAGCGGTTGCTGGTTCTGGTCCGTCATCACCATGACACGAGGCCACAGGCGGCGTTCCGCGGAATGGGACACCACAATGCCACGTTGGCCATTATTAAGCTGAACCAGGCTTCCGGTGGGATAGATTCCGACCGCCTGAATAAATTTCTCCACCAGGTCTTCCTGAAACTCGATGTTGCGCATGTCATACAGCAGGTTCACCGCCTTGGCCGGCGTCATCGGTTCGGAGGTTTCCCTGGGGCCGATCAGGGTTTCAAAAAACTCGGCAAGGCCACTGATCTTCGCCAGTAACGGGATGCGATCCCCGCGGACTCCTTCCGGGAAACCCGAACCGTTGTGGCGTTCCCGATGCCCCTGCACCACGCTGACCACCGCGCGGGATACGCCGGTCCCATCCAGCATCGCCACGCCGCGCCCGACATAGCTCCGGTAGCGGGCGAATTCATCGGCATCCAGCCGGCCCTCTTTCTGCAGCAACGCCACAGGCAGTTCGGTTTTGCCCACCTGGGACAACAGGCAGCCCAGCCCCATGTGGTTAAGCAACCCTTCGTTCAGACCAAGGTGGCGGCCACACACCAGCGCCCATACCGCTGTGTTCATGGCATGCCGGTAGATATAGTCATCATGCTCACGGGTACGGCTAAGCCACAGCAGAGCATCCGGATTCCGAACCACACTGGAAACCATCTTGCGGGTGACGCCAGCCACCTCTCTCAAGTCCGGCGTTTCCTCACGCTGAACCGAGCCAAACACCCGGGCCAGTGCGGTCTCGACATCGGCCAGCACCGTCCCTGAAACCTTGAGCTCTTTCTTCAGGGTAGCGGTCGTCTCGTACTCGACCGGCTCCTTGATCTGCAACGGCGGCAGCTGAATCACTTCACGGCTGTCACCGAGCTTTCTTGCACGCTTTCCAAACACCGGGCCCGCCGGTTTGCCTAGATTCACCTTTTCGCGCAGCTCAGCGACGTCGATAACTACCCACTTGCAGTGGGATCCCACCGACCGGATGTCATCCTGGGAGCGAATAGGAAAGCCCTGGATCGGGAAAGGTGTCTGGTGCCACGGCCGGTCCAGTTCGGACACAAACATGCCGACTTCCAAGTCTTGTACGGCGATTTTCCTTTGACGAACGCCCACGACGTGCACCCCTTCAATCAAAATAATCGATACTCACTATTCTGACGCCACCAACGCCAGATTCCATTACATTTTTGTAGTCCAAAGTAACCCAAAAGCAACAGGAGGTAACGATTGCTATCACGGAGAAACAAAATGTAGCAGCGTGACGGGACTCACACTTCTGGTACAAAAGTGTCAATCTGCGTCACAAACTGAATCATCCATGACCGGCGGACGCCCATTCAGCGCGCCCCGTGGCGAGGTGCGGATGTGGACCATATACGGCACCGGTGACGCTCGCAGGTAATCGACGCTTTCCTGGTCGTCGCCTTCACCGCGACGGGTGGCCGCCGGTCGACAGGACACCAGCAACTCCAGGGAAGCGCCAATATCCACCACCCTCGCCTCCGCCTCACCGGCGTTCACCGACAGGCACTGGGTTTGGTCATCCGCCGGCTTCCCGCTTGCCGCCACCCGATCAAGACCGGCCTGACCACAGGCCCGGATACCATCGGCGCATTCACCGGCAACGGCGTGGGAGTCATCCGCCAATCGCCAGCTGCGGGTGCTGCACTGGGTCGTCACGGTGATCGGCGTGGACTTGTCCGCCACGAACCACCAGTCCGGATAGTCAGCGGTCTGCCAGTTCAGCATGACCTGGCGCGGATCACCTTCGGAGTTTTCAGCGGGAAACAGGCCGTAATGGCTGTAGTAGGAAGCGCACCCGCCGAGTACGGGCGGCAAACACAGCAGGCACGAAAGCAGGAAGAAAAAGCGATGGTTTTTCATGGCGTCGGAATCACGGCTGGAAATGGGTATTCAGAAACCGCCATTATCCACAGCGAGGCCCAGGAAACCGTTTATTGATCCGCAAATTGCAAACCGAAACCGTCATTGCACCGGCGAACCACTTCCATTTCCAGCACCGGCGCGGGAACCGGCAGGCCCTGCACCTGCACTTCCACCCTATCGCCCAAGGCAGGATCAAATGACTCGCCTTCAACCACTATGAAAATACCGCCGTCGGAGATATCCCGGGTGGAGAACACATATTCCCCCAGATCGTCATGGCGAACCCTCACCCTTGCACTCATCGCCGTGCGCCCGAATTCTCTCCGATCCTTGCCAACCATAGACTGCGTATCCACCGATTTTACATGGCTTTTATAGTCGTCCGAAGCATATCACCATTCATCATAAAAATTGCAATAGTCAACTTGACACAACCGCTAACACAAATGAGAATGGTTGTTGTTTTTAATGCCGTCATCATAACAAATTAACGACGGCTCAAACCTGCTTGAGAAAGGACGTCACACCATGCGAATGAAACTGGCTGCTGCTGCAACCATGGCGCTCTCCGTCATGCCCCTGAGCGCTTCAGCGGAAGGCGAAGTAAACATCTATTCCTACCGCCAGGCTTACCTTCTGGAACCTCTGCTCAATGCATTCGAGGAAGAAACCGGCATCAAGGCCAACGTGATCTTCGCTAAAAAAGGCCTGGCCGAACGCCTGGAGCGCGAAGGCCGCAACAGCCCGGCCGACGTGGTGATGACCGTCGATATCTCCCGCATCAACGACCTGGTCGAGCGTGACCTGGTCGCCAGCCTGGAAAACGACACCCTGGCCAACAACATCCCGGAAAACCTGCGTCACCCGGATGGCAAGTGGTTTGCCCTGACCACCCGCGGCCGCCTGATCTTTGCCTCCAAGGACCGGGTTGAAGAAGGTGAAATCACCACCTACGAAGAACTGGCGGATGACAAGTGGGACAACCGCATCTGCACCCGCAGCGGCAAGCACCCGTACAACATCGCCCTGATCTCCTCCATGATCGCCCACCACGGCGAGGAAGAGACCGAGCAATGGCTGGAAGGCGTGAAGGACAACCTGGCCCGCAAGCCCCAGGGCGGCGACCGCGACCAGATCAAAGCCATTGCCGAGGGCGTGTGCGACCTGGCCATCGGTAACAGCTACTACTACGGCAACATGCTGAACGATGACAACCAGCGCCCAGCTGCCGAAGCCGTTCGCCTGGTATTCCCCAATGCCGACGGCCGTGGTACCCACGTCAACATCAGCGGCATTCAGCTCACCAAGAGCGCGCCCAACCGCGACAACGCCGTTCGGTTGATGGAGTTCCTCTCCACCGAGGAAGCCCAGCGCATCTACGCTGAAGCGAACACCGAATACCCGGCAAACCCGAACGTCAGCCCTTCCGGCCAGGTGGCCGAATGGGGTGAGATCAATCCTGACCAGCTGTCGCTGCAGGAAATTGCCAATAACCGCAATGCCGCCGTGAAGCTGGTTGACCGGGTTGATTACGACAACCTGTAAACCTGTGACACCGTGAGAAAAGGGTGGGCCTGGCCCACCCTTTTTTGTTTGCGGGAGCCAGAAAAACCTGTCGCCCGGGCATGCCAGTCATTGCAGCCACACCGGCAGGTGACTAGAATCGTGGCTCTTTTCAGGAACCTACTAGAACCTACTAAAAAGGAACGACATGACCGAGGCAGTCACCAGCGGTGAAACCGGGCTAGGTCAGCCCCTGCTGGCGAAGCGCACCTCCAAGCGGTGGCTGATATCCGCCATCCTCACCACGGCCATCGTCGCACTGCCCGTCGTATCGGTCATTTTCCTGGCCCTGTTCCCCGAAGAGAACATCTGGCCCCACCTGCTGGACACCACCCTGCCCCGTTACCTGACCACCACCCTCAAACTGATGGTCGGCGTGGCTGCCATCACGCTGGTGATCGGACTGGCAACGGCCTGGGCCGTTACCATGTGCGAGTTTCCCGGCCGCCGGTTTTTCGAGTGGGCCATGCTGCTGCCCTTCGCGGTGCCCGCCTACGTTATTGCCTATGTGTACACCAGCCTGCTGGACTATGCCGGGCCGGTCCAGAAAGCATTGCGGGAGATCTTTGGTTGGGAAAGCGCCAGGGATTACTGGTTCCCGGAAATCCGCAGCCTGGAGGGCGCCACCCTGATGATCGGGCTGGTGCTGTACCCTTATGTGTATCTGCTGGCCCGCGCCGCCTTCCTGGAGCAGTCGCCTTCGCTGTTTGCCGTCAGCCGCAGCCTGGGGCATTCGGCCATCAGCACGTTTTTCCGGGTGGTCCTGCCCATTGCCCGGCCCGCCATTGCCGTGGGCCTGTCCCTGGTGCTGATGGAAACCCTCAACGATTTCGGCACCGTTGATTTCTTCGCCGTTCAGACCCTGACCGCCGGTTTGTTCGACACCTGGATGAACCTGGGCAACCTCGGCGGCGCCGCGCAGATTGCCACCACCATGCTGATCTTCATGGTGATCCTGGTCACCCTCGAACGCTACTCCCGCCGCCGGCAACAACAGTTCGCAGCACGAGACAACCGGGATCCGATCCGCCGGTTTGCTCTGTCCCGGCCCCGGCAACTGATCTGCATCGTTGTATGCGCCGCGCCGGTTATTCTGGGCTTTGCAATCCCGGCCATCACCCTGGGCCAGTACGCCTGGGAATACTTTGACGAAAGCTGGAATTCCGAATTCTTCCGCAACACCCTGAACAGCCTGTTCCTGTCCGGAACCGCAGCGCTGACCACCCTGCTGATCGGCGTTACCCTGGCCTACAGCCGGCGGCTGCATGACACCCGGGGCATGCAGATCATGATGCGGCTTTCCAGCCTTGGCTATGCCATGCCCGGCGCGGTACTGGCGGTCGGCGTGATCATCCCCCTGGCGGGCTTCGACAACTGGCTGGACAGCCTGATGCGGGACACCTTCAACATCAGCACCGGCCTGCTGCTGAGCGGCTCGACCTTTGCCCTGGTGTTTGCCTACACGGTTCGTTTCCTGGCGGTGTCAGCCGGCAGCGTGGAAAGCGCCCTGCAGAAAATCACCCCGAGTATGGACATGGCGTCCCGCTCCATGGGGCATACGCCCGGCAGTACCCTGGTACGGGTACACCTGCCCATGCTTCGGGGCACGCTGATTACCGCCGCGCTGGTGGTGTTCGTGGACTGCATGAAGGAGTTGCCGGCAACGCTGATCCTGCGGCCGTTCAACTTCGACACCCTGGCCACCTACGTGTACCAGTTTGCCTCCGATGAACGGCTTGCCCACAGTGCGTTACCGGCGTTGATTATCGTTCTGGCGGGTATTATTCCGATCATCCTGATGAGCCGGTCCATCTCGGCCAGCCGCAGCATCGCCTGATGCGCCACCGGCCCGGGATCAGACAGGGTCAGAGGATCGGCCTGGAACCGGCATCCTGGACCACGAAACGGCCCTGAAAGGTGGCTACCGGCGCGCCCTTGGGATCGTTCGTCGGCTCACCGCAATACACATCCGCGTGCAACGCCAGGCGCCCCTTGCCATGGCGGGCAAGGCTTTTCCTGAAGCGATCCGGTATCTCTCCGGCGGGAAGCCGGCACAGGGCGTAGAAATCCCCCTCCACCGGCGTCAGATAATCCATGCTGCCGCTCTGGACCATCACATTGCCCCGCAGCCCCATATCGGCAATGGCCAGCTCGATCAGTCCCCAGGCGGCCGTTACCGCTACCGAGTACACGCTGCCACCAAAACCGGTGCCCTGGTGATTGTGATTGGGTTCCAACGGCGCACTCACCAGCAGGGCATGGCCGTCATAGGAAAGCACTTCCAGGCCAAGCGCACGGGTCAGGGGAATGGATTCATGAATGCGTTTCTGGAAACGACCTAACTGAGTCATAGTCCCTCCTTGATTGCCCTCAGTTTATTCCCTTGTCCACGCTTGCCCTATGCGACTTATGTAGGCTTTTTGTCACCAGAATGAAAGAAGCCCGGACGAATCCGGGCTTCCCTGTGGCCATCGGCGGGTTGCCCCGCTGGTTAACGGCAGCTATTACTGCCAGATAACCGGCTGGCGCTGGGCGTACCAGCTGTCCACTTTTTCCTCGTAGGCATCTTCCACGACATTACGCTTCAGTTTCAGCGTTGGCGTCAGGAAGCTGTTCTCGATGGACCACTCATCGCTGACCACGGTAATGAAGGCCAGTTGCTCGTGGGGATCCACCGTCTTGTTCACTTCCTGGATCAGGTCCTTGAAGCTGGCTTCCAGCTCTTTGCGGAACGCTTCATCCGCCAGTTTCGGGCGGGTTTCCTCGCCCAGCATCACCAGCGCGTGGGGCTGGGTCTGGTTGGCGCCAGAGACACACACCATCTCAATGGCATCGTGGGACATCAGGCGGTTCTCAATCGGCGCCGGAGCTATGTACTTGCCCTTGCTGGTCTTGAAAATTTCCTTGATGCGGCCAGTCAGCTTGAGGCGGCCCATCTCATCAATCTCACCCTTGTCACCGGTCTTGAGGAAACCGTCTTCAGTGAAGGTTTCGCGGGTTTTCTCCTCGTCCTTGTAGTAACCCATCATGGTGGCCGGGCTCTTCACCAGTACCTCGCCCTGGTCGCTGATCTTCACTTCCACCCCGGGTGCCGCTTCGCCCACATAACCGGTGCGGGAGCGTCCCGGCTTGTTCATGTGGGAGTATGCAAAGTTCTCGGACATGCCATAGCCTTCCAGCAGTTCCAGGCCGAGGTTGCGGTACCAGTCCAGTACATCGTGGGACAACGGCGCCGAACCACTGCCGGCCAGCTTCACCTTGTCCAGGCCAAGACCTTTGAGAATTTTCTTTTTAATCAAACCTCTTACAACAGGAATCTTAAGCAGTTTCTCAAGCTTCTGTTTGGGCAGCTTCTGCAGTACGCCGTGCTGGAACTTCACCCACAGGCGCGGCACGGACAGGAACAGGGTCGGCTGCGCGCGCTGCAAATCCTGCACGAAGGTGTCCAGGGATTCGGCGAAGAACAGCTGGAAACCGGAATACAGCGACCCCAGCTCCACAAACGTGCGCTCGAATACGTGAGCCAGCGGCAGGTAGGACAGCATGCGCTCATCCGGGCCCACGCCCAACACTTCGGTGCCGCCTGCAGCCGCATAGGCCATGTTGCGGAAACTCAGCATAACGCCCTTCGGACGACCGGTGCTGCCGGAGGTGTAAACAATGGTGGCCAACTCGTCCGCCTCGCGGGTGGTGTTTTCTTCCATCGGCGGGAACTTGGCGACCAGGTCATCCCAGGTTTCGAAATCGTTGGGCGGACTCAGCGGGTAGGAGACACAACGGACGCTCTCGGGCACGCCCGGCTTCATCATGTCCCAGTCATCCAGCTTGCCAATAAACACCACCTCACATTCACTGTGATCCAGGATATAACTGACGGTGTCGGCGTTCAGGGTCGGGTACAGCGGTACGGAAATGTGGCCCGCCATCCAGATCGCCCAGTCAGACATGATCCAGTGCGCGCAGTTCTTGGAAATAATCCCCACCCTGCTCTTTTCCGGCAGGTTGAGAGACTTCAGGTAAGACGCCATGCGGCGGGCTTCATCAACGGCCCGTTTCCAGGTGTATTCAACCACCTGTCCATCGCCCATCGGCTGCGTCATATACAGAGAATCGGCCTTGGCCTTTTCCCAGTAGTACACCATATCCAGGGGAAGTTTGTTTGTTGTGTCCATGGACCTTTCCTTGCTTAAGGTTATTGAAGTTATTTGAGTTGTTGGAATGACCTGTGTCCTGTGAGAGCCGGCCTCTTTGCGGGCTTATTAGACTTTCGTAGCGTATTGCAACACACCTCCTCTCGTCAAAACGTGATGGCGATAAAACTATTGCATTTCTCATGTTTTTACAGATTTTCTGCAACGCTTTGATACGAATCAGGTAACTTCCGCTACCCCGCTGTCTGTTTCCGTGTGGTAAACTTCCGCCCCTTTAAAACCATGAATCACCGCTCAACATTCTCGGGAGAAAGGGCTTATGGCCAAGAAGACTCTGCGAACCCTGATTGGTGCAACCCTGCTGGCCGCAGCGGGACTGGCACAAGGCGACGAACCACGGGTGGTTGCCGTCACCCAGATTGTGGAACATCCGGCCCTGGATGCGGTTTACCAGGGGGTCAAGGATGAACTCGCGGAAGAGGGATTCACCGAAGGCGATAACCTCGAGATCACGCACGAGAGCGCCCAGGGCAATGCCGCCATCGCCTCTCAGATTGCCCGCAAATTCGTGGGCGAAGGTCCCGATGTGATCGTTGCCATCGCCACGCCTTCAGCGCAGACCATGGCCGCTGCCGCCCGCAACATCCCCGTGGTGTTCGCCGCCGTCACCGATCCGGTAGGCGCCAAGCTGGTGAACAGCCTGGAAGCCCCGGGCGCCAACATCACCGGCGTTACCGACATGCTGCCGATCGAGCACCACATTGACCTGCTGGAGCGCCTGGTCCCGGACGCCAAGACCATCGGCACCGTTTATAACCCCGGTGAAGCCAACGCCGTCGCCCTGGTGGAACTGCTGGAAGAGCGCCTGGAAGCCCGCGGGCTGACACTGGCCAAGGCCGCCGCCACCAAAACCTCTGAAGTGCTGGGTGCGGCCCGCTCCCTGGTGGGCAAGGCAGATGCAATCTACCTGACGACTGACAACACCGTGATCAGCGCCGCCGAAGCCGTGGTTTCCGTGGGTGAGCGCGCCAAGATCCCGGTCTTCGCAGCAGACACTGCCACCGTCAGCCGTGGCGCCGTGGCAGCCCTCGGCTTCGACTACTACGACCACGGCCGCCAGGCCGGCAGCATGGTGGTACGGGTGCTGAACGGCGCCAACCCGGGAGAGATGGCGGTTGAATCCGTTGACACGCTGAACCTGTTCGTGAATCCCGCAGCAGCCGAGCGCATGGGCATTACCCTGTCCGACGATGTGCTGAACGATGCCCAGGAAATCGTCAAAAGCGATAAGTAACACCTGACTCAATACGGGCGGGCCTCACAAGGGCCCGCCCGTATTCTTTTACAGCGAATATTACCCATGCTCAGTGACATTGCTCTATACGGCGCTATCGAGACCGGTCTGATCTACGGTCTGGTCGCCTTCGGTATCTACCTCTCTTTCCGGGTCCTGGATTTTCCGGACCTGACCGTCGACGGCAGTTTCCCCCTCGGGGCGGCCGTCGCCGCCATGCTGATCCTTGCCGGCTGGAATCCCTGGATTGCCACCGGTGCCGCGGTACTAGCCGGCATGGCCGCCGGTGCGGTCACCGCCATCCTGAACGTCAAACTGAATATCCTTAACCTGCTGGCGTCCATCCTCACCATGATCGCGCTCTACTCCGTCAACCTGCGCATCATGGGCCGCCCCAACGTGGCGCTGTTGACCGAGGAAACCGTGCTCACACCCTGGTACGACCTGGGTCTGGCCTACCACCAGGTGCCGGTGCTGCTGTTCGTGATCGTGGTGTTCGTATCTCTGATCCTGCTGTGGCGTTTCATGAAATCCGAAACCGGTCTGGCCATGCGCGCCACCGGCGCCAACGCCCGCATGGCCCGGGCCCAGGGCATTGCCACCGGCGGCATGATCATTCTCGGCGTTGCCCTGTCCAACGGTCTGGTCGGCCTGGCGGGCGCGCTCTTCGCCCAGAGCCAGGGCGCGGCGGATGTCACCATGGGTGTGGGCGTGATTGTCATCGGCCTGGCGTCCCTGATTGGCGGCGAAGCGGTGATTACCCCCAACACAGTGATCAAGGCTCTGATTGCCTGCGTGGTGGGCGCCATCATCTACCGGCTGGCCATCGCCTTCGCTCTGAACGCAGAGTTCCTCGGCTTGCAGTCCCAGGATCTCAACCTGATTACGGCGGTACTGGTCACCCTGGCCATCGTATTGCCCGGTGTGCGCACCTCGGTTGCCGCCCGTTTCACCCGCCAAAAAGCCTGAGAGGTACAGCATGATTAGCGCAACGGATCTCAGACTGACGTTTGGCAAAGGCACACCGCTGGAAAACCCCGCGCTGCGGGGCATGAGCCTGACCGTCAACCAGGGTGAGTTTGTCACCGTGATCGGCAGTAATGGCGCCGGCAAATCCACCTTCCTTAACGCCCTCGCCGGCGAAGTGATGGTGGACAGCGGCAAGATCATTGTCGACAACCAGGACGTCACCAAACTGCCAACCCACAAACGCGCGGGCAGCGTTGCCCGGGTATTCCAGGACCCGCTGGCCGGCACCTGCGAAGGGCTGAGCATTGAGGAAAACCTGGCCCTGGCCATCAAACGCGGGCAGCGCCGCGGGCTGACCGCCGCGGTGAAGAAAGAGTACATGGAGCAGTTCCGCAACAGCCTGTCTTCCCTCAAACTCGGGCTGGAGAACCGCCTGGGCGACAAGATGGGCCTGCTTTCCGGCGGTCAGCGCCAGGCCGTCAGCCTGCTGATGGCGAGCCTCACGCCCTCCGCTATCCTGCTGCTGGACGAGCACACCGCCGCGCTGGACCCGAAAACCGCCGCGTTTGTGCTGGAGCTCACCACCCAGATCATCGAGGAGCAGAAACTCACCGCCCTGATGGTCACCCACAGCATGAAGCAGGCACTGGAAGTCGGTGACCGCACCGTGATGCTTCACCAGGGTGAAGTGGTGTTTGATATCGAAGGCGAGAAACGCAAAGGTCTGGAGGTCAAAGACCTGCTGGGACTGTTCGAAAAGCAACGGGGGCTGGAGATCGACGACGACAGCCTGTTGCTGGACTGACAGACCCAACCCCGGGACCACACAAGGCGGGACAGGATCCCGCCTTTTTTCGTCCAATTTTTAACCACTACATGTTGTGCTTTGTAGGCCAAATGTCCAACCTGGCGATTTTCCGGGCAATTCCCCGGATTCAAGCCCTTTTCCATTGATTTTCTTTGCCCCAGACTCACAACCGATAGTTGACTTCTTATTCACAGACCACTATATCCTGTTATACTAATTCGAAAGAGGCCCATATATAGGGTTAAGCGGGTGTTTTCTGACCATCGCCCAAAGAAGCCGCCAGGGGCGCCGCGGCTGCCGGTTGCAGGCACGGCCTTTCCCCGGAAAGCGGCAAACAATCTAGCGAGGTCAACACCACATATAGTGGTTTTGTTCAAAAAGAGCACAATCCGGCCAGGACACACACCCTGGCCCGTAAAAATCAGCACGTTCCAACAGGGGTATGGTTGTATTCGGGGTCACCGACAACCATTTATTAAGACATACTGGAAGATTGAGGGTGGCAATGAACGCTAAAGCACAGGCAGTGATAACAACAATTCCAATGCAGGAGGCTTCGCTCGACATCTGGAGCAGCAAGTACCAGCTCAAGACCAAGACAGGCGAACCCGTCGATAAGGACATCAACGCTACCTACGAACGCGTAGCGACTGCCCTTTCCCAGGTGGAAGCCAAAGCCAACCGCGCCAAACACATGAAGGACTTTATCTGGGCCCTTCAGCACGGCGCGATCCCGGCAGGACGTATTACCTCCAACGCCGGCGCCGAGGCCCACAAACCGGCTACGTCCACCATTAACTGTACCGTGTCTGGCTCTGTTCAGGATTCCATGAACGACATCCTGGAAAAGAACCACGAAGCCGGCCTGACCCTCAAAGCCGGCTGCGGCATCGGCTACGAATTCTCCACCCTGCGTCCCCGTGGCGCCTACGTCGCCGGCGCTGGCGCGACGACGTCCGGCCCGCTGTCGTTCATGGATATCTTCGACCGCATGTGCTTCACCGTGTCTTCCGCCGGTGGCCGCCGTGGCGCACAGATGGCCACCTTCGACGTTCACCACCCGGACATCATCGACTTCATCCAGGCCAAGCGTGAAGACGGCCGCCTGCGCCAGTTCAACCTGTCGCTGCTGATCACCGAGGACTTCATCGAAGCCGTGCGCAACGGTGACGACTGGCACCTGTCCTTCCCGGTCACCGAGAAGGAAGTGGAAGAAGAAGGCCTGGACCTGAACGATCCGGAACAGTTTGTGTACCGCGACTTCCCCATTCTGGAAGGCTACGTGGTCAACGATGAAGGCAAGGTTGCGTGCCGCATCTACCGCACCCTGAAAGCCCAGTTCATCTGGGACACCATCATGACCAGCACCTACGACTATGCAGAGCCCGGCTTCATCCTGATCGACAAGGTCAACCAGATGAACAACAACTGGTTCTGCGAAGACATCCGCGCCACCAACCCCTGCGGCGAGCAGCCCCTGCCCCCGTACGGCAGCTGCCTGCTGGGCTCGGTGAACCTGACCAAGTTCGTGGACTACCCGTTCACCGACAAGGCCAGCTTCAACTATGAGAAGTACCGCAAGGTGGTGGGCATCTTCACCCGCATGCTGGACAACGTGGTGGAAATCAACGGCCTGCCGCTGGCCGAACAGCGCCACGAAATCACCTACAAGCGCCGCCACGGCATGGGCATCCTCGGCCTGGGTTCCACCCTCGCCATGCTGCGCATGCCCTACGGTTCTAAAGAGTCCGTCCAGTTCACCGAAGAAGTGGTCCGCGAGATGGCCGTGGAAGGCTGGCGCCAGTCCCTGGCCCTGGCCGAAGAGAAAGGCCCGGCGCCGATCATGGACGACGAGTTCGAGATTACCCCCAAGATGCTGTCCAAGTGCCCGCAGCTGAGCGAAGACGGCTACAAGCTGGGCGACAAGCTCAAGGGCAAGCTGCTGCACGCCAAGTACAGCCGCTACATGCAGCAGATTGCCGGCGTGGAACCGGAGCTGATCGAGAAACTGGCCGAGAAAGGCGGGCGCTTCACGCACCACACCTCCATCGCGCCGACCGGCACCATCAGCCTGTCACTGGCCAACAACGCCAGTAACGGTATTGAGCCGAGCTTCTCGCACCACTACGCCCGGAACATCATCCGCGAAGGCCGCAAGACCAAGGAAAAAGTCGACGTGTTCTCCTTCGAACTGCTGGCCTACCGCCACCTGGTGAACCAGGGCGCGATGCCGTTCTCCGAGGACGAAGACAAGAAGCTGCCAAGCTACTTCACCACCTCCGACGACGTCACGCCGACGCAGCACGTGGACATCCAGGCCGCGGCCCAGAAGTGGGTGGATTCCTCCATCTCCAAGACCGCCAACGTGCCCACGGACTTCGCCTACCCGGACTTCAAGGGCATCTACATGTACGCCTATGACAAGGGCCTGAAGGGTTGCACCACCTTCCGCTTCAACCCCGAGGCGTTCCAGGGTGTACTGGTGAAAGAGAAAGACCTGGAAAACACTCTGTATGAATTCACACTGGACGACGGCAGCAAGGTGACCCTGAAGGGCAACGAACAGGTGGAGTACGACGGCGAGATCCACAACGCCGCCAACCTCTTCGACGCCCTCAAAGAAGGCACCTACGGTAAATATTGATCCGGGAACCCGACACAGGACAACGAACATGACAGTTAAAATCAGCAACAAAATCGTCGGCTACCGCGTAAAGAAAGCCGACCCCGAAGCCACCGAACACCAGGCACCGGTGCAGGCGGAAACCAAACCCGTTGAGATGAACGAATACATCGAACGGCCGGATTTCCTGCTGGGCACCACCTACAAGATCAAACCGCCGATCGCCGAGCACGCGATGTACATCACCATCAACGACATCCTGCTCAACGAAGGCACCGACCACGAAAGCCGGCAGCCGTACGAAGTGTTCATCAACTCCAAGTCGATGGAACACTTCCAGTGGGTAATCGCCCTCACCCGCGTTATCTCTGCGGTATTCCGCAAGGGGGGCGACGTGACCTTCCTGGTGGAAGAGCTGCGCAGCGTGTACGACCCCAACGGCGGCTACTTCAAGAAAGGCGGCGTATTCATGCCCTCTTTGGTGGCTGAAATCGGCGCTGTGATCGAGAAACACCTGAAGGCCATCGGCCTGCTGGAAAGCGAGGAAATGAGCGAAACCACCAAGCGCATCCTCGCCGAAAAACGCGCCGAATTCGAAGCCGGCCACTCCACGGCCACCAACGACGAAAAAGCCAGCGACTACCCCGCCAACGCCACCATGTGTGGCAAGTGCAGCACCAAGGCGGTGATCGTGATGGACGGGTGTGCGACTTGCCTGTCTTGTGGCGATAGTAAGTGCGGTTGAGGTGATTGACCGGTGATTGATGAGAAGGCCTGGAGTGAAAGCTTCGGGCCTTTTTTGTTTGGGCCGCCGTAATCATTTGACCGTTTCGTTATTGCAGGAACGCGACAGCTTCATTATTACGCCACATAGTGAAGAATTGATCGTGTTAGCTTTGCAAATTGCTGTTTTTAGGTCTATTTTTCACAGGTATTTCGGCGATTAATGGAATAAATAAGCGTAATAACGAATCAGTCATATTTATGGCGGGGATTTGGCTGCGGTCTAATCACTGTTAACCGTTTAGGATGAAGCAACATGGAAGGTGAGGCGATTATCGGTGTACTGCTGATGGGAGCGCTCGTAATTGGAGTGTTTGTCGTCATGCTCAACCAGCAGCAGAAGCTGGATGACCCGAACAACACCGAGGTCGTGTATTTAGATCAGCTGACTCAAGTTTGCAGTCTTGCAGAGCCAGGCAACTTCCGGGTCAGAATTTTCCGCCAGAGTGGCAACCTTCAAAAAGACGATCAGTTTTTTACTTCAGTTGGGGATGCAATCAAAGCCGCCACTTCCACGTTCAAGCGGGCAAAAATCGACCACGTTGTTATTACAACGAACGAGGAAACCAATTTCAGCTTTCGTCGCCCCTACCACGACCATCGCGGTGTTAAGGAGGGCAAGAAGGTGGGTAAAGTCGAGATCAGGAGAATGTCGTGACAGCGGTTAACAAATCGCTTAAGTACGTTCCCGGCCTGACGGCCGTCCACCGGACGTCCCTGACGGGCCGCCGCTTAGCTTCGCGTTAAGCATAGAAAGAAGGAGGATGGATGAGTCTGCTCAAAGTAATTAACGAAGGGGGCCAATGGATTGCCATTGGTGTTCTTCTTGCCTTACTTTTTAGTTTTGACATCGACTTCTTCGAGTCGGCTCCAAAGCGTGTTGCTGACTTAGAGTCAAGGCAAACGCAGCAAGAGAGCCGTATTAACTCAATAGAAGAACGATTGTTCCAGCTTGAGTCCGATGTGGGAGATTTTACAACCAGTCAGAGTGTAGGTGAGCTGCAAGAACAGATTGATACCCTGCGTTCGGATCTTGAAAACCTGAAGCCCTCTGACATTGCTCCTACGGTTAGCCAATCTGAAATCACCCCCACCGAAGCAGTTGCGACTGATAATGCAGAGGCGTTACAAGCTCTTCCCTGGTACAGAGAAGGATATGTGTGGATGAGTGCTGCTGCGGCGCTCGTTCTTTTAATTCTGCTTGGGGGGTACGGGTACGTAAAAAAGCGCAAAAGAAAAGCGACTCTTTCGGTGATTTCGCGAGGTCAGAACGATCAATCAATCGCGAGTCAGCAGGACTGTGCTTAACAAGCGGCATCACAGCGACCGTTTTTCCGCCGCTTCGCGGCTCCAAACCGGCGTATGTGCCGGGCGTTGTACGTCATAGGAGGCCAGTCCATGCAGCAGAAAATCGCGCCAGCTTCTCTTCAGGCATTGAAGGAAGCGCTGACACTCGTTTACTGGTTCAAGTCTGAGCTTCGGAGTTTTCTGTCTCAATGCCTATCCGATCCTCAGGTGCTGGCTCGACTGAACTGGGATGATTACAAGCGAAACATCGTTGCTACCTTAGTTGACCACCTTGCAATGAATGAAGAGATTTATCAGCGAGATCTTATTCGCCTTATGTCTGAAGTCTGCAAAGTTACAGACTACTCGCATCTGAAAAAGCTTGAAGACGGTAATAAAAAAGCTTCTGACGCTAAAACTGCGGTTGACGCTCTTCGAGCACAGTTGAAAGGGCACCAAGATATAGAGCAAGAACAGAAGCAAGCCGAGAAACGTCGGAAAGAAGCTCACCAGAAACTGATGAGTGTAAATGCGGTACAAGAAGAACTCGATAAGCTAAAAGCCGAATTTTTCGAGCTGGTAAGTTCGGATAATCCTCAGCAGAGAGGTTTTAGGCTGGAGAAGGTGTTAAAGGGGTTGTTCGGGCTTTTCGATCTAGACCCTAAAGCCTCATTTCGTATTACGGGTGAACAAATTGACGGAGCATTCAGCTTCGAGGGAACTGATTATCTCTTGGAAGCTAAATGGCAACAGGAGCCAGTTGCAGCGAATGACCTCGACGGAATGGCTGGAAAATTATCCAGAAAGCTTGAAAACACTCTCGGCTTATTCCTGTCAGTCAACGGGTACTCCGAAGACGCGGTCAAAACCCATTCTTCGGGCAGAAGGCTCCTGATTCTAATGGACGGCAGTGATCTTATGGCGGTGCTAGAGGGTCGAATCGACCTCGTCCAATTGCTTCTGAGGAAACGGAGAAAAGCGTCAGAGACTGGCAATATCTATTTGAGAATCCACGAAATTTTGTGAGCTGACGTACACCAAGTCGCTGCAGTTGATATCGGCTGCGTCGCCACAACTGAGCTTCAGCGTTAAAAGGGAAAAAATGGCATCTGAGATTGAGAAGCGACGTCGTCGCAAAGTTGCGCTGCAAACCTTGGAGGATCTGGGCCGAAAGGAAGAGCACGTCCTATTGGTCCACTACTCGTGTGAGAGTTTTTATGATCGACCCGAGGGTCAAACACCGAGAGTTACCTCGATTGCCGTCCGTAACTATCTGTCAGCACAAACGGTTTCCTTCTCAATCCATAAAATTGCTGAAACAGAGGGCGTAGATTTCTCGGATATTGAGAACAATTACGACCGCTTAGAAAAAGAGATGCTTGCGGAATTTTTTAGCTTCCTAAGGGAGCGGAAAACGCATATTTGGGTGCATTGGAATATGCGCGATATAAACTACGGTTTTCCGGCGCTTGAGCATCGCTTCCGAGTATTGGGAGGTGAACCTGAGATCCTTGAAGATTCTCAGAAGGTTGATTTGGCCAGGCTTCTCATTGCTCTCTATGGAGCTCGATACACTGGGCATCCACGACTAGAAAGCCTAATGAAGAAAAACAACATGACTGGTTTAAACTTCTTAACGGGCAAAGAGGAAGCCGACGCATTCGACAGTAAAGAATATGTGAAGCTTCACCAGTCCACCCTCCGAAAAGTTGATGTTTTTTCAAACATTCTCGGTAGAACTTTGGATGGAAGCCTAAAGACCAATGCGCGGTGGTTCGACATTCATGGAATGAACCCGAAGTACTGGGTCGAGGTCGCAGCGCAGCATTGGATTGTTATTTTGATAGGTATCGCCGCAAGTGTTCTATCAATCGGTTTAGCTATTGGAAATATCTTTTAACAAGTGAATCAAGCCGACCGTTTTGCGCTGGCGCTCCAAACGGCTGCTTATTCTGGCGTTAACCTCGAAGACAGGGGGACTAGTGGACGTACTAGAAAAAGCTAAACAGGTTCTTTTGGCGCTAGGGAGAGGCGATACGCCACAGTGCATTAGATCGCGCCTTTGCCAGAATGAAGATGAATGGGACCAAGTAAGCGCGGAAGCCTACCGGTTACACCTTGAGAAAGCCCGTGAGCAGAGAGCGAAGGACGAGGCAAAGTCGAACGTCGCGTGCACTTCCAATGAGGATGTGGCCGGAATTCTTGCACTTAATGGAATCCTCGCAGACCTTGCGCTTTGCCTTCCGCCGGAAAGTACCATGGCGGACTACCGTAATCTCAGGGAATTGGTTACCGGAGCCCGCCCGGAGGAGCAAAGGGTCCTTCTGGCCATCGAAGACATCACGATGTCGCCTCGGATGAGGGCGCTTCAGCAAAAGGGCCGATTCGAAGTATTCCCTATATTCAGAGGCTGCGCTTCTATCATCGAGGCCGGGGTAATTTCCTATTTTCGAGGGAATTACATCAGTGCGTACCTGACTTTAGTCCCCGTCATAGAAGGAGTAACGCTAAGGTGGATGGGGTATACCGGGCGAGGGAAAAAGCCAGACTTTAGGAAAATTAAGCGATTTGTCGCCAGTTCTTACAGGCGGCAACCGTGCCCTGGAAATCCCCTCTTCCACGAAGTCTACGTAAACGTTGCAGACAAGATCCTTAGAGAGCATCTGTTCAGGCCGTCAGGAGAAGGGGACGCACACTCACACTTCAACCGGCACCTAGCAGCCCACCTTTTAAGCGACTCCCATTTTGGAACGAAAGAAAACTGCGTACGCTTGTGCCTGCTCTTGGACGTAATGTCTGAGCTCTACATCTACGAAACGTACTGCCAGGATCCCCGTTTCTACCTAAGAGGCGAGGAGATCCAAAAAGAGTACGAAGGATACGTCCAAGCCTTCATAAACCGTGCTGACTCCAGCGCCCCTGAGAGGACGCTCTTGCTTGCGAAGGATGCTAACAACCACTTCGAGTCCAACGCCTCACCCTTCCGCTGCGCTTCTGGACAAGACGCGGCTCAAGTGAAACGTTAGGTCTCCATGAGTGATCTATGAATGAGTCACAAAGTATGGTCTTAGAAGCGCTAAAAATTATTACCGATTTTTTTTCGAACAACTCAATCGCTATTGTTTTTCTGTTCTTGCTATTTATTTGTCGAACGTCCATATCAAATTTTATTTCTAGACTTACTTCTTTAACCTATAAAAATGGACGATCTGAGCTCGGTATGAAGGCCTCTGCCCCAACAGAGAAAGATAAGGAAGATAGAAGATTACGTACCGAAGACGAAAGACCGTCTCCCGCGAATGAAGAAGCAGAAACAGAAGTAGAAATAGAGAAAAAAGAAGCGGAGTGGATGTCTGACATGTATCAGGCATTTGATGAAGGGCGTATAGATGATGCAGAGCTTTCGTTTAAAAAATATGGGTTAAATGAGACAGATGAAGTTAAGCTAGAGGAAAATAAGGCTTTCTATCTATATCTAAAATTTGAGAAGGGGCAAGATAACTCGGCAATTGAAGAGTTAGAACAGCTATCACGCAAAGCCACAACAGAGGAATCTAAAATTAACACGTTGATGTGGCTTTCATTCTGTCTCAGGGACAGTGTGCAGTATCAAAAGGAAAGTGAATTGTGGAGATCGGCTCTGAAGGAAACAAAGTCAGAGTCTTTAAAGACAACAGCCCTAGTCAATCTTTCGCACTCCCTTGTGAGAGAGGAATTGTTCGTTGAAGCCAAGAAGCTGATAACGAATCGTTTGCTTACTGTCGAAAATGATAAGCAAAAAGCATTGCTCTATGAGGCCCTCTCAGAGGTAGAATATCGTTTAGGCAATAAATCAATGTCGATTTATTGTAAAGACAAGTCATTGGAATTCGATGTAAACAATAGAAGTGAACTATTCAGGTCAGCTTATGCCGCAAGCGAAGAAGATATTGATGAGATATCAATAAGTAACTACGTTAAATTATTAAAAATAGACAAAAATAATTCGACAGCATTGAACAATCTTGGAGTAAGAGCTCAAGAGGCTGGACTCAAAATAATGGCAGTAGATCAGTACAAAGAGTCATCTAACCACAACAATACATTATCAATGGCGAACCAAGGTTTCTTGCTTCTAGGGGCTGGCTTTGCCGATGAGGCAGAAAAGATCGCCAAAAACGCACTAAAGGACGATGATCCTCATCAAAATGTTCATAACTTGCTCTCTGAAATCAGCGATAGGAAAGAGAAGCAAAAAAATGATTGGGAAGAGTTGAGCCAAAAATCACTTAGCCGGCAGAAGCAGATTAGAGAATATACCCAGCAATACTATCTTGGTAACTCGAAGTCGCTAGAGGGAGATTGGTACGTAAATGGCGTTTACCCAATGACTATTAAAATAGATAAGAGTGTTATCGAGGCTAACTGGATTGAGGCAGTAGTAGCCCTAGACGGGAATGTCGCTTACACAGCTGAACTTTCGGCTAAGGTGTCAGGGTCTACTATTGAAGGGACTTACACGCGCAAGAGAAGTGACGGCAGACCTAGTTCATTGCTCGGATTAGATAGCCCAACTAATCAAGCGTTTATCGGCCATTTGTCGAATGGAAAAAACGAAATCAGTCTGATGTCTAAAAACTTTAAGGATAACTTTAAATTATCCCTGTCCAGGCAGAAGTCCTAACAATTACGTCAGCGGTAGCTTTTAGGTCGTACGAAAGGCCTTACAACATTTCCGAGGAAATAAATGCTAGGAGAATTAATTTCAGAGTTGCGGGCACAGGCAGCCGATCGCATAAGAAACCCTTTGCTTGGTCCATTCACTGCTGCGTGGATAGTTTCAAACTGGAAGCTTCTAACAGTACTTATTGGCAGCAATGTAACTGTTGAGCAGCGAATAAGTTTCATTGAACAGAACTATTTACATCTCAACAACCTATTGATTGCGCCACTTCTATTCGCAGTCTTCTATGCGCTTATTCTGCCATGGATTAATTTTGTAGTTCAAAAACTTCAGGAGGTAGCTAACCTCCACAGAAGAAAGCACAAGCTAGGGGTTGATACTGATTTTTTAGTGGCCTCTGTTGCGAGAGCTGAAGCCCAGGCAAATTTGAATAGAATTTTAGCCAAAGACCAATTAGCCCGGGAGCAGCAGGATGAGATCAATCGGCTGAAGAACGAGTTAACTGAAATGCAGAACCTTGCACAAACTCGTATCGCTGAGAAAGAGGCTGAACTGGAGAAAAGAAAGCAGGAGTATGAGAAGAGAGCTAATCGTAACACTTCAGAGGCCGAGGTAGAGAAACAAAAAATCGAATCTCTCAGAGATCAGTTACAGAGAGAGCGGGATAAGGCGAGATATGAAAGTGAGCGTGTGAAAGCTGAGTTAGAGTATAAGCAGCGAGAGATAGAAAAGAGCCTTAATAATAGTTTTGCCTATCAATTGTCTGAAAGTAATTTTGATTTTGAGAGCTTTTTATTGTCAAAGAAGTTCAGGCTATTTTACAACCCTAGCATGGGTCGAGATAGATCTAAGACAATTAGGTTCGGGTCTGGTGGAAAAATCACTGAGGGTGATAATGACAATGAAAATACATGGAGAATTGTGAACGGCAAGCTTGAGCTAATTCAGGCCGATGGTCATGTACACAGTCGGTTTTTCTATCTTCCAGATAGCCAAATGTTTATACACACGGGCGACAATGATACTAAGTCCATTCGAGGCCAATATATAATTCCAGATGGTAACTGGGCATAACCATGCCAATCAGTGCGACCTATTTTTCATCCCGCTTTTCTCCATAACTAATGGTCACTTAGTGGCGACATTAAACTAGAAAGAATAATCGATCATATGAATAGGATATGTAGTTCTTGTTGTATTGCACCAATTCTAAAAGAGGTAATTTCTGAACAAAATGAGGTAGGAAAATGTTCACTTTGCAAAAGGGACTCAGTGAAAATTATCGATACAACTTCACTGGTTTTTATTAAAGCCATAAAAGCTTTACTTAGATACTATTACTCTGAGACGGAGTACCATAGCACTTTAGGTGGTGACGATTTTTGTCACCATTTGTCTATGGATAATCCGATACTAGTTATTCCAGATAGCTTTTCTGACCTTGATACTGAGGAATTTCTTCTCACATTTCTGGAAATATTAAATCAAGACCGTGATATTTCAATATATACTGCTTATGGACGAAATATTTATAACTTCCCTCCCAAGACTGCCGTATCTGTTGGAAAGTCAAAAGCGCTAGATGAGATAGTAGCTAGATTGGCAAATTCTAACTACTATCTAGTGGAAGGGGAGTTTGAGAAAAGTTTTCATTCTATTTCAGAGCATGTAGAAGCTATATTGATGCCGAAAACCAGTTACTATAGAGCGAGAATTGGATCAATTTTAAAGGCCAGTAATTTTGATTGGAAGAAAATGAGGCATGAGGAAGAGTTTCATGAGGCTTATCGGAATTCTGAGATTGGTGCCCCTCCTATACACTTAGCCAAAGGAGGCAGAATAAATCGCCCGGGCGTTTCTTACTTATATTTATCTACTGATGCCGAAACCGCGGTATCAGAAGTTCGGCCACATCCTGGAGAAAATGTATCCGTAGGTGAGTTCAAATCAACTCAAGAATTGAAAATAGCTGATTTCTCGCAGCTCAGCCTAACTCAAAAGCTTTTCTCCGATGATGGGTTAGATGCTCTTGAACTTATGATCGCAATACAGAACACGTTGTCCAAGGCTGTTTCCCCCTCAATGAATAGGCAATACAGTGTTACGCAGTTCATTGCTGAAATAGTACGTAAGATCGGCTTTGATGGACTCGCATTTAAAAGCAGTGTAAGTGGGGGTAAGAATTATGTTGTGTTTAATCCGGAAACATTTGAATGGGTAAGTGGTTCGGGCCGGGTGTTTAGAGTAACCGCAGTTTCATATACTACTGAAGCCCAACAGTATTTCGACACAGAAGAAGATTATGATTTGATATATAACTAAACATAGCAAAATGGCTAAGGTTGACTACTAATAATGTTCGCTTTACCAAGTGCATTAAAAACTGATGGATACCGCCACGAAAATTGTTTATCCGCTCCTTGCTCAAACAGAAGCCTCAGATGGACAAAGATGACTGCTGTTAATTTCACTCAGGAACCTAACAGGTCATCCATCGGTAACCCCCTGTTCCTGCCCCCCCTAATTTCTGGTGATCACCTGTGCCTTGGGAGCTACGTGTGGTTATAGCTATGCCCTCTCCCGGCCTATCTGGGTGCCGGTGATTATTCATTGGCTTACAGTGACGGTTTGGGTGCTTTTTCTTGGCGGCAGAAACCTGGTACTGGAGCGTTGAAAGCCCCCTCCGTCAGCCTGGCTGTCCAGTTGGCAAGTCCGTCTAATTTCCAATCACCGGCGCAGACCACCATACTGGCTGAACCAATATTATAGGCATCAGCGCCAAAGCGATGCCCCAAAACACCACAGCCTTTGCCCTGCCCCGCTGGTAGTAATATGACGCAGCCCATAACAATGCACTGACAACCAAAACAACCAGATACAAAAATACTGCGTAAACCCCGACACCCTCTCCAGCAACAATGAACCGGCTGAAGATATAAAAGATCCACGCTTGCACGGTCGCAATTAGCAGCAATGCCGCCGGATATAGAGCTTTGCATAGCATCGATGTAATCATTACCGCACTCCCACCCGGTAGAGCTCATCGGCAAGCTTGCGCCGTCGTTCATTTCCTACTTCAGAGGGTTCAGCGTAATAGACATGCCCTAGCTGAGATCAGGAATCACCAAAAATTCAGCCGACTCGGATAATCCGCGCGCCTAATGAGTATTTATTTTTTGTTTGGAACAGAAGGTTTCAATTAAAACTCACTGCTCAGCACCAGTCCGCTCTCATCACGTTTCGCATATAGAGTCTCATATTCAAATGAGAGCGCAAACGGAACCGACGTTAACCTCGAAAATGCATGTACAAATTCTTTTACGTCATCCATAGCATTGGAGCGTGAAGAATCGATATCGAAATAGATTCGCACACCAACTTTCCAGTCAACACCCTCTAACTCTTCTGTTAAAACAGATGTATCACTCAAATCATTTTTAACCGACACAGAGACATTTGAATTTGGAAAATATGCTTCTAGCGAAGAACCTTTATTGGTGACCTCCGATCCAGCAACTAGACCCAGCGCTTGGGCGACCTCTTCCAACTTTAGTCCCTCTGCGGCTTCCAGGTTTAAAGTCATCGACATAAATTAATACCTCTTTAGTAACACTTCATCGCCTTTGATCAAGTAAAGATTTTCTAACCCATTAACGGGCTTTTCATGTAAAAATTTCAGCATATCAGTGGACGTTATTGGAGAATCTGTAAGGTTAAGAACTATGTCAGGTGACTGATGTTCAACCTTGTGTGTCATATTGTCCCAGATAGTATTAGGATTTTTCGATTTTGGCGAGTAAACATCGGCAGGCCTACCGCCAATATCTAAATCTGGGTTGCCGCCTTTTCTGCCAGAATTTGGAAGATGCTTAACATCCAAACCTCTATTAGCCAATAACTCAGCTGATTCATTTTGCCTTGTTAATGATCGCACCATATCAGCATTAGCATTTGGATGAGGCAGTTCTGGCTTTCCCTGCAAAATTCCCTGCTTCGGCGTAAGCAACGTTGTGCTTGGAACATTCTTGGCAGGCTTCAACTCCTGGCCTTCAACCCGCTTGGAGGCCGTGGTTTCCAGATGGTTCTGCTTCTTCAGATCGATATTGCGCCAGAGGTACCTCAGGCGCTGTTTGCGCACGGCGGCACCGTAGGCCTTAACGGTCTTGCCCAAAGAGGCTAGCAGGCCCGCATGGCGGATCCGGCCTGCGGCTGCCCCCGCCGCAGCACCGCCGGTGGCCACGGCCAGCAAGGCCATCAATATCAGGTCGAAGGCCACGGCCCCGGTAAAGTAAGTGACTTCGGTGTGGTGCTGTATCCTGGCGTATTCGGCAACAAAGTCGTTGAGGCTTTCCCGGAGCATGGGGTCGGACATTACCAGGTTGGTCAACTCATAGGCCTGAGCCACGTCCTCACGGGAGATATCCGAGGGATTGAACCCCAGGGCCTTGACCCAGCGCTGGTGGCGGGCTTCCTTATAGTTCGCCCGATAGGACTCGTACCAGGACGTGTCGGGGCTGCCCTCACTGGCGTCCCAGGCTGATTTCAGGCCATCCATGAGGGTCAGGGTCGGTGTGGCCAGGTCCCCCATGCCATCGACAAACCGCAAGAGCCCGATACCGGCGTCCGCCACCCCCTGGAATGCTGCACCGGTACTAACGGCCGTGCGCTGGTACCAGGGCATTTGCTGGTATTCCCGCTCCAGGGCATCGGCCTCTCCTTGCTCACGCTTCAGTATTTCTGTCAGGGCATGCTGAATCGCCCGGCGCTGGTGACCCACCTCGTCATCCGAGGCATCCGAACTCAGGCGGACGAAGGCGAACCGGCCATTCAGCCCTTCAATACGCGCTTCGCCGTTTGCATCCAGAGTGCCCGTTACGCTCTCATCGTCTGTTGCCAGGGTAAAGGGAAGACCAGCCACGCCAGTGCCGTCGGGCCAGCGGTAGGCCAGGATTACATTGTAGGGGCCAGCGCCCGGCACGGGGCTTTCAGACGCAGGGGGTTCCGGTGATTGAGTAATTGGCTCGTTGGCTGGTGCCAGGGAGTCAGAGTAGGCGGCAGCGGCACCGCCCCGTGATTGGCCCGGCCAGTGTTGCTGGAGAAGTTGCCGGAGCGTGGGCGGCAAGTCGTTACGCAGGGTGTCCGGGCTGACCTGTGTGTCGGTGAACAGGGCAAAGCCCGGCTCATAACGGCTGGATAGCACCAGGCGTCCCTCTTGCAGGTCTTCCAACAGGGTTCGTTTCTGGGCGTTGGTCAAGTTGCCGGTCTGGGAAACATCGGCATCCGGGGGCAAGTCGATATGCTGGCCCTGGTAGCCACGGATGAAATAGTCCCGGGCGATGTCCACGGCGTTTGAGGGGTGCAACAGCGTCGGCAGAATGGCTTCGGTAAAACCATAGCCACCCGTCACGTAGAGCTGGTAGGACATTGTTCCTTCTTCCTTGTCCGGTGTTGTCCTTTGGTCCTTTTACAACGCTTGAAATGCTATTGGGTCATCGGCGGGATGGCAAGTGGTTTTGGTGACAGTTTTTTCGGAGTATTGAAAGCGACATTTCCCAGCAAAGCCCTGCGCTCTTCCGCTGCCCAATAGAGTAACCATATATCTAGCTTCCACTCACCTGCGCAGCCCATAAGAATGTACTGACTACCAGAGCGATCAGATATAAAAATACTGCGTAGACTCCAATGCCCTCCCCAGCAACAATGAATCGGCTGAAGACATAGAAGATCCAGGCCTGCACGGCCGTAATTAGCCGCAGCGCCGCCGGATATAACGCTTAGCGTAGAACTACCGCATTCATTGCGGGCCACCTGGGCCCAGCAATACAACGGCCTTTGTGCGGCTCATGCCTCTCTCACTGGCTCACTCTTCAATCGTCCATCACTCGGTTGCCTTCCGGCGCTAGCTGAACACACTAGAGGACTTTCATAGGATTCTCGAGCATTGGAACTGCGTTTTCCCACTTTTCATACGCAAGAACAGGGGCTTGGTTTTCCACGAACGGAATCTCCACCCGAAGACCATCACCCTGTTCTTCAAGGATACAGGCATACAAACTGCGGGGTGCAAATCGATTCCACAATAATGGCGGTGGGTGCTATGGTAAAAGTTCATGAGTCTTCTCCCTTGTAGAGCTTGGTCGCCTTCCAGCTTAGCGGGCAACCGTTGGACTGGGGAGCAGGCTCAATCAGTATCAATCGCAGGCACGGCGACGCTTTTTCCATTGCGGCTTCGCCTTCATTCCAAAGCCGCGAATGCTGCGAGCGATGCTTGCAGAGAGGTAACTATGCATGCTCTGTCCAAGTTCCACTATCGGGAATGGCCGCCACCGCCAGCCTTGACTCGGCAACTAGTTTGCCTGTGGCAGCTGCACATCACTGGCAACACCGACGGCCAGCGCCCCATTTTGCCGGATGGTTGTGTGGATCTGATCTGGCTGAATGGCGCTACGCCATTGGTAGCCGGCCCCATGGACCGGGCACAGCACTTTACCCTGCCTCCGGGTACCGCCGTGTTGGGAGCCCGCCTGCGTCCAGGCTGGGCCGGTGTCGCTCTGGGTCTTCCCGCAGCGCAGTTTCGCAATCTGCATGTGCCACTGGCGGATATCTTGCGAACCAGCCCTCTATGCACGGCTACCCAGCTCACCTTGACCAAGCTGCCGGCCCTGCTCCAAAAGTACTTCGTTGATATCGCCCCATTGGACCCGACCATGTGCTACACCGCCCACTGGCTCGCCTCCAATCCTGATGGGCAGATTCGGCAATTGGCCAAGGAACTGCAACTGAGTGAGCGGCTATTGCATCGCCGTTGCCAGGTTGCCCTGGGCTATGGTCCCAAGGTGTTCCAGCGCATCATGAGGCTGCAGCGTGTGCGCTGGCTGGCCAATACCTCTTTATCGACCAGCTTGACCTGGCTGGCCATGGAATCCGGCTATGCCGATCAAGCGCACCTGTGCCGCGAGGTGCGCACTTTGACCGGTCAGTCTCCGACCCGCCTACTGCCTCGGCATTTGTCTGGCGTGGCGTTGTCCGATTTATTCAATTCCCCGCTGTCCTCATGAGCTAGGCTGAAGACTGACCTGGCTGAGAGGAGAATAGTTTATGAAGCCTCGTATCAAAGTAATCACTCTGGGAGTGGCCGATCTGGAGCGCGCACTGGCCTTTTACCGTGACGGTCTGGGTCTACCTACCGAAGGTATTATCGGTACCGAATTCGAGGACGGCGCCGTTGTTTTCTTTAACATGAACGATGATTTGATTCTAGCGCTTTATCCAAGACCTGCGCTCGCCAAGGATGCGAATGTTTCCTTGGATTCTCCTAGCTCATCCGAAATTTCTATCGGACATATCGTCGGGTCCAAGGAGAAGGTCGACGCCATCATGCAATTGGCGCAAAAGGCTGGGGCCAAGGTCACAGATGCTGCCCGTGACCGGTTTTGGGGCGGGTACTCCGGATACTTCCAAGACCCCGACGGCCACCTTTGGGAAATCGCTTGGAATCCTGCTTGGGAGGTCGAAGATTAGGCGGGTGAGCCCAGAGTCCCAACGTTGCTGGCCATGCCCACGCTGTGATGAGGGTCTGGTTCGCATGGTCCGTCAGATCCCCCGGTTCAGAAGAGCGGCCGTGCCGACTGGCTAGCCTTCCTGTTGATCCTGATCTGGCGGGTGAAAGCCTACAGTTCCTTGTGAGCTGGGCTTCTGTATGGTCCAGGACTGGAAAAAGCGGTATCTGCGGGGTAGTCTGAATGAAACCACAACAAGGAACCGCCCCATGAAGGATATAACGAGGCCCATGTACGCTGGTGCTGATGCACCCCGGCAACCAGACTCACCGCTCCGGCTCCTGCCCCCGAATTACTTTATCTTTATACTCCGCCCGATAGCAGCGGCCTTGGCGGCTTAGTCCAATAGACATTTAAAGGTCATGCTGCGCACGACCATTAAATGCTTCGGTGTTATGGCTACCAAAAAATTAGTTCGAGGAATGACTGATGGAAAAAGGAATAATTGCAGCGCCTGCCCGTGTTTCTGGTAATGGTGCTGAATTCCGAACTGAGAGAGGGTTAACACAAGAAGATCTCAGGTATTTCCTTCTTTATTGGGATAAAGTTGTAATTCCTACGAATAACATTATCCATTTAGCCGTACCGGAAGAAAATGAATTATTAAGTACAGGTATTGTTACCAGACCTAGAGTTCCTTTTTCAGGTACTTTCAATGGCGAATTAATGGCTAGGGCTCAATTGATAGCGCAAACATCAATAGCAAAGGATCTGATAGAAAATGACAGAAATATTGATTGGGTGCTTCACCAAATAGGCGATGAGATTATTATTCCAGACAAAGATTCGGTAGAAAAGCAACTCATTCGAATTGATCTCGTTAATTGCCTCCCAGTACCTTCTGGCGATGTCCATATTCCCGATATTCTTGAATTTAAGGAGCGCAGAAAGGATGAACTGGAATATTTGCACAAATCAATCGATGATCTGTACATCGAGGTACTCAGTTCTCCAGATCCGAGTTTGAAATCAAAGCAAACAGTATCTGAATTTCAGAAATCCATTGTAGCTATTGATCAAGTGTCAAAAGAAAGTTGGAAAAGCTGTGGTAAATTCGATCTTTCCGCAGAGCTAAACTTAAATGGAAAAAATGTTGGGACCGGCGTAGCAGCTGGCGCAGCCTTTGATTTTTTTACAAGTCTATATACGGTTCCCATTGGAACAATAGTCGGTGCAGTCGCTTCAACAATAAAAGTGAAAGCAAAATCGACAAAAACCTTTGAGCCATCTAAGGAAAAGCAAGTGCTCGGCTATATAGCCAACGCACATGCGGATAAAATATTAACAAAATAGCTCAGGCCATAATAAAGCGCTGCTAGGGGCAAACTTACGCTGCGCTTCAGTTTGCCCCAGAGCGCGGCGTTAGGCATATAAGGAGAGCAGGTGCCAGTAGATCAAATTGAATCATTATTTTACTTCGCGATCCGCTATGGCTTTGAGGCTGCGATAGCTGGTGTGGTAGTTTTCCTGCTGATCAAATTTTTCCTACCTGGATATCTGACGGAAAAGGGTAAAAATCTGGCGACGCAAGAAGATATTGAGGGTATTACAGAAAAAGTAGAGTCCGTGAAAACTGATTATGCAAAGATTCTAGAAGAGGTTAAAAGCAATAATCAGATAAAAATTGCAGCCATTGAACGAGAGAAAACGCTGAAGAAAGAAGTTTATATGGATGCAGTTGAGGCTATTACTATAATCCAAAATATGTTGAGCAGTCTCTCCAATTTAACCATTTCCAATGACCAGCTTACTTCCACTTTCTCTTCTAATGCTGGAAAGATCGCAAGAGTTCAGCTGGTTGGCGGAAAAGAAACTGTCAATGCGGTGACCAAGTTTATTGGTGAAGTCGCTGCTAATTTTCTTGACTTAATTCTCGAACGAGCCGAGTTATTACAAAGGCAGGGCCAAATTCAGGGTTTGCAAATTATCCGGAATGAGCATCAGGCAGAAGTGGAAAGGTACATCCAAGTCATGAAGAGCCTTAACCTAGAAGGTGTAGTCAATCAGGGGACTTGGGAGTACGTAGATCAAAGCTTTAAATTCGAAAGCCAGCAACGTGATAGATTGGATGGTGAGATCGTTGAGCTTTCAGTTTTGCAGAATCAAGAACATCTCGAATTTACAAAAAAAACTATGGGTGCTTTTTACGACGTTTCCGAAGAATTACCTGATGCGGTTCTGTCAGTTCGTAACGAGCTCGATCTTGAGATAGAAGAAGAGGATTATCGAGCAATTTTTCAAGAAAATATTGAAAAAGGACGAGCTATATTCGAAGCATTCATTCAGAGAATTGAATCGCAACAAAGCCTAAGCGAATGAAGCCGACCAATATACTCGCTGCCGCTCACAAATTGGCGGCTTATTCGAAGCATTATTTGGAATTCTTAGTGAGTATTCATGGAAGTTGATATCCATTTCTACTGCCCTTGTGGCGCGGTCGTTGAGGAAACACTACCGGTTCCGCCTCCGAACCTGATGGCGGAAAGGCACAGCGATAGCAGAACAGAGTATTTTGATGCTGCAACCTGTGATGGGTGCGGTAACGAATTCGAAGTCGAGGTATCGAACACTTTCTTCGACGTAGATGTAAATGTCGCTGGAGCGGTGGACCTATCGTTTGATGCTAGAAACCTACCTGAAGAAGATGATGTTTCTTGGATCATCCAATCTACCCAACAGTTTGAGGAGTTCACTGAGGTCATCCAAGGGATAGTGGCGCTGGTAGAAATGCCTGTCCCACCCCATGCGGATCGCACATTGAAGAATATGCTATATGTTCAAACAGTTACTGCTGTAGAGGCATATTTATCCAGTGCTTTCATTCATGCAGTTCTTAACTCTGAAGAGCTGATTCAGAAATTAGTTGAGTCAGATCCAGAGTTGGCCAAACAAAAATTCTCGCTCAAGGAAATTTTTTCCCAGTGGGAAGAGCTCCGAATAACGGTGGGCCGGTACCTAAAAGCATTGATTTTCTATGACTTACGTAAAGTTAAGCCTATGTTTAGAGATGTTCTGGGTATTGAGTTTCCAGACATTCCTTGGCTATTCCAGGCGGTTCTCATCAGACATGATTGCGTTCATCGCAACGGTTTGGACAAAGAAGGTAATCGTCATGAAATTACTCAATCCAAAATCATGGACTTGGCCCGCGAATCAGCGGCATTCGTTCGTGAGGTTGATCAGGAGCTAAGATGCTTGATTCACGACAATCGTCCAAATAACCATTCACGCAAGCCGGACGTCCCTTACGGGCCGCTTCGCTAAACGTTGAGGCTGTGGGAAAACCCCGAAACATGATATGACCGAGGCCTCAAAGGCACTAATAATCTGGCTAAGCATACTCGCCCTGGCCATCTCTAACGGCCTGTTTCGGGAGGCTGTACCTCAGCCAGCGTTTGGGGCGCCGTCTGCATTTGTACTGAGCGGTCTGCTGCTGTCAGCCCTGATTATTGGCGTGGCGTGGGTATCCCTCATCGCGGCAAAGATGAGGCGCAAGGTCTAGCGCAGATCGAGGCAGGTGTACGCACTCCTATGATGTCAAAGCAGCCTTTCAAGTACCTCCGTAACAACTTTGGCCAGAGTCTTTTGGCCTCCCCTTTCCGGGCCCCATTGAAGGCCTGGGCACTGGTGCCAGTGTTCGTCATCATAGCTCTGTCAGTCGGTTTCTGGGCCGGGTTGTTTCAGTTTGGATGGCTGGACTCAACCCTCACGCCTTTGCTGCCCATCCTTTTGTTTGTGTTCCCGTCCTTTCTTGAAGAAGCCTTCTTCAGGGGCGTGCTTATTCCGCGGAATGTACTGGATTCCGGCGTCGTCAAGGCCACCTGGGCTGTGGGGATCAGCACGGTTGTCTTTGTGCTGTGGCACCCGCTCAATGCGCTGGCGTTTAATCCCACGGCCATTCCGCTGTTCCTGAACCCCTGGTTTCTGGTGATCACCTGTGCCTTGGGCGTCACCTGTGGCTATGGCTATGCCCTCTCCCGGTCTATCTGGGTGCCGGTGATCATTCATTGGGTTACAGTGTCGGTTTGGGTGCTTTTTCTTGGCGGCAGAAATCTCGTACTGGAGCTGTAATCACTATGACGGAATCCAAACAGGTCACCGGCCTTTCACCAGACCACCTTACTCACATTGAAGACCATCTTGATCGTCGCTATATCCAGCCGGGGAAATTGCCCGGCGCGCTGACTCTGGTGGCGCGGCGTGGGGAAATTGCCTATCTGAAAGCTCAGGGGCTGATGGATGTGGAGCGCAACAAGCCAGTCTGCCGGGATACGGTGTTCCGCATTTATTCCATGACCAAGCCGATTACGTCTATCGCCATGATGCAGCTCTATGAGCAGGGGCGGTTTTTGCTGGATGATCCCGTACACAAGTATATTCCGGCCTGGAAAAACCTGCGGGTTTACAAAAGCGGTGTCTATCCCAACTTCCTGACCACACCTGCAACCAGCACCATGACCATTCGCGACCTGTTCACCCATATGTCAGGCCTGACCTACGGGTTCATGAACCGCACCAACGTTGACGCCGCCTACCGGGAGCTGAAGCTGGATGGCAGCCGGAATATGACACTGGAAGCGCTGGTCGGTCATCTGGCGGAACTGCCGCTGGAGTTCTCACCGGGTACCGCCTGGAACTATTCGGTCAGCACGGATGTGCTGGGGTATCTGGTGCAGTTGCTGGCTGATCAGCCGTTTGATGAGTATCTGCGCGAACATATCTTTGAACCTTTGGCCATGCCCGACACCGGCTTCCATGTTCGTGACGATCAGCTTGACCGTTTCGCCGCCTGCTATCAGTACGATCCTGTCGATCAGTTCAAGCTGCAGGACGATCCGCAGACCTCCCCTTTCCGGGACAAAAGGAAGTTTCTGTCTGGCGGCGGCGGGCTGGTTTCCACCATTGACGATTATTTCCACTTTGCCCAGGCACTCTGTCAGGGCGGCGAGTTTGGTGGGCGGCGGATTATTGGCCGAAAGACGCTGGAATTCATGCGTCGCAATCATCTGCCCGGCAATCAGGACCTGCCTGGCCTCTCTGTCGGTGCGTTCAGCGAAACACCTTACGCCGGGAGTGGCTTCGGTCTGGGCTTTTCGGTAAAGACTGACGTCGCCAAATCCCAGATCAACGGATCGGTCGGCGAGTATGGTTGGGGTGGCATGGCGAGCACCAACTTTTTTATCGATCCGGTGGAGGAGCTGGTGGTGATCTTCATGACGCAACTGATCCCCTCATCGACCTACCCGATCCGTCAGGAATTGCGGGCTATTGTTAATGGGGCGTTGGTTTAGAGGTTTCCAACCAGGAGCAGGGAGACCGAAACTGGTCCGGGGTTCTGGAGTGAGGCAGTCCAACCGTCGCTGCTCACTCGCGGCCCGGTGGTTTTAAAAGCGCGCAGGCCCCGGCCAACAGAAGAAACAGGGCGGCCGGCACATAGAGGAGCCCATAGCCGGACATGCCGACGGCAGACTGGCTGACCATCAACAAAGCACAGAATCCATACACGATGGGTCGAGTTCGAGTCCGCTTCATGGACCAAGCCAGCATGGCGATCATCAAGGGGATGACCAGAAACAGAAAAAATTCGACTTTGCCCCGCCATTCCAGCTGCAACCGTGCCGGCTCCGCCACACTCCGACTGTAGTCCGTGGTGCCATCGGCCAGTCGCTGTACCGATATTTGAATGGTTTCCGGTTGCCAACCGATATGGAAATACAGGGCAGAGGCCAGCACCGCCAGAATACTGGCAATTAGCGCCCCGTGCTCCAGGGAAGTTGGGCGAAATGGGCGTGGGTGAAATCTGAAAACGGCGATGCGTACCGTGGTAATAAGCATCAGGCCAAGCGCGGCGACCGCGCCGAAGCCCGCCAGGTACCATAACACCTTGATTAGAATCACCCCTGCACTCCCCCTACCGATTGCTCGTCAAAGATGCGGCTGCATTCCGGATATATAGCTACACGATGACAAAGGTCAATGGGTTCACCGCTCAACTGCCGCGGCCATCAAGGGAGCGATCTGTTCATCCGTCAGCGCTGGACTGACTTCCATCCGCATCAGGTCGTTCCACCAGGGCGACACCTTCTGGTGGTTTACCACCGGTCTCCAGAAACTGACCGCCCTATCCCCGCTTCGACGTCCAGCGATGAGGTCTCGGAGATGTCTTAACGGAACATTCGACGAATCCGTCCATTCACGAAATGGCAAAAGCACCTGCGTTCAGCGCACGTTGTCTGAGATGACGCCGCTTGACCCAAACAGTCGCGGCTTTTGGTCCCACCACCAGTCTCGCGTAATCGTCGGGGGGCAGTCTCAGCCAGGATTGAGGTTCGTAGTCTTCGCCGTCAACGGTGAGTGTTCCATCAACCACCAGCATTTCGAAGCCCCCGGGGTCGCCGACCCTGACCGACGCCTCAGGGGCTATGGTTTCTAGTTGAACCGTCTCCCGTTCATCTTCGAACAAGGGTGAGACGGCTACATCCGGCCTCTCGGGATCGGTTATGCGACCGATTCGGTTGGTATCGATCCTGACGAACGTGCGATCGGCAGGATCAAACTGGTGCAGTTTCACGAACATCAGGCAGCCCTGCTCTGCCCCGGGCGTATGGCGTGACGTCGGCGGGTTGCGCACGTAGGTTCCCGCCGGATAATCGCCATGCTCGTCCTGGAAAACCCCATGCAGGATCAGGAACTCTTCACCGCCGTCATGGGTGTGGGGTGAGAATGCACTGCCTTTCGCGTAGCGCACCAGGGATGTGGCTCGCGCCACCTCGTCGCCAATCCGATCGAGCATCCGCCGTTCGACACCGGGCATGGGGGACGGAATCCAGTCCTGGCGCGCTCCGTGAACCACTGCGCGTTTGTTGAAATCCGCATTGATCAGCATAGGATGCCGTTCCCCCACCCGGTCGCGAAATCCAGTCTATTCACGCGGAAGGCGGCCAGACGAAGTCGGGCCGCAGACCCTCATAAACGGGACGACCATCATCAGGACGAGGCGTGCCCGTGGACTCGTCAAAAAACGCATGGTAAGTCGGGGGCAGGCTCTCTGGATCGTACCCCATAAGGTTCGGAACAATCGCTCGGATTCGTCTTTGCTTGTCATCCAGCATGATGGGTGTGCCACACGTTGCGCAGGTACACAGCTCGAGTGGTCCATCCGGATTCTGATCGTTGAAAGGTTGTCGGTTCAGGCCTTCCCGATTGTCCACTGTCAGGTCACGGTGGTTGAAGAAGACGACATGGGTCGAATCTTGCCCGGTGACACGTTTACAGACAGAACAATGGCAGATGTGGTTGTCTATCGGATCATTACTTGAATGGGTGTGGATATGATCACAACCCCCGGCATATTTCTTTGACATGGCTCCTTCCCCTCTTGTTGAGGTTATACGCCGTGGATCCCCGGAAAGGGATCCTGAGACTCAAAGTATGGAACCTTGCAGCGTATGCCACAAGGTCGGTGAAAACCGGGAAGGACCTATTTTTTTAGCCCGACGATGGGTGAGAGAAAGAGTAAATAGAGATGCGCCGTCAACGGCCCAGGTATTTCCGATAAAACATCAGAGGCTTATCCGTCTCAACAGGCTGGTCGATGTCTTTCCAGGGAAAGGTTGCCTGAATCTCCGGCATTGGGTTGTAACCGAAGCGTTTCCAAACCGGATGGAGTGGCTGGTAGTCCTTCGGTTTCAGTGGGTGGTTCTCCGGCCGCTGCACGGCGCAGAATACACTGAGGGTCTTGCCCAGTTGGCGGGCGTGAGCCTCCCGCTCATCGAAAAAGGCCCGATACAGGCCATGGCCGCGGTAGTCCGGCAGCAACACGGATTCGGCGCAGTAAAATACTGAATTGATATCCAGCCCGGCCTCGACCAGCGGCTGGCGAAACTCCTCGGTTTCGTCGGTCATGGCCAGGCCCGTCGAGGCGCCGATGACCCGGTCGCCGTCCAACGCCAATACGCAGACCGCTGTGCCGGACTCCACATAGGTTTGCAGGTAATCGCGCTCGTATTCCAGTGAGCCATCGTAGAGGTAGGGGAAGTCGCGAAAGACCCGAATGCGCAGCTCAGCCACCGCCTGGAGCCAAGGATTCAATTCGCTACCGGTTACGACCAGGGTGCGCAGGTAATTTGGCGTCATTGGTAGCCTCTTTGTCCGGTGTTGATTGGGGGCTATTCTACCAATTTCATGCTGGTGGTCATCAGGCCGTGGACACCACAGTTACCAACAAGACCGATTATGGCAATTTGCGACCCACCCTGCGGAAACGAAGTTGTTGAAAGCCCACCAACACGGGAGGATCATGGAATTTAAACCACGCTCTGTCGCCCGACAGCAAGCCTGCGGCAGGGCTTTCGTCCCTCTTTGAAAGAAGGAGTGAGACCATGGCCTTCGCACTGTCCAGCATGAAGGTAACCTGCCCCGACTTCGGTCCGGATGGCCAGCTCCACACCCGGCATACAGGAGAAGGCGCCGACCTCTCACCCGCCTTGTCCTGGAGCGGTGCGCCCAAGGGAACCCAATCCTATGCGGTAATCTGTCACGACCCCGACGCTCCGCAGGTGAAAAACGGCGCCTACGGCTTTGTGCACTGGGTACTGTACAACTTGCCGACCTCGACACCCCATCTGGACGAGGGCACGGAAAAAGGCACCCGGGGCACCAACGATTTCGGAACCAGTGGCTATGGCGGCCCCATGCCTCCCAAGGGCCATGGCCGACATCATTATTATTTCTGGGTGTTGGCCCTGGACGAGCAACTGGACCTGCCTGCCGGCCTCAGCCTGGGCGAATTTCTCGAAAAGGTGGAGCCTCATTTGATGGGCATGAACCGGTTGGTGGGCGTCTTTCAGCGCGGCTGATCATTCAGATGCTGATCCAGAACCTCGAAGAAATGATTCAGCTTTAGCGGTTTGGTCAGATAATCGTCGAAACCAGCGGCCTTTCCCCGGTGGATGTCCTCCGGCAAGGCATAAGCGCTCATGGCGATAATGGGTATGCCTGCCAGTTCCGGTTTCGCCTTCAGTATCTCCATTACCTGAAAGCCGTCCATACCAGGCATGCTAAGGTCGAGCAGGATAATCGCCGGCTTGAGTGTGGAAGCCAGCTCAATGCCTCTTTCCGGAGTATCTGCTGCCACCATCCGGGCCCTGCCGTGCCGGCGGACAAATTGCTCCACCAGTTTGAGATTGACGGGGTTGTCCTCGATGTATAACACAATGTCTGATCGTGGCTCTCGTGCACCGGTGTCAGCTGCAGGCTTCTCCGCCGAGGTTTCTGGTGGGGGAGCCTTTGGCTGGCACTCGGGCAGCTCTATCCAGAAGGTACTGCCAACGCCTACCTCGCTGCTTATCCCCAGCGTCCCATCCATGGCTTCGACAATCTGCCGGGTAATGGTCAGCCCGATGCCTGTGCCTTCGATGCTGCTGTCCTCTTTCTCGAGACGATTAAAGGGTGTGGACAATCCGGGTAAATCCTCAGGGTCAATGCCCGGCCCTGTATCAGTAACAGAGAGTCGCACCCGATTGTCACCGTTGTGTTGAACTCGCTTAACATCCACGGTGACCTCGCCGCCCACGTGGTTGTACTTGATGGCATTGGAGGCCAGGTTCAGCAGCACCTGTTTCAGGCGAGTACGGTCAGCTTTCACACTCAGGCATTCGGTGGCGTTAAGGCGGCATTGTATTTCACGTTCTTCGGCCAGAGGCCGTACCAGTCCCAGCACGTCTTCAATGGACGTGGTGACCTGCACCGGCTCCAGTGACACGTCTATCTGCCCAGCCTCCACCCGCGCCAGATCCAGAACCTCGTTGATCAGTTCAAGCAGATGATGACCGGCTTTGATGATTTCATCGACACTGCTCCAGTGACTTTCGGACAGAGCAGGATCGGCTTTCATTATCTGACTGAAACCAAGAATTGCGTTCATCGGGGTACGCAACTCGTGGCTCATGTTGGACAGAAACCGGGATTTTGCCCTGCTCGCCTGCTCGGCCAGATCCCGAGTCTGGTTCAGCTCTTTGTTAAGCCTGTCCCGCTGAACCGCCCGGAACAGGCTCCAATAAATGTACTTCTCCCCCGGCCCGTCAGTTACGGCATTAACCACCACAGGAATGTGCCTGTCATCGGAGCTGAGGACCTCTAGCAGAATCTCTTCGACTTTCCCTTCATGCTTGAGCATCGGCAGAATAAAACTGTCGAGAATGATGCAGGATGCGGGCGTCAGCAAAGAAGCGAGGGAGTGTCCGAGCAAGGAGCCGCTGTTGAAACCCAGCCGGTTATAAAAATAGCGGTTCGCAAACACGATTTTGCGCTCACCGGGCGTACCCGGGCCCGTAGTCACCATGCAACCACAGGGGAACTCTTCAGGGCCGGGGTCGGAAAATTCCTGCATTCAGCGCCTCCGGTCACCGCAGAAGTGCTCGATACGGTCCGCTACGTCGGCAGGGTGAGTCATGTGGAGGCAGTGGCCTTCTCCCCTGATCAACGAAAACGTACTTCCGGGCATCCGCTCATGCATATAATGACCAATCCTTTGATCGGCCAAAGCGTCAGTTTCGCTCTGCAGGATCAGCGCGGGATGCTTTGAGTCGGGAAGAATGTGGCGATAATCCGAAAAGAACGTGGCCCGGGCGAAAACCCTGGCAGCTCTGATATCGGTTGAACAGAAGGTTTTGGCCAGATCATCAATCATATCCTGTGGTGCCTCGCGTCCCATGACCAGCGGGGCCAGGAAGCTGGCCCACCCCAGATAATTCCTCTCCATCAAGTCGAGGAGCTCCTGGAGATCTTCCTGTTCAAAGCCGCCCAGGTAGTCGGGGGGTATGTTCAGAAAACAGGGAGACGGACAGATCATCACCAGCCGCTCAAAGAGGGCCGGATTTGCCTGGCATGCAAGAAGGCCGATCATGCTGCTTACCGAATGGCCCACGAGAATCACGTCCTGAAGCTCAAGCGCCTCACAAATATCCGTGACGTCCCTCGCATAGCCTCCCAGTGACCTGTAGCGATCCGCGTCAAACGCCGATATATCCGAGCCGCCTGAGCCGACATAATCAAAAAGCACCAGCGTGTAATGCTCCGGCAATCGCGGCACCAGGTACCTCCACATGGTCTGATCGCAACCAAACCCATTGGCAAGCATCATGGTGCGAGCACCATCCCCGATCAGGTGGACGTTGTTCCTGCGGACAACTTTCTGGCGGTTCATCAGCCACTCCTTGTGCCGATGGCTCAAGTCGGGCACCTTTGATTTAAGCATAGTCCCCAGGGAATAGAGCGTCCAAGGCGGAAATGGGGAACCAGAAAAGCGGGGCCGGGGCAGCAAGGACAGCCAACTCCGATAATTATGGCCCCTGGTTCACCCAGTCCGGCTTCTCGGCAAGCCGCTCTACCAGAAAATCCAGTAACGCGCGCAGCGCTGGCGGCATTTGCCGGCGGCTGCCATAGAGCGCATGGATGCCCAACGCCTGCGTTTGATACTCGGGCAACAGCTGCACCAGCGCCCCCGAGCGTAGCAGCGCGCTAACCGAGTAAAGCGGCTGCTGGCTGATGCCCGCGTCCGCCAGCGTGGCTTCCAGCAGCACCATGGATTCGTTAGCGCTGAGGTTGCCGTTGACGGCGACAGCGAAGGGCTCGCCGTCGCGCTTGAATTTCCAGGTGCTGCGGCCGAAATAGGCGTAGCTCAGGCAATTGTGCTGGGCCAGATCCTCGGGCCGCTGCGGGGTGCCGTGGCGCTTGAGATAGGCCGGCGTGGCGCACACCGCCGAGCGGCATACCCCGAGTTGGCGGGCGATCAGATTGGGGGCCAGTTGATTGGTGATGCGCAGTGCCAGGTCGACCCGCGCCTCGACCAGATTGACCGCCTGACTGCCGATCAGCAGATCGATGCCGACCTGCGGATACAGGGCGATGAACTCGTTCAACGCCTGCACCAACCAGGCCTGGGCGAACGACTGGCTGCAGGCGATGCGCAGGTTGCCGCGCGGGACGGTGTCGCCGCTCGAACTGATGCCCTGCATGGTTTCGGCCACCGCGAGCATTTCCCGGCACTGCGGCAACAGCTGTTCACCGGTGCCGGTCAGGCTCAGCTTGCGCGTGCTGCGATGCAACAGACGCGCGCCGACCCAGGTTTCCAGCTCCCCGAGATAGCGCGAGATCATCGCCCGCGACATCTCCAGCGCCTCGGCAGCCGCGGTTTGGCTGCCCCTCTCCACCACTTCGACAAATACCCGGGTTGCCGTCAGACGATCCATTATTCGCTCGATATACGCAATAAACCTGCTCAGTTTATGGGGTTTTTTGCAACAATTGAAGCAACTAATATCTCTCCACCACTAAAGAAACGGAGGTCAGCATGTCCACTACCCGTATTGTCCGCCAACTCGTCGCCGGCGCCGCTTTGCTCGCCAGTGCCTGCACCGCCCTGGCGCAACCGCTCAGCGTCGAGGTGTACAACCCCGGCGAAAGCGCCATCTTCCCGGTCACTTCGACGTTGATCAGCGGCGAGCGCGACGCGATCCTGATCGATGCCCAGTTTTCCACTCGCGAAGCCCGGGAGTTGGTCGAGCGCATCCAGGCCAGCGGCAAAAACCTGACCACCATTTTCATCAGCCACGGCGACCCGGATTTTTACTTCGGCCTCGACACCCTGACCCGCGCCTACCCTGAAGCCATGGTGCTGGCAACGCCAGAGACCGTCGCTTATATCGAGAAAAGCCGCGAGCCCAAGCTGGCGTACTGGGGGCCGATCCTCAAGGACACCGCACCGGAGCGCACCATTGTGCCGGAAATCCTGCAAGGCGATAGCCTGACTCTGGAAGGGCAAAGCCTGCAGTTGGTCGGCCACGATCCCAAGCACACCAGCTTGTGGATCCCCAGCATCAAAACCGTGGTCGGCGGGGTGCTCACCTACGCCAACATCCACCCCTGGATCGCCGATGCGCAGACCGTCGAGGCGCGCCAGTCCTGGCTCAAATCCCTCGACCAGCTCGAAGCCCTGCAACCGACCACGCTGATCCCCGGCCATTACCTGGGCCAGCCCAAGCTGAACCTGGACGACCTGCGCTTTACCCGCGACTACCTGCTGACTCTGGAAGCCGAGTTGCCGAAAGCCAAGGACAGCGAAAGCCTGATCGCGGCGATGAAAGCCAGGTACCCGGCATTGCTCGACGACAGCAGCCTCGAACTGAGCGCCAAGGTGCTCAAGGGCGAGATGCAGTGGCCGTAATGCCAAAGAACTGACTCGGGTTTCGCTGGTTTTTCGGCAAGGTGATCAGCCCCAGCGAAAACCGGGACAGGATTATCTTCGACGATAAAGAATAGATCTGTTCCGGATTCAATGATCCAATGATTTAATAGTGGGTGAACTCAAGCCAACCATTGGTCAGTAAACCCGGCTTTGATGCCAATTCTGTAGCGTACTCGGTAGGTGTGTTATGACTTCCTCATTTCCCCGTTCACCCTACGCCCTTGCCCTGCTGGTTTTTCTCGGCTTTTCCGGTTTTCTTGTGGCCAGCGAGTGCGAGATGGACGAAACCGATCGGGCTTTGCTGAATCGCGTCAATGAAGCTCGCAGCCAGCCCCGGCAATGCGGCGACCAGGACTTTGACGCAGCAGAGCCGCTGTCCTGGAACTGCAAGCTCGAGGATGCCGCCCGGGCCCATTCGGAGGATATGGCAGAGCTGGAATTCTTTAGTCATACCGGCCCTGAAGGTGTTCAAACCGGCAAGCGGGTGAATGACAGGGGTTACAGCTGGTCGGCGGTGGGTGAAAATATCGCAGCAGGCCAGCAGTCTGTCGATGACGTCGTTGATGGATGGCTCTCAAGCCCGGGACACTGCGCCAATTTAATGAGTGCCGAATTCACCGAAATGGGCGCGGCAAGGATCGACGCGCCAGGCTCGCAATATTCCCCTTTCTGGACCCAGGTTTTTGCCCGGCCGCGTTAGCCCGGATTTCCCTCATTTACGAAAAATTTACGTGCTTTTCGCGGCATGTCGTCAATACTGAACGAAGTACGCGACGTTATCGGGCGGGTCCCGGGCGAACCAGCGGGGAAGGCTGAATCGATGATTCTCAATCAACCCAAGCACCGTCATTATGACGTTATTATCCTCGGTAGCGGTCCCGCCGGCATCACCACGGCGCTTGAGTTGTCCAAAGAGTCTTCCCTTAAAATCGCCGTCATCGAGAGCGGATTGCTGGAGCCACACCCAACCATCCAGACCCTGGCCAGCGTCCAGTTACATGGCGATTTGCCAGACTTTTACTTTCCCATGCACACGCAACGTTGCTTTGGCGGCACCTCCACCATCTGGGGCGGGTTTTGTGCCGTGCTGGAGAAGAGAGCCTTCACAGCTCAAGCGTGGCCTGTCCCCTATCAGGAAATAAACCGTTGGTACCCAGCTGCCGCCCGCATTCTCGAGCTGCCAAACGACGCCTATCGCCAACCGATGGTGGCCATTGAAGGAACATCGGAGCTGGTTTACAAGCCCTTCTACCTGAGCCCGCCGGTCCGGTTTAGTAAAAAGTACCATTCGTTCTTCCAACACCATCCTCGCGTTGACCTGATACTTGGCACCACCGGTCTCCGCCTCAAAACGCGGGGGCGCACCGTCACTGCTCTGGAACTGCAAGACTCACTGGCGCCCCTGCTCTCACCAACGCTCGTGTCGGCAGACACCTTTGTGCTTGCCTGTGGTGGGGTGGGCAATCCGCGGTTGCTGCAGCTCTCTGATATTGTTGCGCCAATGCCCGTCGGACTGGGCCTGATGGAGCATCCACACATCTACGCGGTGGCGGACATGTACCTGGACCGGGACAGGCTCCCGGTGGGCATCGAAGACGATCCTCGCGTGGTACACGCACTCCAGTTATCAGACAGTTATTGCCTCGAGAATGGCGTGCTGTCTTTCAGCGCTGATTTCAATCTGAAACAGACGACCCCAGCCGTGCTGCTGGGCACGCGGCGCGAGATGCTTTATACCCCGGTCGCCATTCGGGCCGAGATTGCCCCGGATTCCAGGAATTCCGTACGTGACAGCGACCAGCGCAATTACCTTGGACTCCCCATGCCGCGGGTTGATTTCCACTACCGTTACCATGATCTGGCGCGTGAGAGTTGGCACTTGTTCGGCAAGGCACTACTGCGCTCGGGGTTGGGACGCCCCTCTGTCCTGCAGCCCGAATTCAGGGTGCATGATGGCGGACACCTGATGGGCACCACACGAATGGGGCTGTCTGCGGCCGATTCCGTGGTCGACAGCAACTGCCGCGTGCACACGACGGATAACCTCTACGTGGCCGGGTCGTCGGTTTTTCCTGCCGGCGGCGCCTCCAACCCGACCTACACCATTGTGGCAATGGCGTTGCGCCTGGGCGCGCATCTTGCCAGCACTTTAAAAGGAAAGGCTCATGGATAGGCGCACCTTGCTCGCCGGTCTCAGCGCTACGGCGATATGGCTCAGCATCAGCGGTTGCGCGCGGCTTGCGCCCAACGGGCGTCCCTCTGAGAACGGCGACATAGCCGCGCCCACAACGCCACTCAGTGAACAACTTGCGGAGCTCGCAGACCCACTGTTCCGCGATTACTCGGCGGGCAGGTCTGTAGACGCGCTTCACTCAGAGCTGGCGCACAAAGGCGTGATCTCAACACACCACGGAATAGACCATAACAAGGTAATCAACCTGGCGCGTCATGAGCCGCTCATTATCTATAAAGGCTTTTACTACACGCAGACCGAACTCGAGTTGTACGCCCTGGCATACCTGCAGAGGTGGCACTGATCAGTTACGAATCCGATTCACAGTTCATCCACTGAGGACTGGGACCGTCGAAATTGCAGGATTCTTGCGTTTGTCGGCGCGGGTGGTTCACAGGTGCGGTGCTGAGCAAGTAGGGCCTGCTGAAGAGCGAGAAGTGAGTCGCGCATCATGGTCTGAATATCCAGTAGTGCCTTCATGGGACTGCCGGCTATCCGGCGCCGGGCATCGATCACAAACTGAAGGCCCCGCAACCGGCGTTGATTGCACTTCGAACTGCGGCGAATACAGTCGTCAATCAATGTCGCGCGCAATCTCTCAAAGCCTTCCGGGTCACGCTGGAGCAGATCCCTGAGCTCATCAAACGTGGGCACATCCATAACTTTCCTCCTTTCCTGGATTCAAGCAGTCAGTGCGGCACCTTTTGTAATTTAAGCTGCTGTATCCCGCGTTCGCCAGCCTGGAAACTAGGGGCAATCGGCTATCAGTTTCCCGGACACACCCAATTACATCCGTGTCATTCCTTGGGGTCCAACTTATCCTTGATCATCCTTGTAGGCTCGCCTGTCCTCATCCTGAGGTTAGACGGCCGGGAAACTGATAGCCGATCGCTTACTGCTATACCCGTGATGTAAAATATTAGCCATACTGATGTGCAGTTTCTGTACGGTATCCAACAGAGACGGGGATTCATTCACAGATCGGAGAACGCTATGGCAGGTGGTTGGTCACGGGATGGCGCCGTTCAGGATCAAATCGACGCGAGCGTTGAAGATGAAGTGCAACGCGCACGGAGCCAGTTGGCTATGGGTGAGAGCGCCGTCCATTGTGAAGAGTGTGACTGTGCTATTCCGGAAGCGCGCCGCAAAGCGATTCCCGGCGTCCGGCTTTGCGTTGAGTGTCAATCCGCTCTCGAAAAGCAGGAAACTTCTTCACGCGGTATTAATCGCCGTGGCAGCAAGGACAGTCAACTCCGGTAATTTACTGCAGCACCTTCCCTTCTGGCTAACCAGGAGCTCCTCTATTGCCGAGTTACCTGGATTTACAGGCTGCAGTCTTTGCGGTTCTCCTCAACAAACCCCATGACGCTATCGGCCGTAAGCTTGAACGTTGGCGATATATCCATTCCCGCGCTCTTTAACCCCTTCGCAGCCCATTTGTTACTGGTATTGAGTAAGTGGTACCGGCCTTCGCCATCGTAGAACTGGCTGTCACCATAGATTCCACGCTTGAGTTCCATCAGGTTGTTGGCGGCATCCCGGGCAAGGCTGTTGGACAGGTAGCGCGTCAGGGATTCGGCTTCTTCAGCGTTCAGGCAAGTGTCGACAACATTTGTCCCGGGGAAGTACTCATCAGGAGAAACCGGCAATGCCACAACGTGTACCACGGCTCCCTGCGACCAGAGGATGGCCTGAAGCGTCACCCCTGTTGTGATCTCACTGGCTTGGTAGAACCCCGCATCGCCCCACCCTAGTTCGTAATACTCTGCTCCTGAAAACCGCTCCTTCAGATCCGGGATCACCGGGTTGAGTTCTTCAGCGGCGATAGCGAGCCCCACATGCCAGCCATGGCTCACAACGTACAGTCTGCTCGTCCGAGAGCTGTCAGTTAGGACATCCGGCTCAACGATATGGGGTTTTCCGGAGCATCCGTAAATGGCGAACAACACGAACAGTAGGCCAATTGCTTTCATCCTGATGCCCCATTGAGTGAGACTGCAGTAACCTACACTATCAGAGAAATTAAAGGGGCCGGAAAAGTTTCCGAGCCGGATGCCGCGAGGAAAGGCGTCGCCTCGGCGTTGCTGGAGGAAGTGGCGAGGCGGTTGTCGGGATCGTCTTCCGGCAGCGCTTCTAGCGTGCCTATGACAGCAAGATGCCAATAGGCACACACTCTGTTAGACTCGCGTCATGAAGCAAATTAACTGGAATGCGGAAAAGAATCAGCAGTTGATGAGCGAACGTGGGGTTTCTTTCGAAGATGTTCTGTTCGCCCTTCAATCTGGTGGTTTACTTGATGATGGACCTCACCCCAACAGGGACAAGTATCCGAACCAGCGTTTATTTGTAGTTCGGATTGATGACTACGCCTGGTTGGTACCGTACGTTGAGAATGACAGGGAATTCTTTTTCAAGACAATTATTCCCAGTCGCAAGGCCACCAAGAAATTTCTAGGGGGGTAGTATGGCCAAAACCAAATTAGATTCTGAAGAGCAAGAGCTGCTTGAAGCATATGAATCCGGGGAGTTTGAATCGGACCTGGACGATGACCGCCGGGAGTATCTCACCAAGGCGGCAGAAGAAACGTTCAAGAAAGACAAGCGGATCAATATCCGAATCTCCAGCCGGGATCTGGAGGCACTTCAGCGCCGTGCGTTGGAAGAGGGGCTTCCTTACCAGTCTCTGGTCTCCAGTGTCTTACACAAGTATGTTTCGGGTGGTCTCAAGGACATTTCTGCTAACAAACCTGGCCAGCGGACGCGCTAACGCGCGTCGCTGCCACAAAGAACGCCCCATGCACATTCCATTCTGGCTAACCACCGCCCTGCTCTTCCCGGTTCTGCTGTATCAGGGCAAACGGGCCCGGAAGAATACGCCCCGGCTGCCTGAAGCCCAGGGTGTCCCATCCGGCCAGTACGGCGAGGGCTTGCCGGATTTGCGTCTTCTGGTCATCGGCGAATCCACGGCGGCCGGCGTGGGGGTATCCAGCCATGAGCAGGGTCTTGCGAGCCAACTGGCGCTGCAACTGCAGGAGCGAACAGGCCAAACCGTTTCCTGGTACACCTTTGGCGTGAACGGCATCCGTATGGATCAGCTCAACCGAAAACTGGCCAGCATGGAGCTACCACAGGCCGATGTGGTTCTGCTAAGCATGGGCGTCAACGACACCACCGGCTTCACACCCAGGTATCGGTTCCGGCGGCAACTGCTGGCGCTTCGCGACATGCTCGCCCCACGTTACCCGGGGCCGGTTTACCTGCTCAGCGTGCCGCCCATGCACCTGTTTACAGCGTTGCCCTCCCCGCTTCGACACATCATCGGGTGGCGGGCCCGGCAGCTGAATCGGGTCTATGAGCAACTGGCCAGGCAGGCACCCGGGGATTTCCAATACCGGGGTTACCCGGCGATCACCGATGCTTCACTTCTGGCCAGTGATGGCTATCATCCAAGTGACAGGGGCTACCGGGCCATTGCGGAAGTTCTGGCTGGTGACAACTGGCTTCCGGATCAGCCGCGCCCATAACTTCTCAATGCCGGTGCCGCAGTTTCCCCAGGCGTTGTAGCATCGCCCCGACAAACTCTCGCCGCGCTTGGCGCTGATCCCGGCTTACCTGCTCAATATCAATGCCTCCCAGCCCATTCTGATATCTGGGCGGTATGCATCCGCCGAGTGACTCGTCGACTCTCCGGTCTGTCACGTCATCATTGTCGCGGCGCGCAAAAGGAAGACCGCCGTGAAAGTACTTCATCTCTTCTGAAATCAACATGTCTCTGACCTCCATACGCCGCACCTGATAGCGGTGCGTCGTGGTTATCTCGTGAGTTCAGGTACATGCTAATATTGTTCTTAACTGCAAACTATTCCATAAATGCGAGTACAGACTTTGCAAAAACGAACAGGCAAGCAATCCGATAAGTCTTCTGTCGCTGAGCAGAAAACCCGGAGTCATCTGGCGTGGAGTGACTTTGAGACCGTACTCGCAGTCGCGAATGCGGGCTCCCTCTCCGGCGCTTCACGGGCACTGGGGGTTAGTCACGCTACGGTTTTCCGGCGGCTGGGTGATATTGAACAGCGTCTGGGGGTGACTCTCTTTGAGAGGAGCCGGACCGGTTATCGGCCAACGCTTGCGGGGGAAGAACTTGCCGACACGGGCAGGATTATGGACGAGGCCGCCCTGGCCGCCGAACGTAAAGTCGCCGGTCGTGACCTGGAGCCCAGTGGAGAGATCTGGACCACCACAACGGACTCCCTGCTGATGGGGCTGTTGGCGCCTCTGTTCACGCAATTCCGGCATAAATATCCTGGCATCGTGCTGGACGTTGCTGTCTCCAACCAGTTGTTCAACCTCACGCGTAGGGAAGCGGACGTCGCCATTCGTCCGTCCAACCGTCCCCCTGAAAATCTGATTGGCCGACCGCTGACCACCATTGGCCAGGCCGTCTACGGACACCGAAGTCTCGGCCTGACCCCGGGTGCGCCCATCGAATCCCTTGTCAGCCAGCCCTGGATTGGCGCCGGGCCACGACTACAGGATTCAGCGCTGAACCAGTGGATGGACAATAACGCGCTGAAGGAAGCCTGCGTCTACCGTGTGGATACTCTGGTCAGCATTCTCAGCGCTATTCGCTCTGGTATGGGGCTGGCCGTGCTGCCCTGTTATCTGGCGGACGGAGATCCCGACATTATCCAGCTCACCGACCCCATCCCCGAGTTGGAATACGGCCTGTGGTTTCTGATGCACCCGGACCTGCGAGGCGTGGTGAGGATTCATGCGCTGATGGACTTTCTCACGGAAACCATCCGGGCACAGCAACAGCGCCTGGCCGGGCGACCTTTACGCTAGCTTGGCGTTATGTGCGACAATCCAACCCGGCCCATAACATCACTCTGGACAGGTGTCGGCCCATGGCAGCTTTATATCATCTCGCAACACCCCTGCCCGAGGCCGAGCGCAATGCCAGACTCTACCGGGGCGAGCTGATCGTTTTTCGCGGTTTTGCTGCGATGGCTCAGCTGACCGATCGGTTGCGCGCGTATTGCATCCGCTATTTTGGCAAGGATCCGACCGGTGCCCACCTATCGATGTCCTCCATCGAAATCGAACACGCCGTCGAGGCGTTGCGCGCTGCAATCAGAAAGGACAGCGACGTGGATCTGGCGTGGCGGCAAGCGCTGTCTGCGATCAATACGGATCTGGACGAGACCTACGGCGACGGCGCTGTCATTCGTGTCCAGCCACCCCAATCGGGTGCACAAGGCGAGCGAACCGAACCGCTTCGCGCCCACAGGGACACCTGGGGCTCCAATCTACCGGCACAGGTCAATTGGTGGGCGCCACTCTACGACACGACGCCAGAGAGAACGCTCGCGCTTTTCCCCGGCTTTTTTACGCGGATCGTCGAGAACAACAGTGCCGACTGGAATTTTCAGGAGATGGTGCAGGCGCACCGGACGAAAAGCACTCCCGTTTATCCGCTTCTGCCGACGGCGACCGAAGCACCGGGCTGGGACGACGCCCTGGTGGTCAGTCTGTTACCGGGTGATCTCCTGTGCTTTTCAGGTGCCCACCTGCACGCAAGCGTTCCCAACACAACGAATCTGACACGGCTGTCTTTTGAAACACGGACGGTGAACCGCCGTGATATGGCTGCGGGTTCGGGCGCGCCCAATGTGGATGGTTCGGCGCCGTTCATGACTTCCCAGATTTTTCGTAACCTCATCAGTGGGCAGAAGCTGGGGGAGCTGGATCGTATTTCCGAGGCGGATGCGGGCGAAAACGAATGAATGAAACGCCTGCAAAGTCTTGACGATTCTTTGATGCCAGGTGCCTGGTAACAAGGCACGGTATGTTTATTGTGTCGGCATATTTTACAACCTCGCAATGACAGGCTCTTATCCGGCTTTCCCCCACTCTGTTTTCACGAAACTTCTTACCCTGTGGCGTTCATTTTGCTGCAACTCTCATGTCGGGTACTGAGAGGGTTTGACCATGACATGGATATCAAACAGGGCAGGAATCCTGGCTCTGGCAGTCGCATTGCATGGTTGTAGTCCGTCAGGGCCCTCATCTGACGATTCAGGTGATGTTGCCGGTGATCAGTTAGTGACACTTTCCGGGCGGGCTGCCGTTGGCGCCCCAATCGCCAACGCACCGGTTGATGCACGATGTGACGGTGGGCAAAGCTTTATCGAATCCGTAACCACTGATGATTCCGGTGGGTTTCTGGGGCAGGTGGAGAATTCTGCTTTACCTTGTGCCTTGCGGGTGACTGGCGACGGTGAGGATAAAATCCTGCACAGCTATGCCAATTCGGAAGGCATCATCAACATTACCCCGTTTACGGATTTGATCATTGCCTTGTCCGCGTCCAGGGCGCCAATGGACTGGTTTGAACAAGATGAGCATGCGTCGACCGTAGGTAGCCTGAATCAGGCCAAAGAGGAGTTTCTGGGCGCGCTACGGAAGGCAAACTATAACCTGCCGGACGACGGATTTGATCCATTCAAGTCCAGCTTCGAGATCAACGATGCCGTGGACCAGCTGCTTGATGTTTTTTCCGCAGCAGTGAGAGACATGACCAATGTGACTGGCTATCAGGCATTTGTAGACCTGATCTCAAGTGGAAACCTTGGGGTCATTCCCCCAGCACCAACACCAACACCTCCAGAGGATGATGACTCAGGAAGCGGCGATGGTACTGGCGGTTCTGATGACGGTGGTGGTGATGACAGCGCTGGTGATGGCGGGTCTGACGACGGTAGTGGCGATGACAGCACTGGCGATGACGGGTCTGATGACGGTAGTGGCGATGACAGCACTGGCGATGACGGGTCTGATGACGGTAGTGGCGATGACGATGACGATGATAAAGACGATGACGATGATAAAGGTAAACGTAAAGGTCTGACTGATATCATACTCGGTTAATAGTGCTTTTTGATTTACCCTCGCGGACCGGTCTCCGGATACGATAACGTCTAAACTGGCCCTGGATCGGAGAACCACCGTGACCATCGCCGTCTGGTTTGTGTTGATCGGAAGCCTGTTGATCATGATGGGTTTGCGGTCATCCATGCTGCAGCGTTTCAATCTGACACAGCCCATGGTTTACCTGGCGGTTGGGGTAGTGCTCGGGCCGACGGTGTTTGGTGCCTTCCATTTCAATCCCCTGAAAGAAGCACATTTGCTGGAAGTGCTCGCCGAAGTTGCGGTGCTGGTGTCGCTGTTTATCGCCGGCATGAAAATGCCCCTGCCGTTCCATTGGCGGGAGTGGCGTGCTCCGGTACGACTCGCCTTCCTGTCCATGACCATCAGTGTCGCCCTGACCGCGGCGTTTGCTCATTACGTGCTTGCCCTGCCTCTGGGCGCGGCTATTCTGCTCGGCGGCATTCTCGCGCCCACCGATCCCGTGCTGGCAACGGAGGTTCAGGTTCGCCACGTGGGCGACAAAGACCCTTTACGATTCACCCTGACCAGTGAAGCTGGCATGAATGATGGCAGTGCCTTCCCGTTCATCATGCTGGGACTGGCCCTGATGAACGCTCCGGCCAGTGTCGAACTGCTGGGCGCCTGGGTGCTGAAGGACGTCTTGTGGTCGACGCTGTCAGCGCTGGGGGTCGGGCTGGTGTTGGGACAGATGTTGGCGCGAATTGTCCAGAAGCAGCGCCTCCAGGACAGCGAAGGCCCATTGCTGGACGACTTTCTGGGGCTCGGCTTGATCGGTGTGGTCTATGGTGCCTGCCTGGCACTCCAGGCCTGGGGATTTCTGGCGGTGTTTGTGGCGGCTATTTCGCTTCGGCAAACAGAACTCAAGCTGGCGGGTATGGATGCCACCAGCAATAACGCACACGCGGTACCGGAATCTTCGGGTCACACCGCAATGCCGACGCCGCAGCACAGCCCCCAGGTGTCCGAAGGGGCTCTGCTTTTCAAGGAACCCCTGGAGCGGTTGTCTGAGCTGGTACTCGTTGTGTTGCTGGGTGGGATGCTGTTTCTTGACTCCTGGAGTTTCAGAGCGGTCGGCCTGGCGCTGTTCCTGTTTCTGGTTGTTCGCCCGGTCAGCGTCTTCCTCGGCCTGCTTGGCTCTGGAACGCCCCTCAGGCTGCAGATGCTGGTCGGCTGGTTCGGCGTGCGCGGCATCGGCTCGATCTATTACCTGATGTTCGCGATCGTCTTTGGGTTGCCGGAAGAGGTGGACGTCGAGTTCATCCACATTACACTGGTTGTTGTCGTGCTCTCGATCATCATCCATGGGCTGACCGTCAGGCCGATCATCCTGAAATGGTGGCCGTAGATTTCGCAACAAAACCGAGGAAGCCGCCCATGAAGCACGTAGCCATCATCACCGGCGCCAGCCGCGGAATCGGAGCCGCCACGGCAAAGCTGCTGGCATCGAAGGGTTACGCGGTGTGCGTGAATTACCGCTCCCGAGTTGAGCAGGCTGAGGCGGTGGTAGCAGGGATTGTCGCCGACGGCGGAACCGCCCTCGCCTTTCAGGCCGATGTGAGCCAGGAGCCGGACGTCATCGCGTTGTTCGATGCCACGGAGCAGGCGTTTGGACCGGTAACCGCTTTGGTGAATAACGTTGGCGCGTTGTTTACCCAATCGCGATTGATGGATATGGACGTCGAGCGCTTTAACCGGGTGATGACCACCAATGTCACCAGTTGCTTCCTCTGCTGCCGCGAGGCCATGCGGCGGATGCCCGACGGCGGCGCTATCGTGAACGTGTCTTCCCTCGCCGCCCGTACCGGCTCCCCTTTCGAATACGTGGATTACGCGGCATCAAAGGCCGCCATGGACGCGATGACCAAGGGGTTGTCTACCGAGGCGGCAGAGAGGAAGATTCGTGTAAACGGCGTCCGCCCCGGATTTATTCATACCGACATCCACGCCGATGGCGGCGAACCCGGCCGAGTTGAACGGCTGATGCCCTCCATTCCCCTCAAACGCGGCGGTCAACCGGAAGAAGTGGCCCATACCATTGCCTGGTTGCTATCCGACGAGGCTTCGTATGTGACCGGGTCGCTGCTCGATGTTGCCGGGGGTCGATAGGCCACTACAGAACTCTCAATCATGCCGGCGAAGGGCAAAGCCTTTGTGACTGGATCCTGACCACACAGTTTTTTATCTTTAGCTTTTTGTTATCTTGCTTGTAGTATCAAACATGGGCCAGCCGTCGTCATTTGAAGCGCTGGCTCTTCCCGACCCATTGATGGCACAAGGAGGGATTCGCCATGCATGCACCGTTGAAAATCTCGCTGATCAGTATTCTTTTCACCACCGGCATTTTGCTGCAAGGCTGTTCCGATAGCAGTGAGGAAGAAGAACCCATGGCGCAGGACCAGGCGACCATGGATGATAGCGAAGGAGCGACCGAAAATCCGTCCACTGAACGCGCGAGTGCACCGGCAAACGCGGAGGTCACAATACTTAGCCCAAGGGACGGGGACTCCGTCACCAGTCCGGTGACTGTGGAATTCGGCCTGGAAGGTATGGAGGTCGCCGAGGCAGGCACCGACAAGGAAAATACCGGCCATCACCATCTTTTGGTCGATCTGGACACTCTGCCACCCATGGATGCGCCGTTGCCGTCAACGGATCAGGTTATTCACTTCGGCGGCGGCCAAACCAGTACCGAGCTGGAATTAGAGCCGGGCGAACATACCCTGCAATTGCTATTGGGCGACTACATGCACGTGCCCCACGAGCCACCCGTCATGTCGGAAAAGATCACGGTTACCGTGGAATAACCTACATTCAGGGCCAGATAATCGCGGGCGGCGGGATGCCCGAACCAACGGCAAGGAGCATTTTGACATGAAGCAGATACAACCTGATTTGTGGCAAACAGAGACGGAGAACCCCATCCCGGGTCTGACGACCCATGCCTACCTGCTCACCCGGGATGATGGGAACGTGCTCTTTTACAACACCAGCCATCGGCATGAAATAGACAACATGGCAGAGCTTGGTGGCGTGGCGTACCAGTATCTGAGTCACCAGGACGAGTTGGGCGAAACGCTGAAGCTGATTCGCGAGCGATTCAACACCAGGTTGGGCGGCCATGAGAATGAACTGGCCAAGTTCGCCCCTATCTGTACTCCGGATATTCTATTCGACAAGCGCGAAGTTCACCTGGGCAATGTCGAAGTGATCCCTACCCCGGGACACACCCCGGGAAGCACGTGCTTCCTTGTGGAGTCCCCTCATGGCAAACGCTATCTTTTCACAGGCGACACGCTGTATCCGGGCAAAGATGGAACCTGGCAAGCCGGGCTCATTCCTGGCTACAGTGATCGGGATACTTTGATTGAGAGTCTGAAAATCCTCCGGGAACTGGAACCGGATGTCGTGCTCTCCAGTGCATTTGGTGGCGATCCCGGTTTTCAGGAAATACAGCGTACTGACTGGCGTGGCCATGTTGACCGGGCCCTGGCAAAGTTGATTGCTCAGGGGTAAAACCAGGAAACGTTTAACACGGAGGTTCTGAATGAAAACACTCGGACTGATCGGCGGGATGAGCTGGGAATCAACCCAGACCTATTACCGGTTAATCAATCAAAAAGTGCGGGAGCAACTGGGTGGCCTGCATTCCGCCAGGCTTGTTCTCTACAGCGTGGATTTTGCAGAAATTGAGGCGCTTCAGCATCAGGGCGATTGGGCCGCAACGGCTGAGATTCTGGGCGCGGCAGCCCGCTCAGTGGAATCCGCAGGTGCGGATTTTCTCGTCATTTGCACCAACACCATGCACAAGGTTGCCCCCCAAATCGAAGAAGCTGTCTCTATTCCCCTCCTCCATATCGCGGATGCCACCGCCAATGCACTCATCAAGGACGGGGTCACGTCCGTGGGATTGCTTGGCACAAGGTTCACGATGGAGCAGGCATTTTACCGGGAACGGCTCCAGGCGCGTGGCATCAACGTTATCGTGCCCGACGAAGCCCAGAGAGACGTTGTTCATTCCGTTATTTATGAAGAGCTGTGCCGGGGAGTGATCAACCCTGACTCAAAGGCCGCGTACCTTGAAGTGGTTTCGTCCCTGGCTGATAGCGGAGCCCAGGGGGTGATATTGGGCTGTACCGAAATCGGGCTGCTGATTCAGGAGGCAGATACAGCGGTGAAGCTGTACGACACCACGGAAATCCATGCGGATTACGCTGTCCAGCTTGCCTTGGGAACTCAGGTTCAGTCCGAATAGTCCCATTTCAAGCGGGATAAACAATTGCCTATTCCGAAGGAAGCCACTATGCCACACAGCTTTTCACAACGAATTGCCCCCTACGTCGAGGCAGAACTGGCGGATGCCGTGCAAGCCAGATCAGTTGGTAACCCGCAGCAGGAGTTTACCCATCTGGAGCGGGCCCATGTGATTGGGCAGGAATCCACGTACTGGCACGTTAAGGTTCATGTGTTGATGCTGGTATGGGCCGTTCGCAATCACTCTGTTCGTGAAGCGCTCGGTCAGGTCTTGCGGATTGTTGGCGCTGCGACAAAAACTGCGTTTGGGCTAGTCCCCCAGGGCAATACGGGTGGCGCCAATGTCAGCCCGTTCAGGAAAATGCCGATCGCACCGGAATTGGCTGCGCTGATTCAAAAGGCCAGGTCCGGGGTATGAATTGGGTCAGGCAGGCCCACTGACAGGCAGAGTGAATACATCATGCTCCATGCCCGGCTGATATTTGAAAGGCAGTGGCTCCATGTTGCGCTCCTGGCTGCCTTGCTCGCCGGAATGTGGCTGGTCACCAGATACCATGGCGTCAATACAGGGCAGTATTGGGGAGTCACCACGCCATTCTGGCTTTGGTTCGCTATCGGTATTGCGATAACCCATCAGGTGTATGTGTGGTTCTGCTGGAGAACGCAGTTACATGCGTCCTGGCTCACGCGCATGTTCGGTAAGCTTGGGTTTCCCTTGTATGCCGTTGGATTTTCAGTCCTGGGCATTATGCGAGTTGCTGCTGTCTTTATGGTCGCGCTTTCGAACCAGGGTACGTTGCCGGGCAATGCCACCGCGCTGCAAATCCTCGCCTTGATTCTGCTGCTTCCTGCGTTATATCTGTTCTATTCAGTGAAACGCTACTTTGGGTTCAGGCGGGCGTTTGGAATCGATCATTTCGACAATCGTTACCGGCCCATGCCGTTTGAGCGCAGAGGCATTTTCCGGTTCACCAGTAATGGCATGTATATCTATGGATTTCTCCTCCTATGGGTTCCCGCCCTTTGGTGGACTTCACTGGCCGCGCTGTGTGTTGCTGCGTTTAACCATCTGTATATATGGGTGCACTATCATGCGACTGAGGTTCCGGATATGAAACGCATATACGGTGAAATGCCGAAGCAGGTATAGCGCAGGTTTTTGTCAGGCATAAGATCACTCGACCTGAAAATCCACCGTCACAATTCCTCTGGAAAAGCGACCACGACAGGAGTAATTTCTTAGTTACAAGCTGCGCATGCAGGGCCAACTGCTGACTGTGTTTTGTCGGTAGCTGACCGGCGTATGACATGCCGGCTCCACCAGCACCACGGTCCACTGGAGTCCTGTCATGAACACAACGTTTCGCATAGCGATTGTTGCCGCTACCCTGAGCCTTACCCTTCCTGCTTCGGCAGATGAACAATCCATGAACAATGGGCATTCGGCGAACGCCGGGGATGCTATCGGCACGATTGATTTCCAGGCCAACTGCAATGACGATGTGCGCGCTGATGTTGATCACGCGCTGGGGATGATGCATCACATGATGTACACCCAGGCACGCGCCGAGTTTGAGGCCATTACCCAGGCCGATCCCGGCTGTGCCATGGCTCACTGGGGTGTCGCCACAACCCTGTTCCAACCGCTATGGGGCACCACGCCAAGCGCTGGGGATATCACCCAGGGCCGCCAGGCGATCCAGAAGGCCCGTGAAGCCGTCGAGGATGGGCGGGAACGGCTTCTGATTGAGGCCACCGCGGCGTTCTTCGAGCCCGAGACCGAACAGCTCCGGGAGCGTCTGGCTGGCTGGATCGAGGGCATGGACAAGGCCTACCAGGCCTTCCCCGAAGATCTCAACGTCGCAACACTGTACGCGCTGTCTCGCCTGACTCTCGCACTGTCCGCCGAGGACCGGAAAGCGCTGCACAATGAAGCTGAAGAAATCCTGCGTGCTGCCTGGGAAACCGAACCGACTCACCCGGGGGCGGTGCATTACACCATTCACGCCACGGATGCCGACGGTCGCTCGGGCAACGCCATTGAAATAGTGAAGTCTTATGGGGAAATTGCGCCCAACGTGCCCCATGCCCTGCATATGCCCTCACACATATACGTCCGGCTCGGTGACTGGCCAAGGGTGATCGAATGGAATCACCGGTCTGCCGACGTAGCGGTTGATCACAAGGTCGATGGCGCGACGTCGTTCCACTACATCCACGCCCTGGATTATTTGGTCTACGGTCATCTCCAACGTGGGGAGGACAACGCTGCAAGGGAAGTCTGGGAAACCGCACAGGCGAATGGCCCTCACCAGGGGAATTTCCCCGGTGCGTATCACCTGGCTTCCATCCCGGCACGGCTGGCCGTTGAAACGCGGGACTGGAAAGCGGCTGCCGCCATTACCCCGCGTGCTGTGGACTATATTGCCTGGGACCAGTTTCCGTGGCCTGATGGCCTGAGCTGGTTTGCCCGCGGGCTGGGCGCCGTCCACACCGGGGATCTGGAAACCGCCCGGGAGGCAGAGCAGAAGTTAGCGGCACTGGTTGCAAGTGCCAGTTCCGCCGCCGATCAGCGGTTCTCGACCTACCTTGAAGTGGATCGCCTGATCCTTGCCGGTTGGATCGCAAAGGCGAAGGGCGACCCCGAACGTGCCGCCGACCTGATGCGTTATGCCGGGGAAATGGAAGCCACGGTGGAGAAGCATCCGGTCACGCCTGGTGCCCTGCTCCCCCCCTATGAGGCGCTTGGCGACCTGCTGCTTGCCCTGGATCGCCCGAGCGAAGCCCTGGCCGCTTACGAACAGTCCAATCGCACCTGGCCGCAAAGGTACCACACCCTGGAAGGGGCTGCCCGGGCGGCCGATGCTTCCGGGGACAGCGAGTCCGCCGCGCAGTGGTCCCGTCGGTTGCTGGAAGCCGCCCCGGGAACCGAGCGTGACTCGATCAATCTAATAAAGACGCTGGCGGGTAAGTCTTAGGATCCATCGGAATGAGAGGAGACATTCCATGAGTCACTTAAGCGATCAGGAACTCGAAAAGGTGGCGGAAGCCTACGAGCAGTTGCTGGCCCCCGCATTATTCGAGCAGTGGACAGACCGGCTGGCGGATGCCGCGGAAATCCGGTCGGGCCAACGCGTACTGGATGTTGCATGTGGCACTGGCATACTCGCCCGAACGATTGCGGCACGTGTCGGTCAGAACGGAGCCGTCTCCGGTGTCGACATCAATCCGGGCATGCTTGCGGTGGCCAGGCGCAACTCCCCGGGAATTGACTGGCGCGAAGGCTCTGCCGAGGCGCTGCCCTATGAAGACGACCAGTTCGATGCCGTGGTCAGCCAGTTCGGGCTGATGCTCTTCTCCGCCCCGGACATCGCGCTCCGGGAGATGAAACGCGTGTTAAAGCCCCGTGGTCACCTGGCGGTGGCGGTTTTCGATTCCCTCGACAAACTGCCGGCCTACGCAACCATGGCAAGCATCTTTGAGCGCCTTGTCGACCCGGGAGTGGGCAACACACTTCAGATCCCGTTTTCGATGGGCGATACAGGCCGGCTTTCCCAGCTGTTCTACGATGCGGGCATACAGGCCCCGGTGATTATCACCCACGAGGGCACAGCGCACTTTGACAGCGTCAGGAACATGGTGCTTTCGGATGTCCGGGGCTGGTTCCCCTTCGCGGGAATAAAGCTCGGTGAGAGTGCGATTGAGGCAGTGGTCCAGGAAGCGAGCAAGGAACTGGAGCCATTTCTGACCTCACACGGGGCTGTGGAATTCAAGGTGCCCGTCCATTTCATCACCGCGACGAAGACCTGAGTCGTCGGGTCCAGAGCAAGACCCGCCGTGGCTAAGTCTGCACCAACAACCATCCCCCAACGGCAATGAGTATCACACCCAGCCCGTAGTCGAGCCAGTTGCCGGCGGGGATGGTTTTCTCAAGCACCACGTAGATCGCCAGCCCGGCGATCCAGTAAAGGTTCATCACGCCACCAACAAAAAGCAGCAGCATCAGCACCCAGCAGCAACCCAGACAAAACGCGCCGTGTTGCAGGCCCATGATAAACGCTCCCCGGGGGCCCGGTCGCCAGTGGGTCGCAATATACATGGCAGGCATCCGGCAGTGACGCAGGCAGGCCTGCTTGAGGGGGGTTAGTTGATAGGCTCCCGCGGTCAGCAGTATTCCGGCGCCAAGAAGTTCGCTGGTTACCGCCATGTGCGCCAGCAGGCCGGCCTGATGGATGGCCCAGTGCAATATGGTGGCCGCCAGGCTGAAGCCGGCCCAGGCCAGCAGGTAGCTTGCGGTAAACAGGGTTGTGGGTACGTAGGGGCCGCCCTGCTCCCGCTGGCGGCGGTTTACGCTTGCAAACAGCAGGATCATGGGGGTGGCGCCCGGCAGCATCATGGCGATCATCATGATCCACCACATGAAAAACATGACCACCGCGTAGCCGGGCGACCAGGTGGTTGTCTCCATGGCCGACATATCCATGCCGGCACCGGCCAGCAGATAGGCCCAACTGGCCAGGGTCACGGCAATCAGTAGCGCCAGCACGACCCTTCGGTCTTTGTGAAGCAATCGCTCCACACCCTGGTCAGCATACGACACTGCCCTTTCCCTCCTGGTTTGCGGCCGGATTTAACATCAATTGCCATTACAGACTTGTAACTCAAGTATGGAGCGTTATTCTTGAGTATAGGTATTAACCGAGGGGTAAACCTATTTTCGGTCTATTTCAGCGGTCGGTTTACAAGCAGTTCTCACTTCCAGCGAGGTCATCCGGACTTCGCCCGCGGCTTTTTTGCTGCAATCTCCACCCCAATAAGGAGGACCAACCATGCGAAGGCTAACGTCTGTTGCAATGCTTTGCGCACTATCCGTTCCCGCACTCGCCCAGGCGGATTGCGGTGAAGTTACCATCACCGAAATGAACTGGGCCTCCAACACTGTGGTGACCAGCGTTGCCAAGTTCATCATGGAGCAGGGCTACGGCTGCGATGTCACCGTTGTGCCATCCGATACCGTTCCGGCGGTCACGTCCGTTGCCGAGAATGGCGAGCCGGACATTGTTACCGAGCTGTGGCTGAACTCCGCAGGTGAGGCTTACCTGCGGCTGGAAGAACAGGGCAAGGTCGAACGCCTGGGTAAAGTGCTCGATCCCGGCGGTGTTGAAGGCTGGTGGATTCCCACCTATCTGGCGGAAAAGCACCCGGAACTGACGACCATCGAAGGCGTCATGGCAAACCCCGAGCTGGTGGACAACCGCTTCAACAACTGCCCGAGCGGCTGGGGCTGCCGTGTGGTCAGTGACAACCTGATCCGGGCGCTTGATCTGGAATCCTCCGGCATTGAGGTGTTCAACCACGGGTCCGGCGAAACACTGGCCTCGTCCATGGCGTCTGCCGTGCAGGATGAAGAACCGTGGTTCGGCTACTATTGGGGCCCCACCGTTCCCCTCGGCAAGTTTGACATGACCCGCGTCGAGCTGGGGGATTACGATCCCGACATCCATACCCGCAACCAGACTCAGGATGCCGATAACCCCGGCGTTTCGGAGTTTCCGGCAGCGCCCGTGCTGACGTCTGTCACCACCGACTTCAAGGAACGCGAACCGGAAGTGGCCGAGATGCTCAGTAAGCTGACCTTCAAGACCGACACCATGAGCGCCTTGCTGGCGTGGATGGATGAGAGCAATGCCTCGGCTGAAGAGGCGGCGGTTTACTTCCTGAACAACAACAGTGACGAGTGGTCCAGCTGGCTGAATGACTCTGCGAGGGAACGCCTCGCCGCTGTACTGGAATAATAACCGGACCTGACGGACAGAGCCGGAACGCTGGCTCTGTCCGTTCCGGCTTCCGGCAACCCTGTCGGGCTCCATAATCCTGAACATTCAGGGGAAATGAACCTAGATGGCTACCTACGATTTCCTGTTTTCGTCACTGGGACTTGAAGACTGGTGCGCGGAAGACAAAAGCGACGCTCCCCTGTCGATGGCGGAATTGCTGAAGAAAACCAAGGGCACCGAAGCCGAACCGGACTCCCTCTGGGAACTGCCCTTTCCTTCCATGGACGCGCTCAATGAATCCTGCGCCTCGTTTCCACAATCAAGGGATCTGACCAAGGGCCTTGAGGAAGGCTTCCTGGCGGTCAAGGATAACATGAGTATCGTGCTCGACCCGCTGACCCAACCCTTGAGCTGGTTCCTGGACGGTGCTCTCTACGGCATGCTCAACACGCCCTGGTGGATCGTGATCCCGATACTGCTGGCGGTGGTGTTCGTGGTTTCCAAATCCTGGAAGCTGGTCGTGTTTGTCGCGATCAGCCTGGCTTTACTGGCGTTTATCGACTATTACGAATACGCCATGCAGACACTGGCCATCATTTTCGTCTGTGCCTTCCTGTGCGTGATTCTCGGTGTGCCCATAGGCATCGCCATGTCCCGCAGCGACATGATGCAGCGGCTGACCATTCCGGTGCTGGACATGCTGCAGACCCTGCCGCCCTTCGTCTACCTGATTCCGCTGATTTTCCTGTTCAGCGTAACCGAATCCAAACTGTACGGCATTGCCATCATCCTCTACGCCATTGTGCCGGTGATCCGCCTCACCAACCTGGGCATTCGCCTGGTGGACAAGGATGTAATCGAGGCCGCCGATGCGTTCGGCATGACCAGCCGGCAGAAGCTCTACAAGGTCCAGATTCCGCTCGCCCTGCCCAACATCATGGCCGGGGTGAACCAGACCATCATGATGAGTCTGGCGATGGTGGTAATTGCTTCCCTGGTATCGGCGCCGGGCCTTGGCGTACTGGTGCTGCAGGGCATTCGCAACCTGGAGCTTGGCGTCGGACTTGTCGCGGGCCTTGGCATCGTGATTCTGGCGGTAATCCTCGACCGGGTGACCAAAGCTTCGCTGGCACGTATTAACGCCTCACAGAAACAGTAAGGGAGCGAATTGTGGATCGGAATATCAAGATTTCCATCCGGAACCTGTACAAGATTTTCGGCCCCGTCCCCGACGTTGCCCTTGCCTACGTTCGCCGTGGCATGGGCAAGACCGAGTTGCTGAATAAGCACAACCATGTGCTGGGCCTCCAGGACATCAACGTGGACATCCGCGAGGGCGAGATTACCGTCATCATGGGTCTGTCCGGCTCCGGCAAATCCACCTTGATCCGCCATCTCAACCGCCTGATAGAACCAACCGCTGGAGAAATTCAGGTCGACGGCGAAGACGTGCTGCAATTCGACGAGAACAAACTGCGCAAGCTGCGGCGGGAACGGATGTCGATGGTGTTCCAGAAGTTTGCCCTGCTCCCCCACAAGACCGTGCTGGAGAACGCTGGCATGGCTCTGTTGGTGCGCGGCTATAGGGTTCAGGATTTTGAAGCTGAAGCCAAGAAATGGCTCGCCCGTGTGGGCCTGGAAGGCAACGAGAACCAGTACCCGCATCAGTTGTCCGGCGGTATGCAGCAGCGGGTGGGCATTGCCCGTGCGCTGGCATCGAATTCACCGGTCATGCTGATGGACGAGGCATTCTCCGCCCTCGACCCGCTGATTCGCTCCGACATGCAGGACCTGCTACTGGAACTGCAGGCCGAGCTGGAAAAAACCATTGTTTTCATCACCCATGACCTGGACGAAGCGCTGAAACTGGCGGACCACCTGGTGATCCTCAAGGACGGCTACGTCGTCCAGCAGGGCGAACCCCAGGACATTCTGATGCACCCCAACGATCCTTACATCATCGATTTTATCAGCGACATCAACCGCGCCCGGGTGCTCAGGGTTCGCTCGATCATGGAAAAAACAACCGAAGCGCCGGAAGACTGCGCCGGCGATATTTCCGAGCGGGATAACCTGGAATCGGTGATTGCCATGTCCGAAGGTGACACCAATCACACCTACCGGGTGATGCGCAAAGGCAAACAGGTGGGCGTGCTCGACATGAAAGAGCTGGTGAAAGCACTGGTGCCCACGGATGCCGCGGAGGGCAACGACCGGGCCCAGTATTGACCAACCAGGTCTCCGTTAACGCCGCATCTTCTTTATTTCCATAACGATTAAACATTCAACCGAATGGTTGACTTTAATAAGCCGCACCCCTATATTCAACCTCATGGTTGAATTAAATACGCATCAATTGAACTCTATCTTTCACGCCCTTGGTGACTCCACGCGCCGCCAGATTCTGCATGAGCTTTCTGGCGGGGAGCGTTCGGTCAGTCAGCTTGCAGAGCCTTTCGAGATGTCGCTGGCGGCTGCCTCGAAACACATCAAGGTGCTGGAAAACGCCGGGCTGATTCGCCGGGAGGTGCGTGGCCGCACTCATGTCTGCCACCTGGACCCCGGGCCGTTGGCCAGCGCACACCAATGGCTGAGTTTCTACCAGGGCTTCTGGAACGATCGCCTGGATGTACTGGAACGGCTGCTTCACCAGGAGGAGGCTGCTGACACCACACCCGACAAGGAGAAAACCCATGACGGACTATCAAAACCCCAGTGATTATGGCGTACTGACCGAGCCGGCCACGCTAAAAATTCAGCGCCTTCTACCCGGCCCTGTTGAGCGTGTCTGGTCGTATCTCACCGACAGTGAACTGCGCAGCCAGTGGCTGGCGGCGGGCGAAATGGAAATGGAAGCGGACACGCCTTTCGAGTTTGTCTGGCGTAATGATGAGCTGACCAACCCGCCGGGCCAACGACCAGCGGAGGCTTCCAGGGAGCACCGGATGGAAGGCCGGATTACGGATCTGGATATGCACCGCAAGCTGGCCATCACCTGGGGCGAAACCGGTGGCGTTTCCTTTGAACTGGAACCCATGGGCAACCAGGTCATGCTGACGATAACCCATCACCGCGTGCCCGACCAGGCCACCCTGCTCTCAGTCAGTTCCGGCTGGCATGCCCACCTGGATATATTGGTGGCCCGGCTCGAAGGCAGCGATCCTGAGCCGTTCTGGGACAACGTCGCCAAACTGAAAAAGGAGTACGGCCAGCGGCTGTCCGCCTGATAGAGCTCTCGAAGTCACGCTCCGCCCGGAGTAAACAGGCGGAGCGCAACTCATTTCAACAGCGGCAATAGCACTCCCCGCCACAATGACTCTCGGTAACGCTCCCGGAACCACCCCAAATGACCAATCCGGCTTTCCCCCACATCGCGCGGGTCGATCCTTTTCATGGTCAACGGAGCATTGCAATAGAAGCTGTGAATGGATTCGGTGTTACGTTCGGACATCATTTCGTCGTCGGTAAAAGAAACCGCGGTAATCGGCACCGTGACATTGGCAAATTGCTCGCGCAGCCCTTCCCCTTCCACGCCCACGGCATAATCCTTGTGGAGGCACCAGCGCCGCCACTGACGCATGACATTGGGAGGCAAATCGCCAACCAGCCTGAGACGGGTTCCGGGGTAGTATCCGAGCAGTCGCAGCGTTGCAGGTGCCACGAAGTACCACAGTATCCATGCGATGCGTTTGGTGGGCGGTGAATTCTCTCGCCAGTAGCCACTACCAACGGCCACGGTAACGGCATTATCCAGCAGGTTGACGTTGGGGGTCATGCCCAGGAGTTGCCCGCCGACACTATGGCCAATCCACTGCAGGCGCTGGCCCGGGTACTGCCTGCGGGCAAACTCGATCACTGCATGGCAGTCCTCGCTCCCCCAGCCCGTTACGTTGGTGGGGCAATCCCGCAGGTGGGTGTGCAGAGAGTCGCCCGTGCCGAAGTAGTCAAAGGTCAGAACGGTGTAGCCCTGGCTGCACAGGAATCGTGCAAACTTCTCATAGCAATTCTGACTTACCCCCATGGCACCGGCAATAATCACCACCGACCGGGCGGGCTCGGCAGGAAATACGCGGAGGCTGATCCGATGGCCGCCGTCGGTGGTCAGTGGTATGTCTTGCCGGTTAACAACGTCCAGTGCGGATTCGTGGGCACTCATATCTGGCTCCCTCGCTATTGGTGTCAGAAATCATTCACGAGGCGATTCAGAAACCTCAGGATTACGTCCACTTCGTCGTCGGTGAACCCTTCGGTCATGCGCTCGTTCAGTTCGGTGATCAGGGGCTTGGCGCTGTCGATCTTGCTGCGCCCGAGCTCGGTGAGGTAAAGACGAGAGGCTCGCCCATCCTGCTCGCAGGGGCGGCGCTCCAGCAGCCCTTTTTGTTCCATACGGCCAGCCAGGCCGGTAAGCGCGGAGTTATTAAGGTTCAGGCTGCGGGCCAGATCCTTCAGCAGGCAACCTTCGTCACCGGCGACCAGCAACAAGGCCCCGATCTGGGTAACCGAAATGCCAAGTGCCTCTTCGCTACGTTGGTCGGCGTGCTTGTATACCCGATGTCGGGCGATGTTGAGCAGGTAGAAAAGCCGTTTATCCATGTTCTCGCCACTTAATTCACATGTGAACTAAATATACTACGCATGTGAATTAAATGACAAGCGAATGCCAACCCGATGGAATTCGTAAGATCAGGCCGGGCAGACCGTCTACAATTGGAAGACACACACTACCAATGCAGCACCAAAGTCGGACAAGGAGGGACACATGGGTCAGCAACAGGTACTTGAAGACACCGTCGCGGAGTTGATTGAGGATGGCAAGGGCATTCTCGCTGCGGATGAAAGCGCCCCCACTATCGCCAAACGCTTTAGCGCCGTTGGTGTCGAGTCAACCGAAGACAAGCGGCGGGAGTACCGCAGCCTGATTTTTTCCACCCCCGGCCTCGGGGATTACATCAGTGGGGTCATCCTGTATGAGGAAACCCTTGGCCAGAACAGCCTGGACAATATCGCCATTCCCGAATTGCTGAAGAACCAAGGGATAGTGCCCGGCATCAAGGTCGACAAGGGCAAGATACCTCTGGTGAATGCGCCCGGCGATGAGATCACCGTCGGTCTGGATGGCCTTGAAGAACGCCTGCAGGGATACCGCGATCAGGGTGCCCGCTTTGCCAAATGGCGGGATGTCTATCACATTACCGACACCAATCCGGGCCGCCTCGCCATCGAAGCCAATGCGGAAGTGCTTGCCCGCTACGCCGCCATTTGCCAGTCACTGGGCGTGGTACCCATTGTTGAACCGGAAGTGCTGATGGACGGCCATCACACCATTGAACGGTGTGCGGAGGTCAACGAGGCGGTGCTGAGGGAGGTATTCCATGCCCTGGACCGGCATGGCGTCCTGCTGGAGGGGATGCTGCTGAAACCCAGTATGGTTACCCCTGGAAAATCCCACACCAGCAAAGCCAGTCCGGAACAGGTCGCGGAAGCGACCCTGAAGATATTCCGCCGGGTGGTCCCAGCTGCCGTTCCCGGGATTGTGTTCCTGTCCGGCGGGCAGACACCGGAAGAAGCCACCAGCAACCTGAATGCCCTGAACCAGCACGGCCCCCAACCATGGGCGCTGAGCTTTTCCTACGGTCGGGCCCTGCAGGAACCGGCACAGAAGGCATGGGCGGGAGGCCTTGAAAACGGTCCGGCGGCCCAGGAGGCAATGCACAAACGGGCACAACTCAACGGCGCCGCACGCAACGGCAGTTACACGCCGGACATGGAGGGCTGAGCGCCCTCCCTTGTCCGCTGTCTGTTCAGACCACTACTGGCAACCGGACGAACAGTTGGCGTTGCCATCGAATACCATGGTCCGGCCACTCAACGGCACGTGTACCGGCACTGAGGCCAGTTCCGTAAAGGTCGCTGTGCGGGTACCCTCCCGCACCTTGCCATCCTCGGTGGCCGCTTCATTGGCGTGGGAGGCAATCACCGATTTCGGACCAATCAGGTCATTGATAACATAAGCCGCCTCTTTCGGACCGGTGGTGAAAGTATCACCGATATTCATCACCACCAGCTCAGCCCCGTAATGCTCGTTCACCACCAGTTTCTGTTCGGAAGTAATGCCGGTATCACCGGACAGGTAAACCACCAGGCCATTGCTGAAAGTGAGCACGTAACCGGTGGGTGGCCCGACGCTGGCGCCAACGCCGGCAGCCTTCAGGTGTTCCGCCAGCGGCCCGGTCAGGAAGGATGGTGACACGCCATTGCTGTGGACAGCCGGAACGGTGGTGATTTTCACGCCACCCTCTTCGCGTTCACCACCAAAGCGGACCAGCACCGAGTTGGCAGGATCCGCGCCGGCTTCTTTCAGCTTGGCCGCAAAGAACGCGGGCATTTCGCTGCCGGTAACAATTCGCGCTCTCTTCTTCACGGCAATGTCGACGGTATTCGATTGCGGCAAGGTGCCCACGGAGGTATCCGGCGATGCGCAGCTACCGGCGTTGGTCTCACGTATTCGCTGATCGCCGACATGATCGCCGTGCATGTGGGACACCAGGATTACATCAATATCCCCGAGCCGGGGATCATCCGGGCCGGCCACGGTGCGCCCGGCATCGTACAGAATACGGGTGCCGTTGGGATCTTCCAGCACGAGGGCCCGGTCACGGCTGCAGAATTCACCATCGTGGCTGCCCAGGGGCGTAATCCTGACAGCCTCCTCTGCCAGCGCCCAGGGTGCTCCAAGAGCCAGCCCGACCGCCAGTGTGGTTATCAATCCGAAACGTTTCATCGCTTCCCTCTCCGCAAATAAAACCTCGTTCATACCAGTGTAGACGGCAGGAAAGGATCGGAAACAGAAACGGGGGTAATTCAGGCCGCGCGGGAAACCGGAACCGGTTGCAGCAGGCAGGCCAGCATGGGTTCAACCTGGCGGATCTTTCTTGCCTCGGGCCAGAGGATTTCAGCCTCGCGGAAGCCCTGGCGGAGGTAATTGAGCCATTGTTTGATGCGACCGGTGACGAATCTGTCTTCCAGGCGCGCCTGCAACGCATTGGCGTATTCCTGTACCAGAGCTACGGCTTCAGGCCAGGTCATGTCAGGTACGGATTCACCCAGTTGGCTGGCGCGGATCTTACGGGCAAGGTCCGGTCGGGCAATCAGACCGCGCCCGATCATCACATCCTCACAGCCGGAGACTTCTCGGCAGCGCCAGTAGTCGTCAACGGTCCAGATCTCACCGTTGGCAATCACATGGGTGTTGACCGCTTCCCGGGCTTTGGCGATCTCCTCCCAGTACGCGGGTGGCTTGTAGCCGTCCACCTTGCTGCGGGCATGAATCACGATTTCCGCCGCACCGGCAGCTTCCAGTGCCTGCGCACAGGCTACGCCCATGGAGCGGTCGTCATAGCCCAGGCGCATCTTGGCGGTCACCGCTATTCCGGCTGGCACCGCTTTGCGAACGGCGGCGGTGATCTCGTGCATCAGCTCCGGTTCCCGCATCAACACGCAACCGCCTTTGTGTTTGTTGACGGTTTTGGCCGGGCAACCGAAGTTTATATCCACCTGCCCGGCCCCCAACTCGACAGCCTTCGCACCGTGACGCCCCATCATCTCGGGGTTCGACCCCAATAGCTGGACGGCTACCGGTGTCCCGGCTTCGGTGAGGGCCCGGTTATGGAGCTCCGGAGCGAACTTGTAGAAGATTCTGGGCGGCAGCATACCGTGGGTCACGCGAATAAATTCGGTCACGCACCGGTCAATACCGCCAACTTTCGTCAGGGTTTCGCGGATAGGCGCGTCGACCAGCCCTTCCATCGGGGCAAGGATGATTCGCATGAAGGCTCCAGAAGCTGAGAGAAAAGAATCAGAGTGCGGCTGATCAAAAATCAGGCGGAGCGGATTGTAAGGAATTTGGCGACAAGTTGGTAGCCGGGCATCCCACTATCAGGATGCCCGGCTTGGGGTCAGGTGTTATTTAACGTCGAAACGATCGGCGTTCATCACCTTGGTCCAGGCGGCAACGAAGTCCTTAACGAACTTCTCCTGGTTGTCGTCCTGGGCATACAGCTCAGCGTAGGCACGCAGGATGGAGTTGGAACCGAACACGAGGTCAACGCGGGTCGCTGTGAACCGGGTGTTACCGCTCTTGCGATCGACAATGTCGTACGAGTTCTTACCTTTGGGCTCCCAGCGGTTTGCCATGTCGGTCAGGTTCACGAAGAAGTCGTTGGTCAGTTGGCCAACGCGATCTGTGAACACACCGTCGGCAGTGCCACCGTGGTTGGTGCCCAGCACCCGCATACCACCCAGCAATACGGTCATCTCCGGTGCGGTCAGACCCAGCAGTTGGGCACGATCCAGAAGCATCTCCTCCGGCTTGACCACATACTCCTTCTTCTGCCAGTTACGGAAACCATCTGCCAGAGGTTCCAGCGGCTCGAAGGATTCTGCGTCGGTCTGTTCGTCCGTGGCATCACCACGCCCCTTGAGGAAAGGCACATGAACATCATGGCCAGCCGCGCTGGCCGCCTTCTCGACACCCAGGTTACCACCCAGAACGATCACGTCAGCGATACTGGCGCCGGTTTCGGCGGAGATCTTCTCGTAGACCTTCAGCACCCTGGCGAGGCGCTCCGGCTCGTTGCCTTCCCAGCCCTTCTGGGGAGCCAGGCGGATACGGGCGCCGTTGGCGCCACCGCGCATATCGGAGCCCCGGAAGGTGCGGGCGCTGTCCCAGGCGGTGCAGACAAGCTCGTTGATGCTCAGGCCGGCTTCAGCGATTTTCTCCTTGACCACTTCTTCGATGTAGTTGGTCTCGCCTTGCGGAACCGGATCCTGCCAGATCAGGTCTTCGGCCGGCACTTCCGGGCCGATGTAACGGGCCTTCGGCCCCATATCCCGGTGGGTCAGTTTGAACCACGCCCGGGCAAAGCAGTCCCTGAAGTACTCGGGGTCCGCCATGAACCTCTCGCAGATCGCCCGGTACTTGGGATCCATCTTCATCGCCATGTCCGCGTCGGTCATCATTGGGTTGTGGCGAATGGATGGGTCGGTCGGGTCAACCGGTTTGTGCTCTTCCTTGATGTCAATGGGCTCCCACTGGTTTGCGCCGGCCGGGCTCTTCTTCTGCTCCCACTCATGGCCAAACAGCATGTCGAAATAGCCCATGTCGAATTTGGTCGGGTTGGCTGTCCAGGCGCCTTCGAGACCCGAGGAAATGGCATTGGCAGCCTTACCCTTCAGGTTGGCGTTGAACCAGCCCAACCCCTGTTCGTGAACGTCTGCCCCTTCCGGCTCGGAACCGAGAGTTTCGGCATCACCATTACCGTGGGTTTTACCAACTGTGTGACCACCGGCAGTCAACGCTGCGGTTTCCTCATCATCCATCGCCATGCGGGCGAAGGTTTCACGCACCTGCTCGGCTGTCTTGAGCGGGTCAGGCTTACCGTTGACGCCTTCCGGGTTCACATAGATAAGGCCCATCTGCACGGCAGCCAGCGGGTTCTCCATGGTTTCCGGCTTTTCCACATCTTCGTAACGGGTGTCGGATGGAGCCAGCCATTCTTTTTCCGCACCCCAGTAGATGTCTTTTTCCGGGTGCCAGATATCTTCACGACCGAAGGAGAAACCGAAGGTTTTCAGGCCCATTGATTCGTAAGCGATGTTGCCGGCCAGAATCATCAGATCAGCCCAGCTCAGTTTGTTGCCATACTTCTTCTTGATCGGCCACAGAAGACGGCGGGCCTTATCGAGATTCACGTTATCCGGCCAGGAACCGAGCGGCGCAAAACGCTGGTTACCGGTACCGCCGCCGCCACGACCATCGGCGAGACGATAAGTACCTGCAGAGTGCCAGGCCATACGGATCATCAGGCCGCCATAATGCCCCCAGTCTGCCGGCCACCATTCCTGACTGTCTGTCATCAACGCATTCAGGTCTTTCTTCAGGGCATCGTAGTCCAGCTTTTTGACTTCCTCGCGGTAGTCAAAGTCTTCTCCCATCGGGTTGGCTTTGAGGTCATGCTGGTGAAGGATGTCCAGATTCAGAGCTTCCGGCCACCAACTGGTGTTGTTCTGGCTGGCCGAAGTGCTACTACCGTGCATAACCGGGCACTTACCACCAGTACCATTATTCTGACTCATAGTTCTCTCCTGCTTTTGCTACTTTGGCAAAAAACGTATTTGGTCAAGGGCACCATTCAATATAGATCAACCACAGTTGGCTGCTTGAATGTTTCCTACTGTCTGAATAGTGAATACCTATAAAAACTTCCTACGCTAACGAGGACACCTTCAGATTAACTCCGGGCACCACCAAAGAAACAATTAATTAAAAACAATCGAGTGAAAGATTTTGTATATCGAAAAAGAGGGAGGAAGGTGGAGATTAAAAACCTGATCCGCTCAGAGTCTTTCAATGGAGGAGAACTTTCCGGCGTCGTCGAACAGAATCCGGAAACTGCCGCGAACGCCATCGCGGAGATAGAAACGGGAGAGGATACGGGCCGGGAAGCGGACAGAGCGTCCGTCCCGGGCCGTGGTGTGAACATCGGTGGCCACGCCCTGGTAGAGCTTGACCCACTCATCAGGGCTGATGCTGATGTCCACAATGATCTGCTGCATAGGCTCTTAGTTCGCCAGTTCCAGCAACAGACGGTTCAGACGGGTCACATAAGCACCGGGATCCGCCAGCTGCTCGCCGCTGGCCAGGGTGGCCTGATCCAGCAGTACGGCGGACAGTTCGCCGAAGCGCTCATCGCCCTTCTCGTTCTCCAGGCGCTGAACCAGCGGGTGGTCCACGTTGATCTCGAAGATCGGCTTGCTGTCCGGCACTTTCTGGCCGGCGGCTTCCATGATCTTCTTCATCTGGGCACCCATGTCGAAGTCACCCACCACCAGGCAAGCCGGTGAATCCGTCAAACGGTTGGTGACCCGCACGTCCTGAACCCGGTCGTCCAGAGCCTTCTTGATCCGCTCAAGCAGGTCCTTATGCTCCTCGGCAGCCTCTTCCTTGTGCTTCTTGTCTTCCTCGGTTTCCACTTCGCCAAGATCCAGATCACCGCGGGCTACGTCCTGGAACTGCTTGCCGTCGTATTCGTTGAGGTAACCCATCATCCACTCGTCGATGCGGTCGGACAGGATCAGCACCTCAATGCCCTTCTTGCGGAACACTTCCAGGTGCGGGCTGCTCTTGGCGGCCATGAAGTTATCCGCAGTGATGTAGTAGATCTTCTTCTGGCCTTCTTTCATGCGGCCGATGTAGTCATCCAGGGACACGTTCTGGGTCTGCTCACCGGTATGGGTGGTGGCAAAACGCAGCAGGCCGGCAATCTTCTCGCGATTGCTGAAGTCTTCCGCCGGGCCTTCCTTGATGACGGTGCCGAACTCGCCCCAGAACTTCTGGTACTGTTCGGGATCCTTCTTCGCCAGCTTGGACAGCATATCCAGCACACGCTTGGTCAGCGCCGTGCGGATGCTTTCAACGGTGCTGTCGTTCTGCAGGATTTCCCGGGAGACGTTCAGGGACAGATCGTTGGAATCAATCACACCCTTGGCAAAGCGCAGGTACAGCGGCAGGAACTGCTCGGCGTCGTCCATGATGAACACGCGCTGCACGTACAGCTTCAGACCCCGGGGCGCTTCCCGGTTGTACAGGTCAAACGGCGCACGGGCCGGGATGTACAGCAGGCTGGTGTAGTCCAGCTTGCCTTCCACCTTGTTGTGGGACCAGGTCAGCGGGTCTTCAAAATCGTGGGCGATGTGCTTGTAGAATTCCTTGTACTCCTCGTCCTTGATCTCGGTACGCGGCAGGGTCCACAACGCGGTGGCGTCGTTGACGGTTTCGTCCTTGCCCTTTTCTTCCTCTTCCTCGGACTCGGATTTCATCACCACCGGGAAGGAAATGTGATCGGAATACTTCTTCACCAGGCCGCGCAGGCGGAAGCCGTCAGCAAATTCCTTCGCGTCGGACTTCAGGTGCAAGACAATCTCGGTACCACGGTTTTCGCGATTAACCTGCTCGATGGTGAACTCGCCATCGCCGTTGGATTCCCAGTGCACACCCTCTTCAGCCGCAGCGCCGGCACGGCGGGTAAACACTTCCACCTTGTCGGACACGATAAACGCGGAATAGAAACCGACACCAAACTGACCGATCAGCTTGCTGTCTTTCTTCTCGTCACCCGACAGCTGCTGCAGGAATTCGGCGGTGCCGGAGCGAGCAATAGTACCGAGGTTCTGGACCACGTCATCACGGGTCATGCCGATGCCGTTGTCGGTCAGGGTGATGGTGTTCTTTTCCTGGTCGTAGTCCAGGCGGATTTTCAGTTCGGGATCGCCTTCGTACAGGCCGTCGTCCTTCAATGCCGCAAAACGCAGTTTGTCTTCCGCGTCTGAGGCGTTGGAAATCAACTCACGAAGGAAAATTTCTTTATTGGAGTACAAAGAGTGGATCATCAAGTGAAGCAACTGTTTCACTTCGGTCTGAAAACCCAGGGTCTCTTTTTGCGTCTCAACCGTCATGGCGTTTCGTTCTCCTCAGGTAACTGACAGTTCTGGGAAGCGAGTGCGG
>NZ_JBJJLC010000002.1:0-7298 GCF_045449855.1 Marinobacter alkalisoli | reverse complement strand
CCCACCAGCGCAGTCCCCCCAGAAAAAACAGGCTAGGGCCCAAAGAAGCAGGCCCCTCCAAAGTCAGAAACTAACCTTCCCTGCATCAATCTCAGAAACCAGCTTCTCATCAAGCCGCGTATACCCATCCGTACGAGGCAGCCAGGCATAAACCTCCTCGCCAGGTTTGCCGAGGGAATAGCCGGCTTTCTGGATATCCACCTTGCGGTACTTGAAGGTACCGGTTTTCTCGATGGCGTGGGTCACGCGCACGAATACCGGAATCGCGTAAGCGGGCAGGTTTTCCTTAAGGTAAGCGAACAGCTTGTTGATATCGAACTCACTGCCGTTGGTCTGGGGAACCAGGGTCACCATACCGGCCTTACCGTTGGTTTTGGGGATCTCCACGCCGTAGACGATGGCTTCTTCTACCATGCCGGAGCCGTCGAGGATGTTCTCCACCTCCGTGGTGGATACGTTCTCGCCCTTCCAACGGAAGGTGTCCCCCATGCGGTCTACAAACTGCAGGTGGCCACAGCCAATTTCCTTCAGAACGTCGCCGGTGTTGAACCAGGCATCGCCTTTCTTGAACGCATCGCGGAGGATGGATTTTTCCGTGGCTTCTTTCTGGGTGTAACCCTCGAACGACCACTTCTTGGTAATCTCGCCGATCAGCAGGCCAGGTTCGCCCTTGCGAACCTCCTTCATGTAACCCTTCTCGTTGCGGATCGGGTCGCGGGTGCCTTCGTGGAATTTCACCAGTTTGTACGGGGCGGTGGAGAAGCCCACGGTGTTGTCCATGTTGAAGAAGTTGGAGAAGCCGATGTTGCCTTCGCTGGAGGCATAAAGTTCCGCCACGGTTTCGATGCCGAAGCGTTCCTTGAACTCCTTCCAGATTGATGGGCGCAGACCGTTGCCGATCATTTTAGTCAGGTTATGGTTGCGGTCTTGCTTGCTGGCCGGCTGGTTCAGCAGGTAGCGGCAGAGCTCGCCGACATAGCCGAAGGTGGTGGCGTTGTAACGGCGCACATCGTCCCAGAAGGCGCTGGCGGAGAACTTGCGGCGCAGGGCGATGGAAGAGCCGCCGGCCAGTACGGAGCCCCAGCACACCAGCAATGCGGTGCCGTGATACAGCGGCAGGGTGCAGTAGAGAACATCGTCCGGTTCCATGGCCAGGGACATCAGGCCGAAGCCGCCGTAGGCTTTCACGAATTTTCGGTGGCTACCGGGAGCGGCCTTGGGCAGACCGGTGGTGCCGGAGGTAAACAGGTAAATTGCCGTGTCACCCATTTTCGGCGGGTTGCTCAGCACCGGATTGGTACCGCCGTGGGCGCTCACTTTCTCCGCCATGTTGACGTAGCCTTCCGGGGCGTCGCCGAATATGTTCAGGGTGTTGGTGTCGGCCAGGAACAGGAACGGCGTACGATGCCGGGTTAGCAGGTCTGCCTTTACGGCGTCGAACGATTCCACCAACTCTTCGCCGACCACCACCATGCGCGGCTTGATCAGGTTCACGCTGTGTTCCAGCACCTTGCCTTTCTGGGAGGTGTTGAGCATGGCACAGGACACGCCGATCTTGGCGGCACCGGCCACCACGGCGAGGAGTTCCGGACGGTTTTCCAGGAACACGGCGATGGACTCCCCCTTGACCAGTCCCTGGGCCAGCAGGAAGTTGGCGATGCGGTTCGCCCAGGCGTTGAGTTCGGACCAAGTGACGCCGCGATCTTCATAGGCGATGGCGGGGCGGGACGGGTATTTTTCCGCGTTCCGCTCCAACAGGGTGCCGAGGGTCAGTTCTTTGTTTTCGTTCTTGACCGAGTAGTAATAGTAGCCCTTGGCGATGGAAGGGAAGCGGCGGACAATGCCGGGAATGCTGCGGACGATGTCACGGGCTGAAACGTTGTCTTGACTCATGGTGTTATCCGTAAGGGTTTTGAGTTGTCATTTTGTCATTCATGCCCCGGGACACCATTCGCCGCCGGGGCTAATCCAGGAACAGGTCCGGTAGCAGCGGCTTGTCACCTGCGGCGTATCGGTACTGTTCGAAATCGGTTACGCCATCGCCCCTGAGGACGTCTTCGTCGATCAGCGCCTGGCCGGTCACGCTGGTGCCCGGGCGGTTCAGAATGCTGACCGCGGCATCGGCCATGATCTCTGGCTTGCGGCCCTGCGCCATCATCTCGGGTCCACCCACTTCATATTCGATGGCCGCCGTGGCAATCAGGGTTTTGGGCCACAGACAGTTGACGGCAATGTCGTAACGGTTGAATTCCTCTGCCATCCCCATGCTGAGCATGGTCATGGCGTACTTTGTTGTCGTGTAGGGTCCGTACTGGGCGAACCACTTGGTGTCCATATTCAATGGCGGCGACAGGCTCAGAATATGAGCGTTGTCCGATGCCTTCAGCCAGGGCAATGCCGCCTGGCTGCAGACGAACACCGCGCGGGCGTTGACCTGATGCATCAGGTCGTAGCGGCTGGCCTTGAGGTTTTCCACGCCGGTCAGCCGAATGGCGCCGGCGTTGTTCACCAGCACATCAATGCCGCCAAAATGTTCGCCGGCCTCATCCACACGCTGGCGTACCAGTTGCTCGTCGCGGACATCCAGCACCAGCGGTAGCGCCTGCCCTCCGGCGGCGCGAATTTCCTCCGCCACACTGTGAATGGTGCCAGGTAGTTTTGGGTGCGGTGTGTCGGACTTGGCCCCGATCACGACGTTCGCACCCTGTCTGGCGCAGGCCAGGGCAATGGCCCTGCCGATGCCCCGGCTACCACCGGTGATAAAAACCGTTCGGTTGTTCAGGCTGTTCATGCGCTGGCCTCCTGTTCTGTCGCCTCGCCAGCGCTAATGTTTACCAGCAGCTGGCTACGCTTGACCTGGTCGCCGTTGCTGACAAGCACCTCGCCGACCACACCATCCCGATCCGCCTTGACCGGATGTTCCATCTTCATGGCTTCCAGTATAACCAGAGTTTCGCCCTGCTGGACGGTCTGGCCTGGCGTTACCAGCACATCAATGATGGCGCCATCCATGGAAGCCTGGACCTTGCCGCTGCCGACGCCGTTGGCGCCCGCCGCAGGCTGGTGGGTAACGTCCCGCACCGACCAGGCTTGCCCGAACGCCTGTAAATATAGGGAATCCCCCTCGCGGTGATATTGGCAACGGTGACGTACGCCATTGTCGATGATGCATAACAGGCCATCGCCGAGGCTTTCCAGGACGAGTTGGTAATGACTGTCGCCATGCCTGACAGACACTGTGTTTCCGGCTTTTCGCACCAGAAGCTCGACGGTTTCCTCGCCAGTGTCCAGCTTCATCGGTGTCATGGTGGCGGGTGCATTGCTCCAGGTGCTCTGGCCCGAAATGCCATGGTCGAGGACGCAGGCGGCCAGGGCGAGTTCGCGGATACCCGGGGAATAGGGCGCCAGTGACGGATCATCGCGGAAGGCCTGTTGCAGGAAGGCGGTGGTGGCTTCTCCCGCTCCGAAGCTCTCGTTGGCGATGATGCGGCTGAGGAAGTAGCGGTTGGTGGTGACCCCGAACACAGTGGTGTCTTCCAGGGCACGAATCAGCCGGCGGCGTGCTTCGTCGCGGTTTTGGCCCCAGGCGATCACTTTGGCCAGCATGGGGTCGTAGTGGGGCGTGATGGTTTCGCCGGAGCGCACCCCGGTGTCGAAACGCAGGCCTTCTCCCTCGGCGGGTTCGAAGGCATACAGTGGCCCGGTTTGCGGGGTGAAATCGTGGGCGGGATCTTCCGCGTACAGTCGCACTTCGATGGCGTGGCCATTGAGCCGGATTTCCTCCTGCTGCAGGGGCAGGGGCTGACCTTCGGCCACGGCCAGCTGCCAGGCCACCAGGTCCTGTCCGGTGATGAGTTCGGTGACCGGGTGTTCCACTTGCAGGCGGGTGTTCATTTCCAGGAAATAGAAGTTACGATCCTTGTCGACCAGGAATTCGACGGTGCCGGCGCCTTCGTAGCCGCAGGCGAGGGCGGCCTTTACCGCGGCTTCACCCATGGCCTGGCGCAGTTCCGGGGTGACGAACGGTGAGGGGGCTTCTTCCACGACTTTCTGGTGGCGACGTTGCACGGAGCAGTCCCGTTCGCCGAGGTAGACGGCGTTGCCGTGGCGGTCGGCGAAGACCTGGATTTCCACGTGGCGGGGTTCGATGACGGCTTTTTCGAGGATCAGTTCGTCATCGCCGAAGGCCTGTTTGGCTTCGGAACGGGCGCGCTTGATGTTGTCCGTCAGTTCTGCTTCTTCTTGTACCAGACGCATGCCCCGGCCACCGCCGCCGGCGGAGGCTTTGATCATCAGCGGGTAGCCGATGTCGGCCGCGGCACCGATGAGTTCGTCATCGCTGGCGGTGTTACCTTCGACAGGGCCTTCGTATCCGGGGACGACGGGCACACCGGCTTCCTGCATGGCGATTTTGGAGCGCCGTTTGCTGCCCATGAGTTCGATGGCGTCTGCCGGCGGCCCAACAAAGATCAGGCCGGCGTCTTTGCAGGCGTTAGCGAAGCCGGCGTTCTCGGAGAGGAAGCCGTAGCCGGGGTGGATGCAGTCGGCGCCGGTTTTCCTGGCGGCTTCGAGGATGGCGTCGACATTCAGGTAAGACGCGCTAACTTGGGCGGCACCAACGCACACGGCTTCATCGGCCTCATGTACGTGAAGGGCGCGGGCGTCGGCTTCGGAATAGATGGCTACGGTCCGGTATCCCAGGGCTTTGGCGGTGCGGATGACCCGGACGGCAATTTCGCCTCGGTTGGCTATTAGGAGCTTCTTCAACATGGTGCTTGTCTCTTGTGATGGTGCCTGTCCGCACCTATGCCGGGGGAGTGCCTCCAGAAAACCGCTACGAGCACATCCATGTGCGCTTCTCTCAGGCCATCCCTGGCCTTCGAAATTTTCTGGAGGCACTCCCCCGGCACAGGTGCTCCCGCGATCATTCGGCGTCGCCTGCCCATTTCGGAGGGCGTTTTTGCATAAAGGCCATTGTTCCTTCAGCGCCCTCATCGCCACGAATGGCTGCGGCAAATTTCTCTGCGGCGCTGTCCAGCAACCCGCTCATGGATTCGTGGCCAACACGGTGGAGCAACGCCTTCGTTTCTGCCGTTGCCTTTGGTGCGCAGTGACGAACGCGCTCGAGTGCCTGACCGAGTAATTCGTCGATCAGCTCCTCCGAAGCAGCAACCTGGTGCACAATGCCGAGGGTGCAGGCTTCGTCTGCGCTGATTCTCAGGCCGAGCAATGCCAACCGGCGGGCCTGGGTCAGGCCGATTCGTTCGACTACGAACGGTGCAATCTGTGCGGGGATAACGCCGAGGGAGGTTTCCGGCATACCGAATTTGGCGGTCGGCCCGGCGATGGCTAAGTCTGATACGCAGGCCAGGCCGAACCCGCCGCCCATAACCGCACCCTCGGTGATGGCGATCACGACCTTTGAGGATTCGTTCACCTGCTGGATCATCTGGCCGAACGCCCGGTTGAGGCGGTAGAACGGGTCGGCTTCGCCGTCGTCGGCCTTTTGTCCACGGGCGCCGGCCATGTCTTTGATGTCACCGCCGGCGCAGAAGTGGCCGCCGGCTCCCCGGATGACCACGGCGCGGATGCTGAGGTCGGTTTCGATTTGTGCGAATACCGCCGACAGTTCTGCCACCATTTGCAGGCTCATGGCGTTGCGCACGTCCGGGCGGTTGATGGTGACGTGCAGGGTGGGGCCCTGTTGTTCCAGAAGTAGTGTTTCGCAGTGTGGTAGCTGGCTCATATTAAGACTCCACGTCTATAGTCTGGGGCCGGCAGCGCGGTATCACTGTCCAGGACCGTTGAGGGCCAGGGATGGCCCGAATCGAGCCCTACAGGGGTGAGGCCGAGCGCTTATGAAGCACAGCTTCATGCGACAGCCGAACGCCTGCAATCTGTGATTGCAGGCTGGACCCCGGAGGGGTACTTGTGGGCGTGTCCTGGACAGTGATACCGCGCTGCCGGTCTTGCACCAAATGTCAGTCCCGGCGCTTGCCCGGCAGGGTTCCCATCATCTTGCATATAATGCCCAGCATGATTTCGTCAGCGCCGCCGCCGATGGACGCCAGGCGAACATCCCGGTAGGCGCGGGACAGGGGGTTGTCCCACATGTAACCCATGCCGCCCCAGTACTGCAGGCAACTGTCGGTTACCTCGCGGCCCAGACGGCCAGCCTTGAGCTTGGCCATGGAAGCCAGGCGCGTCGCGTCTTTGCCGTTGATGTGGAGTTCGCAGGCTTCATAGGTGAGGGCGCGCAAGGCCTCGATCTCGGTTTGCAGCTCGGCAAAGCGGAAATGGATCACCTGATTGTCGATCAGCGGCTGGCCAAAGGTCTCGCGCTCGCGGCAGTATTCGATACTCTTCTCGATGCAGCCTTCCAGGGCCAGAATCATGTTGGCGGAGGCCCACATACGTTCTTCCTGGAATTGCATCATCTGCATCATAAAGCCGGTGCCTTCTGCGCCAATGCGGTTGCGTTGTGGCACTCGTACATCGTCAAAGAACACTTGGGCGGTTTCCGAAGAACGCATGCCCAGCTTGTTAAGGTGACTGCTGAAGCTGATGCCAGGAGTGTTCATTGGCACCACAATCAGGGATTTGTTCTTGTGGGGTTTGTCGTCGGATGTGTTGGCCAGCAGGCAGATAAAGTCAGCCTTGGGCGAGTTGGTGATCCACATCTTGGAGCCATTAATGATGTAGTCATCACCGTCTTTCTTTGCGGTGGTTTTCATCCCCGCCACGTCAGAGCCGGCACCAACCTCGCTGACGCCGATACAGCCCACCATGTCACCTGAGATGGCCGGGGCCAGGAATTCCCGTTTCAATTCATCGGAACCGAAGCGAGCTATGGCGGGGGTACACATATCGGTCTGCACCCCAATGGACAGCGGCACGCCACCGCAGAGGGCGCGACCAAATTCTTCCGCCGCTACCAGGTTGTAGCTGTAATCCAGCCCCATGCCGCCGTACTCTTCCGGCTTGTGGATACCCAGCAGGCCGAGGTTACCCAGCTTCTTGAAGACCTCGTGGATGGGGTATTCACCTGCTTCTTCCCATTCGTCGATGTGAGGATTGAGCTCTTTCTCGACGAAATCGCGGACGGTTTTCCTCAGGGCCTTGTGTTCGGGTGTGAATTTCATGTTTTTGTTCTCCTACTGACTAGAGAGTTCGTGCCTTCGTTGGATTGGTGCACGTTTGTTAGCTTGGGTGGCGGCTGTGGGGGACCGATTCCAGAAAACCGCTACGAGCACATCCCTGTGCGCTTCGCTCCGGCCATCCATGGCCTCCGAGATTTT
>NZ_JBJJLC010000001.1:0-10276 GCF_045449855.1 Marinobacter alkalisoli | reverse complement strand
ATGGATGTGCCGAAGGAGCGTGTTTCAGAACCCCCATCCCACCTGCTCCATGCACCAACTCTAGAGGCCTCACCGAACCAGGCACCAAAGTCAGGACTTGTACTTGCGAAGCTCCAGACGAGCCACCGTAGCCCGATGAACCTCGTCCGGGCCATCGGCCAACCGCAATACTCGAGCATAGGCGAACAATTGCGTCAGTGGGAAATCATCGTCGCTGACACCCGCACCACCGTGAATCTGAATCGCCTGATCCACGATGGTCTGCAGCATGGACGGAATCAATGCCTTGATCATAGACACTTCCTGCAAAGCCCCAGAGATACCCTTGGTATCCAGCGCCCAGGCACACTTGAGAGTCAACAAACGGGCCTGCTCAATCGACATGCGCGCGTTGGCGATAATGTCCGGGTTGCCGCCAAGTTTCGCGATCGGCCGCCCGAACGCTTCACGGCTGGTCGCACGCTTGATCAGCAACTCCAACGTGCGCTCAGCGGCACCGATGGCCCGCATACAGTGATGAACCCGGCCCGGCCCCAGGCGGCCCTGGGCAATCTCGAAACCGCGTCCAGGGCCTGCAATAAAGGCACTCTTTGGCAAACGGACATTCTCGAAAGAGACGACACCATGGCCGTAGGGCTCGTCGTATTCGCCAAACACCGGCAGCATGCGCTCAATCTTCACGCCCGGGGTATCCAGCGGCACCAGCACCATCGAGTGGCGGCGATGTTTGTGGGCATCCGGGTCGGTCAGGCCCATGAAGATGGCCACCTTGCAATCCGGATGGCCGATGCCAGTACTCCACCATTTACGGCCGTTGAGGACCACTTCATCGCCTTCAACGATGGCGGTGGCTTCCATATTGGTGGCGTCGGAGGAGGCAACCGCCGGTTCCGTCATACAGAAAGCAGAACGGATTTCGCCGCTTTGCAGCCGTGGCAGCCACTCGGCTTTCTGCTCTTCGGAGCCGTAATGGATCAGCACTTCCATGTTGCCGGTGTCTGGCGCGTTGCAGTTGAAGATTTCCGGAGCAATGAAACTGCGGCCGGTTTCTTCGGCAATCAGGGCGTAGTCGGAGTTAAGCAGGCCGCAACCGTGCTTTTCATCGGGGAAGAACATGTTCCACAGGCCCTGGGCTTTGGCCTTTTCCTTCAGTTCCTTGATGATGGGCAGCACGACCCAGCGGTTATCCAGGGAGGCCAGCTCCCGGTGGTACTGTTCTTCAATCGGAAAAATCTCATCCTTCATGAACGCTTTGACGCGTTCGAGATAATCCTGGCCTTTTGCGGAGATGGTAAAGTCCATAGCTGGTTCCTCGCCTCTTGACTGATTGAAGCCAGTCTAGAACCCTACCAACTATTACGCGACTGAATTTTTCTTATCATTTATCATTAGCCATACTTATTCACCGAATTGGCAATCAATCATGGCTCTGAACCGACTGGACCTTAACCTTCTGCACGTCTTCGACACCATCTATCGGGAAGGTAGCCTGACCCGCGCGGCCAAGGCGCTGCACCTGACCCAGCCGGCGGTCAGCCATTCCCTGTCCCGGTTGCGGGAGCATTTTGACGATCCGCTGTTTACCCGTCAGGGCAACCAGATGATTCCCACCCCCCTGGCCCGGCGGTTCCTGGAATCCATGCGCCCCGGACTGACCCAGATCCAGGGGGCGGTCAACCAGTTCCACGCCTTTGACCCTGCGACGCAGCGTAAGACCTATTCCCTGGCGTTGCGGGATATTCTGGAATCGACCTTTCTGCCACAGCTGATGCAAAGACTCGATCATTATCCGGAACTGGAAATTGTCAGCCAGCGCATTCCCCGGCGGGACATGGAAACCCAGCTGGCCGCGGGAAAGCTGGATTTTGCGGTGGACGTGCTGTTGCCGGTGAGCAATCAGACCGCCCATGAACTGTTGCGGCGGGACCGCCTGGTGGTACTGGCAAGAGCGGGGCATCCGCTGGCTGAAGGTGAGCTGACAATGGACAGGTATATTGCCGCCCAGCACGTGTTGGTGTCGTCACGCACCGAGGGCCCGGGAATTGAGGATTTCGAGCTGTCACGCCTGGGCGTGCAACGGCAGATACGGCTGCGCTGTCAGCACTACTACGCTGCCTGCCGGGTGGTCGAGAGAACAGATCTGCTGCTGACCATGCCGGAAACCTATGCGCGGATCATCGCGGAGCGCGCGGATATACACATCCTCACGCCGCCTGCGGACCTGCCCGATCTGGATGTACACCTTTACTGGCACAAGGCTTATGAACGGGAACCCGCATTAATCTGGTTCCGCGAACAACTCAGGCACATTGCATGAAAGCGCCGGTCAATAGGCACCAACCAGGGCAAGGAAGCCGAGAAACCCGGCGGCGGTGATCCCCATCGACAGGACCACGATCCCAAAGCCCCACCAGATAGCCGCACCATCGGAAACCGGCACGTCATGGCCCCGCAAGGTGCGGTAAAACGCCCAGGGACCAAGAATAAACGCCCCCACGACGGCAAACACCAACCCGACACTGATACCGGCGAAGGTCCAGGTGGCCAGCACCGTTGCCCGGTCGGAAGCCTGCTCCTCCACTCCGTGACGCAACAGAAACTGCTTACAGAAAAACCAGATCAGGGCGAACAGGATAATGACAAAGACCAGTCCGCCAACGAGCGTAATAATGCGATATAACAAGATGTAACCTCTGAATTGGACGCGCTATCCCCGGATAGCGGAAGATCCCACTCACTATAGCGCCCGCCCTTTCTCCCGTAAAACAACGTTCATGTTAAGCGGTGGCATCCATCACCGTCGCGACTACACTGACAGGGATAGTTCACTACGCTTCCAAGACCAACAGGAGTTTCCGGAATGGCCCAGAAAACCCGCATCGCAGTCACCCCGGGCGACGGCATTGGCCCTGAAGTTGTCGCCGAGGCTGTGCGTTGCCTGGAGACACTGCGCTCCAGGCATAACCTGGACCTGGAATGGACCCGCTTTCCCTGGCCCTCCCACGCCTGGCATGAAGAACATGGCGAATCCATGCCGGAAGATGCGCTGAACCAACTCAAAGCCTTTGATGCCATCCTGCTTGGCGCCCTGGGCGACCCTGGCCCGGTGGATGACCCACAGCGTTACCTGTTGCCGGACAGCATTTCCCTGGCGCCACTGCTGGATATGCGCAAGGGGTTTGACCAGTGGGTTTGCGAACGGCCTGCACGGCTGTTGCCCGGAGCCCGCCAATACCTGGCCGATGAGCGTGCCAAAGACATCGACATGCTGGTCATCCGGGAAAACAGCGAAGGCGAATACGTCAGCCAGGGTGGCCGTCTGCGTAAGGGCACACCCGATGAAGTCGCCACCCAGATGGAGGTGTTCACCCGCCACGCCACTGACCGGATCATTCGCTACGGCTTTGAGCAGGCCCGCCTGCGAGCCAGCGAACGGATCAAAGAGGGGCGCACACGCCACTTCAAAACCCTGGACGGCCGCACCTGCGAAAGCCAGGTCTGCATTGTCACCAAGCGCAATGCCCTGCGCTACTGGGGTGACATGTACTCCGAAGCCTTTGAGGACATCAGCAAGGAATACCCGGATGTGGCCACTCACCACGAACTGGTGGATGCCGCCTGCATGAAGTTCGTGCAGTGTCCCTGGGCGTTTGATGTGGTGGTTGCCAGTAATCTGCAGGGCGACATCCTGACGGACCTGGCCGCCGTTCTGTCAGGAGGTATGGGGGTTGCCCCATCCTGCAACCTGAACCCCACGGATGCGGATATGCCCTCTATGTTCGAACCCACTCACGGCAGTGCCCCGGACATTGCCGGCCAGGGCCTGGCGGATCCCACAGCCATGCTGTTTACCACTGCACGCATGCTGGAGTGGCTGGGGCGCAAGGACCCGGCACTGGCCGCTGCCGGCCAGAAGCTGTTTGATGCCGTGGCGTCGGATCTCGCGGAGAACGCCGGAACCCGACGGGGCACCAATGAAATCGGCAGCGCGATCTGCCAGCGCCTGGATCCGGGCAACTAATCCTTCTCATGCATTTGAAAAGCGGCTTTTTAGGACTAGGCTGCAAAAGGGACTCAATTCACTTCGGGAGGCTCACCGTGACCGACCATAAAGGCAAGTTATCACCACTGCTGAAACAGGCGACTGGCATCACCGCAGCCAAGGGCGAAGGCGCCTATATCATCGATCCGGATGGCCGAAGGTATCTGGATTTCACCTCCGGCATTGGTGTCACCAGTACTGGTCATTGCCACCCGAAAGTGGTGGAAGCTGCACAGAAACAGGTGGCGACCATGATTCACGCCCAGGCGACCACGGTGATGAATCCCCGGCTCCTGGAACTGTCGGAAAAACTGGGCGAACTCACCCCGGACCCGCTGAATGCGTTCTTTTTCTCCAACGCCGGTACCGAGGTGGCCGAAGGCGCCATCCGCCTGGTACGCCAGGCCACGGGGCGACCGAACATCATTGTCTTCCATGGTGGCTTCCATGGGCGCACCATGGGCTCCCTGTCCCTGACCACATCCAGCGTGGGGCTGCGCGCCGGGGTGAGCCCGATGATGGGCGGCGTTGTCGTGGCGCCCTTCCCCCACGCCCACCATTATGGCTGGAACCTGGAAGACACCACCGACTTCTGCCTGCGCGAACTGGACCGTATCTTTGTGACCTACTCCGCGCCAAAAGAAACCGCGGCCATGTTGATTGAACCGATTCAGGGCGAAGGAGGCTATGTGCCCGCCAACGCCCGCTTCCTGGAGGGCCTGCGGGAACGTTGTGACAAGCACGGCATTATGCTGGTGTTCGATGAAGTCCAGGCCGGCTTCGGCCGCAGCGGCAAGTTCTGGGCCCACCAACACTTTGGCGTGACGCCAGATGCCATCATGATCGCCAAGGGCCTGGCCAGCGGCTTCCCTATTTCTGCCCTGGCGGCATCGGAAGAGACCATGGCCAAGGGCTGGCCCGGCTCTCAGGGTGGCACCTACGGTGGCAACGCGGTTGCCGCCGCCGCAGCTATTGCCACCATCGACGTCATCCGCGAAGAAGGACTGGTTGAAAATGCGGAAAGGATGGGCAAACGCCTGTCGGACAGTCTTCACAGCCTGAAAAACGATTATCCGGACATGGCCGATGTTCGCGGCAAGGGGCTGATGGTCGGCGTGGAAATGCGGCGGGACGGCTGTCCGGATGGCGAGCGCGCCGGCAAGATCCTCAAGGAATGCGAGCAGCGCGGCTTGCTGATGCTGCGCTGCGGCCCCTACCAGGAAATCGTGCGCTGGCTGCCGCCACTGATCGTCAATGAACAACAGATTGATGAGGCGGTGAGCATCTTCGAGGAAGCCCTGAAAGCAACCGCCTGATTCTCTCCGATAACGCAGAGAACGTAACAAAAAAGGGGCCGCTGATTCCGGCCCCTTTTTTGTTCTTCCGCGTTTATTCTGACATCACAAACTCAAGCCGACCGGGGGCCACCCGGACATCCATCGGGACCATTCCGAACATGCGCTGAGCAACATCCGTGTCGTCCAGGCGATAGACCGGCATGGTCTCCAGCATCTGTGCCACGACCCGCATCACGCTGTCGGTCACTGGCTTGAGATCACCCTTGAACAGCGGTGAATCAATACTGCTCTCCAGCAATTGCAGGCGGCGGAGATAAACCGCCCTTTCCTCGGCATCATAAACCGGCGCGCCTTCCACTTTCAGCGCCAGGTCCACCGGCAGTTTGGCCATCAGGGCATTGAGTGCCACCTGGCCCTTGAGATCGATAACAGCCACATCCCGGCCATCGGGCCCCAGGGTGATATCGGCATCACTCAGGCTCAGGCTTAATGGCGAGCCGCTTTTCAGCTGTTCCCGGTCAAAGGTGGTGACAGCATCCTGAAAGTGACGCTCCAGTGTCGCTTCCGAGATCGAATAAGGCGACAGGCTGGCGCAACCGCTGATCAGGCTGACTGCCAGGGCGAGAATAGCCGGCAGGACGGATGAACGCTTGAAAACCATGGAATCTTCTCCGGAATGATCACGAACAGAAGGGGCTAGCCTAAGCCATCTCGACCGCAGAGTAGGTTAAGACTTCGTTAGAGAGGCTCACTCGTTCTCTGCGTGAACCTCAACATGGGGCGTCAGGTCATCGTCTACCGTGACTTTCAGCAGGATAGGCTGGCAGCATACCTGGCAGTCCTCAACATACTCCTGCTCCTGAACCGAGGGATCGATGCTGATTTCCAGCGTCTCCCAACAGTACGGGCATTGAGTGAGAACCGAGTCCAGGGCTGCCATCTCCACCTCAGAACTGTTGCTTCGCCATCCACGGTATTACCCGGTCAAACGCTTCTTCCAGCTTCTCACAGGTGGTCGAGAAACTGATCCTGACCGCATTGGTGCAGTGCTCGCCGAAGGCATCGCCGGGCACCATGCACACGCCGGTCTCTTTCAGCATGCGCAGGGCCAGATCAGAACCATCCACATGGGGCGGCAGATCCGGGAAGGCAAAGAATGCACCGCCTGGCTTGTAACCGGTCATATGCGGGGTCTGGTCGATCAGCTCAACCACCTTGTCGCGGCGTTCACGGTATATGTCCACCATATCCTTGACGCACTGCTGGTCACCGGTCAACGCTGCGACCCCGGCAAACTGGGACGGCGTATTGGCCACCGAGGTGGTGAACATGTGGTAACGGCGAAGCGACTTGATCGCCGCCTGGCTCGAAATAACCCAACCCACGCGCAGCCCCGCCATGCTGTAGGTCTTGGAAAAGCTGCTGATGCACATGATGTTGTCCAGGTCCATCGAACAGTTCAGCACGCTGGCGAAGTCATCGTCGTCGAAAATCAGGTGGTCGTAGACCTCATCCGCATACACCTGAATCCCGCGGTAGGCACACTCTTCCAGAATGGTCTCCACCGTGCTGCGGGGATAGACCGCTCCGGTGGGGTTGTTCGGGTTATTGAGGATAAGAGCGAAGGTGCGCGCGCCCATAGCGCGGATGACCTCGTCCGGATCCAGCTGATGATTGTTCTCCGCACGGGTGGGAACAAACTTGACCTCGCCGCCGTTCATGCGGATCAGCGGGGCATACAGCAGGAACGACGGATCAGTCACAATAAACTGCCGCCCTGGTGCCGACGTGGCGGAGATAGCCAGGTACATCGCTTCGGTGGCGCCGCTGGTAATCAGGATGTTGTCCCGCGTCAGCCGCCGATTGTAACGCTTGCCGTAATAGTCCCGCAGTGCCACCAGCAGTTCCGGTAACCCCGCATCCATGGTGTAGCCGGTTTGCCCGGCATTCAGCGCATCGATGTAGGCATCGATAATGTGCTTGGGCGTTGGCAGATCCGGCTGGCCGATGGACAGGTGAATCACATCCTTCATGGTGGCCGCCATATTCACCATGCGACGAATACCGGGAACCGGAATGGCCTGCATGGCGGGATTCCAACTGGCCTTGCTCTTGCGATACTTCACTTTCCGTGGCTTGGCCTGGCCAGTTTCGTTGTTGGCGGCTTCGACCATAAGAACACCTCCTTCAAACAAGGCAAAGAATAAGGTACTCATGCAGGTTAGTCAGTAAACAAGGGAGGAACAAGGCCTGACAACAGAAAGATTCAGGGCCTGGATCAACTGTCATTTGCCGGTTACTGAGCGCCCCTGTTTCGGCAACTCAGGTTGACCGTCCGCCACCGGCGAACCAGACTGTACAAGACTGGATCATAACGCCTTGCCAAGCGTTCCCAGCGCCCTCAAACAGCGTATTCAGGTGAGTGGAGGACAGATGACAAAACACAGCAAACCGGTCGTAACCGTTCTGACTGCCCCGGACGAGCAGGAACCGCCCGGAATGGATGCCCTCCGGGCCAGGGCCACCGTACGGTTTGCCTGTGACGAACCTACCCTGAGAGACACCCTCCCCGGCACCGATGTGATGATGGTGACGGACTTTCGCACCGACGCCCTGAAAGCGGCCTGGCCTGCGGCGGATAAACTGCAGTGGATTCACGCCACCAGCGCCGGCGTGGACGCCCTGATGTTCCCCGCCCTGACCAAAGGCGACGTAACGGTTACCAACGCCCGCGGCATTTTCGACCGCACCATCGCTGAATACGTGCTCTGCACCATTCTGATGTTCGCCAAGGACTTTCCCCGCTCCATCCGCCTGCAGATAGACCACAAGTGGCAGCATCGGGATACCGAACGGGCACAAGGTAATCATGTCCTGGTGGTGGGCGCCGGGTCCATCGGTCGCCAGATCGCTCGCCTGGTCAGCGCCATCGGCATGAAACCCCACGGCATTGCCCGCAAGGCGCGCCATGAGGATCCCGACTTTGTCGCCGTGCACAGCAACGACGACCTGTTCGAACAACTGGCCCTGGCGGATTATGTGGTGATTGCCGCACCGTTAACGCCCCAGACCGAAGGCCTGTTCGACAGCAAAGCCTTCAAGGCCATGCGCCCTCACGCCAGACTGATCAACATCGGCCGCGGGCCCATCGTCAAAACCAATGATCTGGTCGACGCCTTAAAGAACGGTGAGATCGCCGGCGCCGGCCTGGATGTGTTCGAGGAGGAGCCGCTGCAGGAGGATCACCCCCTGTGGGACATGGAAAACGTCATCATGACCGCCCACATGGCCGGCGATTTCATCGGCTGGAAACGCGCCCTCACCGACCAGTTCCTGGAAAACTTTGATCGCTGGCATGGTGGCGAGGAGCTGTTTAATCTGGTGAACAAGGAGCTTGGGTACGCTGGGAGCAAGTAGCGCGGGATTATCGGAGTCCGGAGCGGGCGACAGGGACGTGTTCCAAAACACGCTGTGAATACTTCCCTGTACGCTCGGCTCCGCCATCCATGGCTCCGCACGGTTTTGGAACACGTCCCGGTCGCCCGCTCCTCCGAGTATATGACGCAGTTCAGTTCACGGCGTAAACGTAAAAACGTAGGTCGGATTAGCCGCAGGCGTAATCCGACAAAACTAAATCATTTAACGACTATTACTGGCTGCAAACTGCCTCTGCAACGGCAACAAATCAAACACCCGCTCCGGATTATTCGGATCCACCAACTCCGTAGACGACTTATAAACCCTCGGAGTGGTGTAAAGCAGCTTCAGCGCCGTGCCATGGGGCATCGCCATATACCGCTCCCCGTGATTCTCCTCCAGCCACTTCCGCACCCGCGGCGCCATGTTGTGCCCCATTTTCGGAAAGAAATGGTGCTCCACATGATGGCTGAACCGGAAGTGCAACCGATCCAGCACCGGATGGCTGCGCAGGCTCATGGAGTTATCCAGCGGATTATTGGTGGCCGTCTGCGGGCGCAGGAAGTGATTGGTGAGGATATACCCCTGCCCCAGGGCGTTAGCCATCATGAACGGTACCACCACCGTAAACAGCGCCAGAGGACCGGAGATCACCGCAAGTACAGCCCACGGCGCCATGCAGTAAAAGGTCTGGCGAATCGCCTTGCTACGATCGAAGCCCTGAAACTGCTTACGACGCTTCGCCTGGAACCAAAGCACCAGCTGTGCGTGAAAGGTGAACGAATAAGTCAGGAACAGATAGCTGTACCAGGTACCTGAACCCGGCGCCAGCTTGGTGAACTTCTTCTGCTTGGGATCGGTCTTGTAACGGCGCAAAGTACCAAAACTGTCCGGGTCCGAATCACCGGTGTTGGTATTACCGTGGTGCACCACATTGTGCCACTTGCGCCAGAACTCCGGCGGAACAATCATCGGCCCGAACCCCAGCCAACCAAAGAAATTCTGCCAGCGCTTGCTCATGCCCAGCGCCCCGTGCAATACCTCATGGGCCAGCAGCGCCTGAGCACCAATGGTATGCCCGACCGCCAGCCCAAGGCCCAGATTCGCATACCACGGCAAACCCGCCAGCAGAATCGTAGCAATCCCGCCCCAGATGATCAGCTGCAATGGCAGAAACCAGATCACCCGCCAGGTCTGCGCCTGGAACGTATCCGCCGGCAGTTCCTTCTTCATCCTGTCCCGAAGCTCGCGCTCATCGGGTTTTCCAAACACGGCATTGCCCATTGAATCGGGTTTCACAGCAGCGTTCATTCGTCACCTTTCATTCTGAAAACACAATCGTCCAGCACGCCTCTATAAATTTGAGCGTACATGTGTGAGCCGAACTTACAGAAAGAAAGCACTAATGACAATGGCAGTTAGATGAATATTTGGTGATTACCAAAACATTTGCGTACACGCGTACTTTGTGGGAAGAGAAGCTCTCACCGGAATCGGAGGTGCTGGGCGGGTGAGCCCT